>NZ_OY764214.1 GCF_963668165.1 Marispirochaeta sp. | reverse complement strand
AGTGCGGCAGCTCACGGCAGCCATGGAGGCGCAGCTTATAAATTACCTCCGTCTGTCCAAGGTTCCTGTTGGGTACCTTATTAACTTTCGCAACAGCAAAGTCGAGTGGCGCAGGTTCATTGTCACGGGGGAGTAGCTCCCCCTTTTTTGGTCATCTATATAAAAGATAATGAAGGACGGGCCAAACAGCCCGTCCTCCTGAATACTATTCCTTCTCTATTAAATATCAATGAACAATTTTATTACGCTCCACCGAATCGATCAATTGGAGCAGACGTCCCGGAACTTTCCGGGACGCGGCTCAATTTGGTCATTCGGTGGTGTATAGTTCCTAATTGGAAGTATTTTCTAATAGTTCAATGATCCGATCATAGCTCTTAACTTCTGGATCATCGGTAGATAGTTTAGTATCACCGCCACTATAAGAAATTAGCCGTCCTCTCCTGATTTTAGCTTCATCAATAGGAGTATCACCAAGATAGCCTATTTGCACAGCGTTGATACGTTTGTTGGGGTTTAACCCATTATCGATTAGCCACTCTACAGCTTCATAGTTTCCCCAGTATATACCTTCAAATAAGAGTGCATCTTCAAACAGAAGCAATCCTATCTCATTTTTTATTTCATTTCCTAATTCCTCTGATCCATCTTCCCAATTGCTAACAATTTCGAACCATAGTTTTGATTTGTTGACGCTGTTTAATAGTTCTGGAGAACATAATTTTATCGCGCGCATAGGTTTATGTGCAACAATTGCAGAATAAAAAGCGTACTCATCCTCTGCAATCTTTACTGACAAATCTGGTTCCCGTGATATTATCTCATCGAATACTTTGTCACTTGCTTTAACCGCAGCTAAATGAAGTAATGGAAATCCATCACTATCAGTTACATAATCTATACTTGAACCTAAATGTAGTAATTTCAAAGCAAGATTTGATTCTTCCATCAGAATTGAATAATATAAAAGAGACATTTTTTCTTTATAAAATATTTCAGAATTAGGATTCGCTCCATAATCTAAAAAGAGATCAACCATCTTTATATTTTCATTTTCTATGGCGATAGAGATAGGATTATTCTTGTATGAATCGAATTTCTGTACGAGAATGGGATCCCGATCTAAGATTTGTCTAACTTGCTCGATATCACCATCCTTTATTGCCGAATTAAGAACTTCAACACTTATCGAACAAGATACTATAAAAACAACGGTACAAAGAATTATAATCGTATTCTTCATTGTTCCTCACGTGTAATTAAGTAGATTCCTCGTATCTCTTTCATTGAGTATGTAGATCGTTTTCCTAAAGGATCATTAACACTTACTTCCTGCTTCTTTTCATTATATCCAGTTATATTAAAGAAATGTCGTCCATCAAACCCGATTATATATCCATTATCGGAATCGCTCTGGGCATATTCTTTGATTAGTTCTTTCGATTTCTCGGGGTCCCTAATACGATCAACATTATAGTCATTCCCCGTCATATCTTTTAACAAAGTTGTTATATGATCCGATCCTGTTGCAAAGTCCTGTTCTAATCCTCCATCAACAAAATCATCATTTGCTCCAAAGATACTAAAATAACGTTCACTTCTCGAAAGGGATGCAACCGATATCCCTGATCCAGATTCCCAACTCGGTGAACCTCGCATAGCATCATTATGCTTTCGTATTGAATTTCCCACATTTACAGCAGCAACAAATAAACATCCTTCCAATCCAATTGAATTCATCCTATATTTTCCGTCAGGCCAAATTCTACCAGTCGGTTCCGGACCTACTAAAGCATTTCTATTTGTATCCGAGTTTTGTCTTTGTGAATTAAAAATTGGCAAAATCTCTCTTCCGTCTGGATCACTATAAAACAGAGGATTATTTCCCCCATACCCATACCAATTCAGCCCGTCCATTGCCGGATCACTCGACAACCATCTCCCCCGCTTCGGATCAAGGTACCTCGCCCCGTAATAATACAGCCCGGTCTCCTCGTCATATTCCTTTGCGGTAAAGCGGAAGGGTATCATATCGTAGCTGTCGGAGACCTGTTCCTCCCACAGCTCTCCGTAAGGGGTGTATTCCATGTGCTCGTACTGGCCTCCATCCCGGTCGGTTACAAACTGGGCGCTTCCCAGGTGGTCCGGGTGGTAGTAGTAGGTGTTCACCAGCTCATAGCTGGAGTCTGTACTTCCGTTCCGCGATTCCAGGTTTAAGCGTGTTGCAATGCGGGTTTCTCCCAGGTAGATGTGCTTTGACTGACGGAAGTCGCTGTCCTCGTTCACCCCCTGCCAGAACTGGTCAAAGTAGAGGGTCTCTTCTCCGGCCTGTATGTGGTATTTTACTGTCCGCTGGTTATCGGCGTCATACACGTAGGCCATGTTCACCCGCCTGTCAGCGTAGCCGGTCAGCCGGTTCTCTTCGTCCCACTCATAGCTTCGCGTGGCGACGGTCTCTTCGCTCTCATCGGGGTTCCGTATCAGGGCAAAACCGCGGTTGACTGAGCGTAAGGCTCCGTCCTTTACCAGGGTGGAGATTCCGGCTGAAGCTTCTGCCGAAGGGCCGCCTTCCCGTTCTTCTATTACATTCCCGTTGTTGTCGTAGCTGTAGTGGGTGTTGCCGACCCACTGTACCCGGTGGGGTTTTCCCTCGTAGTAGCGGTACTCAAGGTTGTAATTCAGTGAGCCCATGGGCGTTCGGTTCGGTGAGTACCCTTGACTCGAGGTCTTGCTGCTGAAGTTCCCCAGGGAATCAAAGTCATATTCCTGGCTGTAGCGGGAGGTGTAGTCAACCTGGGTGTTGAAGGGAGTGTGTTCGTAGGTCCCTGCGGCACTGACCAGTTGGTTCAGGGCGTCGTAGCTGTACTGCTGTTCGGTGCTGTAGCCGTAGACCTCGTTGCTGTAACCCTCGATGTTACCCACGGGGTCAAAGCTGTACTCGATGTTCTGATACTCCCGGTAGCCGCCGGGGTTGGTGGTCACAATGGTATCGAGCCAGCGGCGATACGGGTTATAGCTGTACTCGGTTACAACTTCGTTCCCGTATTCCATGTATACCCGCTGGCTGTACTCGTCGTAGCCGATCTCTTCTATGTAGACGGTGGTGCTTCCTTTGCTTAAGCCTTCCACGTGGTTTACCTGCCCGCCGGCGTTGTAGCTGTAGCTGACAAGCTCCGTATCCGGGTAGGTGATTGATTCAAGGCGGCCAAGGTAGTCGTAGACAAAGCCTGTTTCCGCACTCTTCGAGGGAGCTGCGGGAGACAGGCGGTTTAAGCTGCGGTTGGTAAAGAGTACTTCTCCGAGTTTTCCGTAGCGGTACTCGATGGTGCCGGAGGAGTCGCTCCGCCGTACAAGGCGGCCTGCCTGGTTTTCATCTGTCTGGCTGCTTCCGCCGTATTCAAAGGTGGTGTCCGTTGTTTCAGGGTACTCTATGCGGGTAAGCCGGTTGTGTCCGTCGTAGCTGTAGCGGATGGATTGGCCTTTGGCCCGCAGCTTGGAGTCCACCTTCTTTACCGGGTTGCCGGCCCTGTCGTACTCAAAGGTGATTTTCCCGGCGTCCGGGCTTTCGATGAGGGTTCTGCGGCCTGCCAGATCGTAGGCGTACTCCACAGGGTATGATACGCCTGTTTCCAGCTTGTATTCAAGGCTCCGGATCAGCTCGCTCAAGGGCGAGTACTCGTAGCGTGCCCGCTTCAGGAGTTCTCCCCCCGGGGCCTTTTTTCGCAGTTCCCGGATGTTTCCCCGGGGGTCCTTGATCGTTTCGGTAATATTCCCTTTGGGGTCGGTGTTTATCTCCAGCAGATTGGCCGCTTCTATCTGGTAGCTGACCGATATAACCGCGTCATCCTCCGGGTCCTCAGGATCATCGGGCAGTACGATACTAACTACCCGGTCCAGGGGGTCGTAGCTTTTGCCGGTGGGGTTCTTAAGGCCTGCCAGGGGCGGAAGGTTTGTAAAAAGTTCGCCTGTACCCTCCGCAAAGACCGTCTGCCCTTCCTGTACGGCACGTCCTGCTCCGTCAAAAGCAACGGCACCTGAGCAGTTCCAGCCGGTTCCTTTGGTATGGACTTCTCCTTCCTTGGCTGTCTGGATAATCCGTCCCAGCCCGTCGCTGGTTACGGCTGTCAGCATGTCGTCCTCGGATACAGGATCATGGCTCACCTTGTTGACAGTTACCGCCTGCCAGGGAAAGGCATCGCTGCGGTAATCGAAGGCGACTGCGGGCAGTGTGCCGGTATCATAGGGACTCCTCACTTCGGTGAGCCGCCCGAAACTGTCGTACTCGCGGGTCTGCACATTGGCGTTCTGATCGGTCAGGATGCGCTCTTTGCCGTAACGGTAGTCCCACTCCATGGAGCTGGTGTAGGTCGGGCTAAAGGAGACCCGGTCATTCAGGCTGCGGATGCACACCGGGTAGGTATGGACCGCGTCATCATAGTCAACTTCAACCGCCTGCCCCCGGGGGCCTTCCATGCGAGTAAGATTTCCGTAGCGGTCCCACTCCAACAGGTGGACGGACCACTCGCTTTCGCTGTAGTACTGGTCCAGTCTGATCAGGTTTCCCCGGGATGTGTCGTAGACCCCGGAGCGGCGGCGCAGCAGGGTATCATCGCTGTCCCGCACTTCAATGGATTGGGGATGGGCATGCAGGTAGCGGCCTGAGTCGAGTTCAGCGTAGAAAATCTCTGCTGTCATGTCATCGTCAGGGTCACCGGTGGAGCCGTAGTCGGTCAGGAGTTCCACGTTGCCGTACTCGTTGTACCTGCGGTATTCGCTGCGCTTTTCGGTGTGGGTCTGGTCTTCCGGAGAATAGAGCCGTTCGGTCTCCTGCAGCAGCTGCGGAAAGCGGCTTCTGTCTGCAAGGGGAACAAAGTCATAGGTGTAGAGTTTTTCACTGTAGAGAAGTGCTCCGGAATCCTCCGGGTGTCGGTCGTAAACGGCGCGGCGGGTAAGGAGCCCCCGGCGGTAGATGTTGTCGTCGTAGGCGGGATTAACCGCGTAGCTGTCCTCGCTTACCGAGGCGATGCTCCATGCAGCCGGGTCAGATCCCTGGCAGGATTCGTAGCGGGTGGTTCTGACGCTGCCGAATCCGCAAAAAAGGCGTTCGTGCCGGTCATAGACACCGTTTTCAAAGGCAAAGGACTGCACGTAGCTGTGTTCTCCCGGTCTGTCGGGGTCGTCCTGGAAGCCGTCACTCACGCGGATCGTTTCCGGAACCCACCTGCTCTGGGGCATGTCAACGGTATTGCCCACCCGTGTGTAACTGATTTCCGTGGTGCCGCCGAAGGGCGACTGTATTGTTTTTAAGAGCCCCACGGTCCCCAGTCGGTTTTCCATGACCCGGATCCGGTTTTCTCCGGGGACCCGCAGGACATGGTCGGGAAGTCCGTCGCCGGTGATATCCTGGTATTTCAGGGTCGCGGCGGTATTAACATAGGACCCGTTTACCCCGGGGGATATGTCAAAGGTGAGCGGGGGAGCGAATATCGGAATCGAGATGGTCAGTGAAGAGTTCAGATTAAGAGAGAGACCCGCAGAATACTCCAGGGTATCATCAATATTGAAAGGATTCAGTTCTATTCCGAGCCTGTCCTCAAACTCAAGGGACCCCAGATCGATATTAAAATCCGGCAGACTGGTTGGTACGGACAGACCGGTAAAGGTATTGATTGCAGAAGATATCTGGCTGTTCAGGGATTCCCGCATCGCCTCATTAAGGTCCAGATTGGTCCAGTCGTCCCGGTAAATCCTGACACTCTCTGAGGCAAAGGCATCTCCAAGGTTAAACAGTACCTCAAAGTAGTCATCTTCCGCCCGTTTTGCCACCTGATCAGGCAGTCCGTCACCGTTTACATCCGCCAGCCGGAACAAGCTTCGGTTGGCATTCCCGGTAAGGCCGCAGCTTGCGCCGATGGAAACTGTTTCACTCCCAAATCCCACGGATACGGTTCCACCGAAACTCCCGACATTACTGTAATCAAGTCCCCGGGAATCAGTTGCACCTGTAAAATCGCCGGGGCTGGTAAAAAAGTCAACATCAAGGCCTCCGGAAAGAGTTGTTACAGGAGCAAAACCTTCTCCGGTGTTGATTGCAGCCAGGAGTGCTCCGGTTCCGTCCCGGTGCAGCTGATCAGGGAGCCCGTCGCCGTTGATGTCCCGCAGGGCCATACGCTGGGTGTTCGAGGAGGCCGTCCCGTTGATGCTGACGCCGAAACTTGTTGCATCCTTATCCGGAGCAGCGATTCCCGACGACTCCTGTTTTCCGTCCCTGAAGAGATTTTTAATTGCCCCAACCGCTGCCAGGGGTGAAGCACCAAAGCCCTCGCTGTGGTTCTCGTTGAAGCTGAGATAGTCGAATGCGGCACTCCAGGGAACCATATCTCCGAGAGAGAATGCCCCATCCTCATCGACAGCACCGTACATTACCCGAACCGATCTTCCGCCATTCGATGGGAAATAGATTACATCGGGATAGCGGTCGCCGTTAATATCCTGAAAATTCTTATACAGCCAGGAATCGCTTTTATTCCTGCTTCCATTGTACAGGCCGCCGATGGAAAAACTGTTGTCCCTGCCTGAGTTTTTCCCTTTTCGCAAGGTTGTCAGGCAGCCGTCCCCGGCCATGGTTCCGGTACGCGGCGCCTGGTAGTAGGTGTCGCCTCCCACCCGGGCAGGATGAAAGAATTGCCCTTCAATATAGGGGGCAAAGGTATATTCTGTGTACCTGACTGAACCATCCTCACGCCATTCGGAATCCGAATACCTGTTGTCCACACCGATCCAGGCCTCAGGGGAAACCTCTCTTACCTCCTCTTTTCCGTCCGTCCTGATAATCCGGCTTCCATCTTTTTCATTATTGTTGAGGGGAAGAAAGCTGGGCGGCGGCGGCGTTGAGGATTCAGTATACTCATCCGGACTGTTCTCATCGGCCCGGGGTTTGAAAAGCTCATTTTCATCCCACGGGTAGTTCCCTGTCCAGGCCCCGTAAAACCAGCCGTATGTGCCGCCTGCAAAAGTTTCCTGGGAATATTCATTCTCCAGTTCACTGGTATCAACATCATCCTCGGATACTCCGGGAACTTCTTCGATATCACCCAGATTAATTCCGTTCAGAAATGAGTAATCCACCATGTTCTCATGGGAATAATCGATTCCCGAATCCGCCTGACGAATATCAATCACCCTCAGCCGGCACACTCCTTCATTATCGTACACAGGAATCCGGAGCCTTCCGGCCGGGACCATTCCTGCTGGTCCTTCAGAAGGAAGAGGACAAAATGCTTCAAGCCCCTGCGCATCGGCAGTCCCGATATCTTCCACACTGAAGCTCCCGTCGGAGCTGTAGCGTATGCTCCGTTCAAGGCGCGTCCATACGGTAAACCCGGCTGCTCCAAGAGCCGCCGAAACCTGGTTCGCTTCATCACTGCCTGATCGTATGGCTTCATCGAGCAGGTAATACTCCCCGTCATCACCGTACCAGGGTAAGAGCTCAGCCATGACCCGGTAACGCCGGAGCGCATCGGTCATGGCTGCCGCCTCATCCGGACTCAAATGTCCGCTCAGGGCATACCAGCGTACAGCTTCCGGGTCGGAATACCCGGTAAAACACCCCTGTACGGCAGCGGCCGTATCAGGTTCCTGAGCGGACAAAAACGCGGCATACTCATCCGCGCTGAACAGAACGATTCGGAAGGCATTATCCTCAGGGAGCATATCCAGAGCAGAGTCTCCGTTGTCAGACAGCCGGTCCAGGAGTTTCAGGAATGAGAGATACAGATCATCATCGATATCAGGCTGCGGGGTGCAGGAATCGTTCTGCTCATCGTACACAAAGGCCGCGGCGTACTCCGCCGCTTCCTCTTCGGTCAGATTACCTTCTGCCAGAACAGCATTCCACAGGCTCCCGTCAAGGGGAAAGAGATCATCCGCCCTGAACTCCTCCCCTGCAAGCAGACTTTCTCTCAAAACTCCTTCAAAAGCCGATTCCGGGAGCCTTCTGATCAGCGAGGTGCCGCCGCGTAGTGCAAAGTGCCGGGTGACTCCGTCGTCCGGCAGATCGACACTGATGCCGGATGCACTGCTGTTCACCTGGGCCGAATCAAGCACTGTATCGGTATTGCCCTCCCGCCGCACAAGATGAAATCCCGACTCATCGGAGATGAGAATATGGGAATACAGAAACTCTCCGCTCTCTGAATCATGGGTGCGGTCAAGGACAATCTCGCCGGAGAGACTCTGTTCCCCAAGGGCCCCGGTTCGATCATCGGTATCCACTATCTCAGCTGCCAGGGAGACCGCAGGAGCGGAGCGGGTATACGAACGGGCAGAACCGTCGTGTTCAAGATACATCCGCTCACCGTCAAGGAATTTCGGACGGAGAAGGTTTCGCACGGCCGCAGTTCCAATCTGGTCGCACAGTTCATCAAGATGCCTTCGCGCAACAGCCTCTCCAGCAGAGTCTGTCCGGTAACACATGTTCTCCTCCGGGGCCAGGGTATAACCGTAGAACAGCCGGTACCGCTCTGATGGAATTGCCCTGGGATCCGAACCAACATTAATGATGGAGATTCTCGTTCCCGCCATCGTCATAAGCCGCTGATACAGGTGTGCGGGAATCCGCGGCAGGCTGATAAAGCCTTCCCGAATCAAGGCATTCGCAACCCGTACATCGCTTTTCGCGACATCTTTCCAGTTGCTGATGCGGTGATAGACTCTGATCTTCTGCTCTGAATCATTCGGATCGGTTATATAGACTCCGTTGTAGATTTCATCAAGATCATCATCAGGAAGGTGTTTATACTCGTAGGGAGGTGTCAGGAAATCACCGTACTGCTCCCAGTCCTCAAAATACTCCACATCCCGGTAACTCACTCTGGAACGCCAGTTAAGATCATCTCCCCGGGGCTCACCCCTTGTATCCAGGTGAAAATAGAGAGATTCCCCGGCGTTTATTGTAACCTCATCAATTGCCTGAGCATCTTCTGACGAACCTCCGTGGGTAAAGGAGACACTGTGCGCGGTATCCGGAGTGCGGGTCCAGGCGGTTTCATCCCGTTGAGCCGCCCAGGTGTTATCGACGCAGGAAAACTCGTTCTCCACTCTGACTGTTCCTGAGCGATATGCTTTCCAGCGCCGCAGCGGCTCCTGAATATAATAACTGTTTTCAAGACCTCTGCGTTCGTTCTCGGAAATCTCGACAATCTCACCTGAGGCCCCGGAAGTGCGAAGCTGTCCGTCCACGAAACCGGTACCCTGCTGATTCCTCTTGTACCCTGTTCTGCCGGAGGCAACAAAATCTACAAAGCCGTCACCGTCCAGATCACTGAAACTGCTCTTCGTTTTTGAACTTCCCCACTGCCAGGTGGTCGATCCGGACAGGGGAAAGACCCCGACAGAAAGCCCTATATCGTAAGAAGTCGAGTCATTCTCGTTTACTTCCTTCGGGAGGCTCCCGAAATTGATGGTATTCTCAAAATCAAAGTAATCCCCCCGGTTGGGAACACAGACGGCCTTTTTACCGTTGGAAAGCACGATATCCGCAAGGCTATCACCGGTCAGATCCAGAAAAGAAATCTCGGTCCTGCCGGAGGATGAGGACATACCCGCCCGCAGTCCGAAGTTGGCGGCAACGACCCATTTAAGGCCTCCCCAGAAATCGATCTTCGGCCCCCGCACGGTAACCCCCGTATAAAGGCTCCCTCCGAGGCTCAAGGAGCGGTCTTTCTGCAGGGCCGGAATTTCGTCAGGGTTCCCAAGGCTGACAGAGGTCTCCTCAAACCCGGCATAACCGTCCTCCTGCTGCTCCGGACTGTGATACTCAAATCCATAGCAGTAGAACTGCTGTTCCCCTCCGTCATATTCGGCTGTTTCGACAAGCTGGGTCTGACCGAAGATGTTCTGCTCATAGCTGAACTCATAGCGCCGGAAGACCAATCCGTCATAGGAGATCTCCACCCCCTGCAACAGCCCGGTAAGCTTCGAGACAAAGCCCCCCCGGGCATCAACACGCCGGTCCGGCCGGGTATCGTCGCTGATATCAAGGTCAAAACCTATCCGGTAAAGCCCCGCTTCTCCGGTCTCCTCATTGCCCGAATAGCGGATTTCCCGCAGGTACACCGCCTTGTTTATCTCATCACAGATATAGCTGTAATCCACGGTATTTCCGTTGGCATCGATCACCCGGCTTAAGTGCCAGCGGTAGATTTTTGTCCGGTCGCCGCGGTCGGGGCCAATCCAGCCGTCTCCCGTTCCGTACACCCGGGTCGTGCCGTTTTTATCCGTCACCTCCCAGCGCCGGTCATCGTTCACGTACCAGAGAATCCGTTCAAAACTGCCCTCTTTTCGGCGTTGATATTTTAAAGCTCCATCCTCCATTTCCCCGGTGGCAACAAGCTCTTCACCGTCTACTGTATAGGTGTCTTCTCCGCCGTAGTCCGGTAATCCAAAGCGTGTATCTATGGCAACAGAGGAAACCCCTATGTCAAATCCCCGGCCCATCCAGCCGTTCTGATGTTCACTGCTGTAGGTCAGGGCGAGCTTCGGTGTCACCGCTCCCCTGCCTTTGGGAACGCGTACGGGCAGGGAGAAGCCCGCCCCTCCCATGCTGCCGGCTTCAAGCCCCTGGACCCGCGGAACCTCCGCGGCCGGATCCGCAGCCTTCAGGTCCTTGATGCTGTTTACATCAAAATCGACAGCCTGCGGCCCCTCCGGCAGGGTCAGGGTGGAGGTTATCATGTCGGTAAAATGGGTCGTAAGGCTGGTCACAGTCGCCTGTTCCCGGTCCACGCACCAGCGTTCAAGCTTCCGCCAGCGGGATTCATCCGTGTCGTAGTACCAGGTATACAGGTTCGACAGGGCTGTTTCCGACTCCAGGATTCGCCGGTCAAAGGGCAGCGTCACCTTTACCACCCTCATGAAACTCGTGCCCTCGGGTAAAAAGCGGTAGCCCACCGCTCCGGAGGTCACATTCGACATATGGGCAGAAAGCCCTTTCACCCGATTCAGCTTCTCAATCCGTATAGTGGTTGGCTTCTCCACCGCCCCGGCAGGGACAATGATGGAAACAGATTCAGAGATATATTCACCCCCGGTCTCCGGGCTTGCGAGAAACTCGCCTTATCGAGTAGGAGGCGGGCTTATGCCCGCCGTCCTCTCACAGAACCGTGCGTACGGGTCTCGTACACGGCTCCTCATGTAAGCTTGATCCATCGTTTCACCGTAAACCAGTGCGGTAGGTCATCATCGGACCGGACAATCTGACCCATCGTCTCGATGAACCAGGTGTTCGGAAACGCCAGCCCCGCCGCCATTGTTTTACTCAATGCCCATCGTTTCTTGTTCGAATACACCGCCTTCTTTGCAGTAGTTTCGGAAACGCCTCTTCTCATAAATGTTCTCACCACGTGTCGTCTTCGCTTCTGTTGATCAATGATTCTTGCTCGCAGCCGTCTTCGTACATGTGCCTCAATGTTCCGCAATTGTGCGGGATATTGGGTCATCCCATAATACGATGCCCATCCACTGTACCATTGGTTTATCCTCTGGATAGTCTGCTCCAAGGTGTATCTTGTCCCCCGTGGGGTAAGCTCTTTGATGCGTTCCATCGCTCGGTTTATTGATGCCGCCGATATCGCTATCGTTCCGGCTATGATAGTCATACCAAGGAATTTCACGTACCTGGACAGAGCCACTTTACTCTTGCCCCGATTAATCTTGAGCTTGAGCTTCCCTTCGATAAACTTCGTTATACTCGCCATGACTCGTTGCGCTGCTTTCTCCGTTTTCACGAAGATGTTGCTATCGTCAGCGTATCGGCAAAATTCAAGTCCCCGCCGTTCCAACTCCTTGTCTAACTCGTCAAGGACGACGTTGCTCAGTAGTGGACTTAACGGTGACCCTTGGGTTGTTCCTTCCTGGGTGGCGGACACAACACCGTTGTTCATGACGCCACTTCGTAAGGTCTCTCCGATCAGACGTAAGATTCGCTTGTCCTGGATCGTTTCCGATAGACGCCGGATGAGTCGGTCATGGTTAACACGGTCGAAGAACTTCGATAGATCGATATCCACCACGTACTCTTTTCCGCTTTGCACAAGTGCTTTCGCTTTGGCCACTGCCTGCTTTTGGCTTCGATGTGGTCTGAACCCGTAGCTCGAATCCGAGAACTGCGGTTCATACAGAGGTTCAAGCAGGTATTTTATGGCCGCCTGCACCACACGATCGCGGATGCATGGGACGCCCAATAGTCGGACTCCTGCTTGTGGGCCCGGTTTGGGTATTTCTACCCGTCTCACCGGTTTGGGTTTGTACGTCCATCCTGCCAGTTCCTTCTGGAGGAGGAGCAGCTCTTCGTTTAGGTTCCGTTCAAACTCCTGGATCTTTACCCCGTCAATGCCGGGTGATCCTCCATTGCGTTTCACGGCCTTGAATCCTCGTTGTAGGACTGATACGGTACACAGCGATTCGAAGAGACTTGGTTGTTCGATGGCCAGCTCGTACTGGTTCACGGTCACTCCTTGCACTCCCGTCTCAACGTTCAGACCCTGCGGATGTAGACCTCATATACGTTTCGGTCCTCCGTATGGCTCCGTAGACAAAAACTCCTCGGGAGTAGTTATTGGTGAGCTTTTCAAGCTCGCTTGCATGTTCCACCCTTCACCTTTGACATCCCTGTCTCTTTCCCAGTGGTTTATCCTCGAATACGTCACCGTACTCTCATCGGCACTCGGTTTTATGGCTACTATGGCTTCATCTGAAAGCCCTTGGCTCATAAGACATCCATTGCTGGATGTCTTAGGGAATCTCATGTCGCTGTTACACAGTTCCCAAGCCAACGGCTCCTCCCCGGGTAAGGGTACTAGCTTCTTGATACCTCGCCTGCCTTCCATACCTCATCGGTGTTACGCAAAAGGATATAGGTCTTCGGTGGTCTTGGGCACCTCTTCCCTCCGACACGGCCTCACGAAGGTTCACTTGCGTTCAGGCAGGTATCTTGACTCAGGCTTCCTTCAGATCCCTCATTGGCCCAACAACTTCCTTTCATGCTTAGCTTCTTAAGCGGAGTCATTGGGTTTCTTCGGGCACCCTTGCCGTCGTCTAAATCTTCCCTCCTTTCAGGGGTGATTACAGGATTTGCACCTGTTAGTTAGTACCCATGCCGGGCACACCAAGCTCTGCTTCTCCCTGTTCCGCCGCTTCGTTCACATACACCGAACCGGGCAGCATCTCCTGCCGCGGTGCATCCGCGTACACCGGCGGGGCAACTGTCCCGGCTATGAAGGTTTCCAGCAACAGAATGGCTGTCAATCGGCTCTTTATATTCATATACATTTCCCTTTTTTTCACTTTTTCCCCCGTTCTCCTGGCGCGTAAATACCAGTTCCTCCTATTCGGTAAAAACCACCTGTACAGGATTCTCCGGAAAGGTATCTGCAGGAGAGATCACCACGATATATCCGTTCTCTCCCCCTGTATGCAGCGGTTCGGTCTCGTCGGTGAAGGTTGTTTCAGAATACCCGTTAAAACTGAGCTCAAAGCGGGATTCTCCGGAATCCCAGCGCAGCCCCACAACATTCCCCTGGTTGTATCCCTTCTTCAGATACTCAGATTCCCGCCAGGGAAAAAACTCATAAAACGTATCATCCGCCACCTCACCCACGATGTACTCCCCCAGGGTGTTTATCATCACCGTCAGCATCGTCTCTCCGGTGTCCGGATCGCTGCTTTCCCAGTGGCAGAACACAAGGCCGTACCCCGCACCGGCGGCCCCGGAGATCTTGTTGCATTTTACCTCCCGGGAGACAAAAGGCTCCTGAACCTCGCCGTTTAACGCCCACAGGGTATAGCCCAGGGTACTCCAGTAAGCAGGATCATTGGTCGCAAAAACGACCTTCCCCTCTTCATCTCCATCAGCAAAAAGCTCATTAACCTCTTCAAATCCGTCCGTGCCGACAATGGCTTCATCAGCCTGTTTCGGGGTAACCGGACAGGCGCTGAATATCAGAATCAGCAGGACAAGGACTCCGGAGAGTACACCCGGGTTCTTTACTTTCTTTTTCATCTGTACCTTCCTTGAAGGCAGTACGCCCTTCATAGAAAATCAAACCTGCTGATCTGCAGGGTATATTTGATGACCGTTCCGCCGCTCAAGGTCAGATCGTCCCGGCACTCCTCTGCCCGGGGACGTATGCAGAACAGAAAGGTAGCAGTGGTTAAGCCTGTGTTTTCAATGGGATACAATACGCCGCTGGCGATGGTTTCCGCAGGACCTGTCCCTTCCACCAGATAACTCAGATGCGATGAGTTCTGCGCAGGGATGGGGTCCGACTGGACAACCACAATAGAGGCGCTGCACCGCGGCGGAATGCTTATTTTGTACCAGTCAGTATCCTGCACCGTACTGTGGGTAGCGGCATCCTCGTAGTAGAAACTGTTTGCTATCAGTTCGTGATCCAGGGTCGCAGCCTGCTCTTTCGTATTATTCGGCTCCCAGATATCCCCGATGCAGTCGCTTCCTACCCCCAGCACCGGCCGGGATGGACCGAACTCCCGGTTGCCCTTCTTTTTTGTCAGGGTATACAGGTAACGGCCCTCATCTGCCACATCAGTGTCCCGGTAATGGTTCACCGGTCCTTCATACAGAATCTCATAGCTCAGGACTCCCGATGAATCCTCCGCCCGCCGGAGCACATATTCATCCGCCGCTTCATCCTCATCCCAGCTGACAGAAACCGTCAGCTCACTCTGAAAGGATGCTACCGCCGGGGATACAACCTCGGGGTCAGCGGCAAGACGGTCCATCTCTGTCAAGAGACCGTCAGAGCATCCCGCGCAAAGCAGGATCACACAAAGTATCAGGATTCCGCGTTTCATTTATTTCTCCCTTTCTTTGATGGTTCCAGAGGCGCAAACTCGTATAATCCGTACACCCCGGCAAGGACATTGCTCTGAAGATCAGCAAAAAAGGCAAACTCAAGGGCGGCACGAAATCCGAGTTTCCAGGTGTCGTTCAGCCGGTAGCGGTAATCTGCCTCGACAAAAGCCCCCGGTGCCGCGCTGAAAGCCGTATAACTTCCGTAGTACTGCCGGTCCTGATTCAGAATGTCGAACTGCATGCTCAATCCCCCGCCAAGGACGATGCTCTGATCAGCGTTAAGCTCCGCCGCTGCCAGAAGCGGCAGGTTGATCCGCAGACTGTGGAGCAGAAAGCTTTCGTACTCCTTGTCATTTGCCGCCAGGGAATACGAAAGGGTAATACCGGTCTCAAGCTCCCAGGGAACATCCCCGTGGTACCACAAGGGGGAGACCGGAACAAACAGAACTCCCGACTCTATCCGTCCGATCCCGATACTTACCTCTCCCCACTCTCCTCCTCCGGGAGACCAGTAGCCTAAATGGATGGGTATGGAAAAAATCTTGCGGTCCGGTTCCGGTGCGGGGGCGTAGGGGGCAAGGCCGACCTCTCCATAAAAATAGTCCAGGATCTTTTTGCTGAGCTCGTCCAGCATCCGATCATAGTGATCCGTGCCGTCCCGGCCGAAAAAGAGCTGCGCGACCTCGTTCGTCTCCCTGACGTAGAGTTTTATCTCGCAGTCCCAGCTGTACTCCCCTTCCTTGATGTAGCCGTACAGCAGGTAGTCGATACCGGCGGTCTCACATAGTTCGGCGGCTTCCAGAAAACTGCGGGGACTGCCGTACTTCCTCTCCGGAAGAATTGTTACGGATACAGCGCCCTGGTGGTCGCTATCATGCAGAAGGCGGACAAGATCCTTTTGGGGATTCTTCTCTGCCAGAAGACCGGTTCCCGCCTCACGGCTGTCCACAACCAGGGGCGCTACATGAATCTCCAGGGCCCCCAGGTTTCCGGCGAAAAGAAGAATGGCAATGCAGCACAAACCCCGGACGCGATGAAAAGGCCGGTGCATTACAGCATTACCCATCGTCGCCTTCCAGACTCTCAAGAAGCTTCCGGGCCTCTTCGTTCAGCAGCAGATCCGCCTCCGATTGAACTACCAGGGACAGTTCCTCTTTCGCCTGAGCCGTGCGGCCCGTTTCAAGCAGGGCTTTCGCTTTAATAAGGTGCAGCTCCGGATTCCCGGCAAGCCGCAGCCCTTTTCCCGCCGCTTCAAGCGCTCCTTCATAATCAGCAGCTTCAAAAGAATACCGGGCGATCCGTACATAACAGGCGCAGGCTTTCTTTGTGTCTTCGGGCGTATTCAGTGTCAGCGAGGCGGCCGCCTTTTCCCACCAGGTAATTGCATTTTCACCATCACCCAGGTTCTTACTGCACTCCGCCAGCAGATTACAGATTGTATGGTTTTTCGGAACCGAAGGAGAGCTGAGCAGCTCTCCGGCGCGGAGGTAGTTTCCCGTCTGTACGGCCGTGCGGGCAGCCCCGAGAAGTGCCGGCAGATACGCTGGATCCCGCCTGTAGCTTGCCTCGTAGAACGTAAAGGCCTGGCCATACTCTCCCTGCTTCTCCAATGCTTCTCCGCGGTACAGCAGGTAGCGGGGATTGCCGGGATCATCCTGTAAAAGCAGGGTGATCTCTTCCTCCGCCTCCTCAACAGCACCTTCCGCCCGGCAGGCGACAACGAACATCCGGGAATACTCGATATTCCGGCCATCCAGCCCGATCAGACGCTGGTAATACTGTCGCGCTCTGCGCCAGTCCTGTTCTTCAAGCGCCATACTTCCCAGGGTCTCCAGGGCCAGAATGTTGTGGGGATCCCGGGATACAAGCGCGGCAAGATCGGCCCTGATCTCTTCCCGGCGTCCGGAGTCCAGGGGATTCTCCCGGTACCAGGCAACAGCATGGATCAGGCGCGCTTCATGGTAATCAGGCGCAAGGGACAGCACATCCGCCATGCTGACAGCTGCCTGGGCGTAGCGTTCATCGGCGAAATACTCCTGCCCCTTTCTGAACAGGGACTGTACAAACAGATCGTCCTTGGGGTCCTGCGACCTGATCCCTGTCTCCTTCAGGGCTGCAGCCAGAGCAGCCTGCCCGCGGCTGACAGCTGCAAGATCAGAGGAGAGGTGTCCGTTCATGGTGGAAAGGCGTCCGCTCAAGGAACGCTGTCCGGACTCAAGCCCGCGTAACGCATACCCATTGTGCTCAAAACCGGCGGCCACAGCTTTATCAATGGCTGAGACTTTCGCGTCCAAATTCTGAACGGCCTGCATATGTTCATCATGCTGGGCAAGAAGCAGGGTTTTGAGCTCGTTGTGACGGGTTTTTGCGTTGTATAGTGAGAACAGATGGACCAGCAGGATTATTATACAGAGGGCAGACAAAAATATTGATATTCTTCTTTTCATAGCTTTTTAACTAAATTAACTTACATTGTAACGCTGCGATCATAACGTACTTTTATGCAGAGTACAAGCCTGTTTTTCAAATTCTTGCATTCCACACAAGCCCTTTTCCCTTCATACCCGGGATATACCGGAGAAAACCCGTGCTGATTTTAGTGAGGCGGAAAAAAGAGAAAAAACGCGGACTGTGATTTTTCCGGTTCCTGTGTTACATACATAGAGACATGAACTATCCAAGGAGACACACGTGAAAACCTTCGCCTGTCTTATTCTGGGTTTCGCGATCACGCTGACGCTGCAGCCGGTCCTCTTTGCGCAGGAATCAGGGAACGACAGCGGCTACATAATACAGGAGATCAACTACCATATTGACGGGATCACCCGGGAAGGAGCCCTTATGAAGAAGCTCGGGGGCTTAAAGACCGGGCTTGTTTTCTCCAGCGAAGAGGAGCTGCAAAACTATATCGCGGAGCAGCAGCAGCTTTTACTCAATCTCAGACAGCTGAAAGAGGGCTCCCGCATAGAATACTCGATTGTGCAGGAAGAGGATGGACTGTATCCAGTAAGTGTGGACATCTACACGGAGGACAGCTGGAATATTATTGTATTGCCGATCCCTGAATACGATTCCAATAACGGTTTTTCCCTGACCCTCAAATACCGGGACCTGAATCTGTTCGGCACCCTGGAGCGTTTAGCCCTGGATATCGCCTGGGAACGGCAGGACGGCGAAACAAACAACCGCCTGGAGCTGGAGTTCATCCTGCCCTTCCAGTGGCTGGAGCACCAGTGGCATTGGGACACCGCGGCCTACTGGGAATACACGGCGGGGGAACACGATCTTGAATCCTACACCTCCGTGGGCATCGATCTTCCTGTGGGAAACTATACCCCCACTCTAAGCTTTAAGGAAAGCTATAATTACGAAAGCACGGACATAGACAGAAACTGGATTAGCTCCCGGCTGGAACTGGCGGAGGATTTCTCCACCGGGCTCTTCCTTCCCGGTTTCGGCGAGTTCATCTATACCCCGGGGATCTTCGCGGAGATCGATTACAAGCTCGACAAACCCATCTCCCGGGAGAAGGAGGGGCCCGGAATCGGCTACGGACAGCTTCTGACGGCGGGCCAGGTGGACTGGATCGGGAACTTCAGAAAGGGAGTGGACCTGCGGATCGAGAACAGCAACACCTGGAATCTGCAGCACCTCTACTGGAACCGGGATGCCAGGGCTTCCCTCTCGGGCTTCTATCCTCTTCCTTTTAAAATCCTCTTCTGGCCCTTTATGGTGTCGGGACGAATCGCCGGCTTTGCCGAATTCGACGGTGAGTTCGAAGAGGAGGCCGCCAGCTATATCCGCGGCATACGGGATACAAAGATGGGTGAGGCCGTGGAATACGGGGGATTCATCAATACTGATCTGACCATGAGTGCCTTTACAATCCCGAATTTTGTTGAGGGACAGGGCTCTGTCTTCTTTGACGCCGGATGGGTCAAGGAGCAGGACGCGGCCTTCGATCCGGAGAGGCACTTCAAGATGGGTCTGGGTCTTGAGGCCATCGGGTTTCCCTTTTTCGCCAGGGGATATTATATTAGAGCATCCCTGGGCATCGACCTGAAGGCAGTTATCGACGAAGGCGACTGGGGAGGAGAGAATTACGAGCTTTTTATCGTACTGGGACACCACTATTAATCAGAGGAGATGCGGCCTTTGCCCCCTGTTTTACCTTCCATAGAGATACACTCTGTTGCCGGCGGTCATGCTCATGTCTATCTGGTCAAAGCAGGGGATACCGGGGTTCTTGTGGATGCCGGTATTCCGGGATCGGAAGAGAAAATACTGGCCGCCACAAGAAGAGCAGGTCTTGAACCGGAGAAGATATCTCTTATTCTGCTGACCCATGCCCATTATGACCACGCAGGATCCCTGGCGGAGCTCAAGGAGGCAACCGGGGCCCCGGTATGCTGCTCCCATTACGAGGAAACCCATCTGCTTTCCGGCAGAACGCCCTTCCCCAAAGGACTCGGTCCGTACACAAAAACCGTATCAAAACTCGCGGGCAAAATCCTGGCCGGCAGGGAACAGTTCAACCCCGTGCAGCCGGATATTCTTATAACAGGAGAGAGGGACCTGTCGGAATTCGGCATCCCCGGAAGAATCGTTCCAATGCCCGGGCACTCAGGAGGGTCCATAGCCCTGTTGCTGGAGAATGAAGCTGCCTTCATCGGTGATGCGGCATTCAATATTCTTCCCTGGTCGGTGGTTCCTCCCTTTGCGGATGATCCTAAAAACCTGGTCACAAGCTGGAGATACCTTCTGCAGAGCGGCGCCGAACGCTTCTACCCGGGTCACGGAAAACCTTTTTCCCGGGATAAGCTGGCAGCCAGCCTGGAAAGGCTGATAAAAAAAGCACAAAGAGAATCAGGAGAAAAAATTGATTAAGATCTACTCGTGGAACGTCAATGGCATCCGTGCGGCCCGGAAAAAGGGGCTGATGGAATGGTTCGGCGGAATACAGCCGGATATCCTCGCCCTGCAGGAGACCAAAGCCCAGCCGGAACAGCTGGATGAGGAGCTGATCTCTCCAGAGGGCTATATCGCCCTCTGGGCCAGCGCACAGAAGAAAGGCTACAGCGGGGTCTCTGTCTACAGCAGAGAGGAACCCCTGAAGGTGGATATCCTGGGTGCGGATGAGTTCGACTCCGAAGGCCGTGGTCTGGTTCTCAGCTTTCCGAAGTTCACCCTTTTCAACTGCTATTTTCCCAACAGCCAGCCCGAGGGGGCCAGGCTCGATTACAAGCTCGATTTCTGCTCCTTTCTGCACGATGCCGCCCGCCGGCGTGTCGCCGCGGGGGAGAATGTGGTCATTGTCGGGGATTACAACATAGCCCATAAACCCATTGATCTTGCACGGCCGCAGCAGAATGAGAAGAACCCCGGGTATCTGCCGGAGGAACGGGCCTGGATGGACAGCTTTACCGCCGACGGTTTTACTGACACCTTCCGCATGTTCACCAGCGAAGGCGGAAACTACACCTGGTGGTCCTATCGTGCCGGAGCCAGGTCGAAGAACATCGGCTGGCGTATCGATTATGCCTGTGTCAACGACAGCTTTGCCGGAGCAGTTAAATCCTCTTCCATCCACCCGGAGGTGATGGGATCCGACCACTGTCCGATCTCAATCGGGCTGGATATTTAGCCTCTGTACACACTTACTGTAAATGTGTTATGTTCACGTCTGAGCGGCGCCCCGGTCGGCGCCGCGCTTTGTACGTAACTGATTTTTTACCCTTTCAAGTACCTACCGAGCAGATTATCCTTCCGCCGCGACCGGACCGGCCCACGAAAAAAATAATGAACGTGGCGCCGCGACGTCGGATACCACGGAGAAATATAGATGTCTCAAACAACTCAAAGCTTCCAGACCCTGGGTCTGGATACCCGGCTGCTGAAAGCCGTGGAAACTCAAGGCTATACCAGCCCCACCCCGGTCCAGTTCCGGGCTATCCCGCTGATTCTTGATGGCAACGATGTTATAGGAGGCGCCCAAACCGGTACCGGTAAAACCGCGGCCTTTGTTTTACCCCTGCTGCAGCGCCTGGCCAAACCCGGCGGAAGAGGCAGTGCGCCCCGGGTACTGATCCTGACTCCTACCAGGGAACTGGCAGCCCAGGTGCATCAGAGCGTAGTCGACTACGGTGCCAATATGCAACTCCACTCCACCGTTATTTTCGGCGGCGTCGGTATCGGCCCTCAGATTCAGACCCTGCGCCGGGGAATCGATATCCTGGTAGCAACCCCCGGACGCCTGCTGGATCATGTATCCCAGGGAACCCTGGACCTCTCCCGTATCGAGACTCTGGTGCTGGACGAGGCGGACCGCATGCTGGATATGGGCTTTATCAACGATATCCGCAAGATTATCAAGCTTTTGCCAACAAAGCGTCAGAACCTGCTCTTCTCGGCAACCTATACCGATGATGTCCGCAAACTGGCCAATTCCATTCTGAGCAATCCGGTATCAGTCGAGGTAACGCCCCGCAACACCGCCGCCGAAACGGTAACCCACGTGGTACACCCGGTGGAAAAGGCCCGCAAGAGCGAGCTTATTACCCAGCTTATAAAGGAACACAACTGGTTCCGCATTCTGGTCTTTACCAGAACAAAACACGGTGCCGACAGGCTTTCGAAGCATCTGGCAAAAAACGGTATACCCTCGGCGGCGATCCACGGTAACAAGAGTCAGAACGCCCGTACACGGGCCCTGCGGGAGTTTAAAGCCGGCAATGTGCAGACCCTGGTGGCCACGGATATAGCAGCCCGTGGACTGGATATTGATGACCTGCCTCACGTAATTAACTACGAGCTGCCCAATATTCCGGAGGACTATGTACACCGTATCGGCCGTACCGGCCGGGCCGGGGCCTCGGGTCTGGCATCCTCTCTGGTAAGCGCCGATGAGAAGAGCTACCTGGAAGGAATCGAAAAGCTCTTGAAGCGCCGTATTGATGTACAGACGATCAACGGCTTTTCCATGGAAAGAGACGCAGGGCCCCCACCCCATATTCTTCAGGCTCAGCGCATGCGGGAACGCAGCCTTCAGCGCCGCGGGAGTCAGACCCGGAACGGAAACAGTCAACGGAGCAGCCGGACTCATTGACGACAGCATAACAATTCCCGTATGTTGATACGCAGAAACACCTGCGTACAACATAGGGGGAATTGCCATGCGGAAGGTACTTGTTGCTGCTATCCTGATCCTCGGGACGGCGGTCCTGACCGCCCAGGTTACCGTGAGCCACGCCATCGCCCTGCACGGGGAACCCAAGTACGGCCCCGGTTTCACCCATTTCGATTACGTCAACCCCGATGCCCCTCAGGGTGGAACTTTACGGCTCCACAGTATCGGGACCTTCGACAGTTTCAACCGCTACGCCCAGCGCGGTGATACACCGGCTGGCAGCGAGGCAATCTACGACTCCCTGATGGTTTCGTCGGACGACGAAATCGACAGCCTGTATCCGTTGATTGCCGAAACCATCGAGTATCCTGCAGACTGCTCCTATGTTATCTTTACCATAAATCCCGCCGCCCGCTTTCAGGACGGAAGGTCCATCAGGGCCAGAGACGTGGTCTTTACCGTCCAGAAATTCCTCGAGGAAGGGGTCGAGTTCATCCAGACCTACATTCCCGGCACTACCGGAAGAGTCATTGACGAGCTTACGGTCCGGTTCGACATCCCCGACGGTGATCGGGAAAAAATAATGTACATAGCCTCGTTTCCCATTCTTCCACCCCAGTACTGGGAGAACCGGGATTTCAGCGAACCCACCACGGATGTACCCCTGGGCTCCGGAGCTTACACGATCTCCGATTACAAGATGGGGCAGTACGTGGTATACAAGCGTCTCGAGGACTATTGGGCAAAAGACCTCCCGGTAAATCGCGGCAGGCTCAACTTCGACTTCATCCGTTACGATTACTACCGCGACGAGAACGTAGCCTTCGAGGCCTTTAAGGCGGGGGAGTATGATTTTTACCGGGAAGGTCTTGCCAAGAACTGGGCCACCCTGCACAGCGGTCCCAATTATGACCAGGGATATATCATCAAGGAAGAAATTCCCCACGAGTTACCGGCGAACATGCAGGCTTTCGTTTTCAACACCCGGCGGCCCTTCTTCAGTGACCGGAGGGTACGGCAGGCCCTGAATCTGGCCCTGGATTTTCAATGGATGAACAAGAACCTTTTTTACGGTCAGTATACCCGCACCCGGAGCTACTTTCAGAATACCGAATACGAAGCGAAGGGAGTCCCCTCGACGGAGGAACTTGAAATTCTGGAGCCTATACGGAACAAGATTCCTGAGGAGGTCTTTACCGAGGAGTATAATCCTCCCGAGACCGACGGGTCGGGAAACATCCGCCCCCAGATACGGGAGGCCTTGAGGATACTCAAAGAGGCGGGCTGGGAAATCCGGGAAGTCGCAGCGCCGGAAAAATCACTGGAAGCCGGCGACACCAAACCGGCTGTAGCGGAGGAAACGAAGGATGCAGGCCTATTCACAAGGATATGGCGAGGCATAAAGAGCTTTTTCTCTGCCCTGTTCTCCTGGTTCCGCAGCCTTTTCGGCGGTGGGGAATCCACAGGGGGAATCAGACGCCTGGTCAATGTCGAGACCGGCGAACCAATGGAATTTGAACTGATCAATTACAGTCCCTCCACAGAGAGGGTCATTATCCCCCTGCAGCAGAACCTGGAGAGGATGGGAATAACCCTGAACATTCGAACTATCGATCCAACCCAATACCTGAACAGACTGCGTGACAGGGATTTCGACATGATCTCCCGGGGTTTCGCCGCAAATGCGGTACCAGGTTCCGGTCTCCTGCTGCGATGGCACAGCGACTATCTTGATTCAAGCTACAATCAGGCCGGGGTTCAGGATGATGCGGTGGATTATCTTCTTGAGGGAATCGTAGATAACCAGAACAATCTGGACGCCCTGCTCTACTGGGGAAGGGCCCTGGACAGGGTACTCACCTGGAACCACTACGTCATACCCCAGTGGCATCTGTCGAAATTCCGGATTTCCTGCTGGAACAAGTTTTCCAGGCCGGAAACCCGGCCGAAATACGCTCTGGGAATCGACACCTGGTGGATTGATACGGAAAAAGCGGCAACGCTTCCGGACCGGTTTCGGCAGGAGTAAGGGATTCAGATGGGAAATTATATCCTGCGAAGGCTGCTTTTAATAATCCCAACCCTGTGGGCAATCATCACCATCAACTTTTTAATCGTTCAAATTGCACCCGGCGGCCCGGTGGAACAGGCAATCGCCAGGATGAGTGGAATCGAAAGCAATATGACGATGGAACGCATCTCGGGACAGGGCGCGAGGGAAACGGCCGAGCCGGAGGCTAAAAAAGACGGATCCGGAACTTCCGGATATCGGGGATCCAGGGGCCTGGCCCCTGAGGAGATTGCCGCCATCGAGAAACGCTTCGGCTTCGACAAACCCCTGCATGTACGGTATCTTACAATGCTGAAGGATTACGCCACCTTCAACTTCGGCGAGAGTCTCTTCCGCGGCCGCACGGTGATCGGCCTGATAGGCGACCGCATGAGCGTATCGGTATCTTTGGGGATATGGAGCACCCTGATTATCTACCTGGTATCCATCCCCTTAGGGATCCGCAAGGCCGTAAGCCACGGCAGCCGCTTTGATGTATGGAGCTCCACCGCGGTCATTCTGGGAAACGCGATTCCCGTCTTCCTCTTCGCCATCCTCCTGATAATTCTTTTCGCCGGCGGCAGCTACCTGAAGATTTTTCCCCTGCGGGGCCTGATTTCGGACAACTGGCAGGATCTTTCCCTGCCCGGGAAAATCATCGACTACTTCTGGCACCTGGCATTGCCGGTAACAGCTATGGTGATCGGCGGTTTTGCTACCCTGACCATGCTTACCAAGAACTCCTTTCTGGATGAGATAAACAAGCAGTACGTAGTTACTGCCCGGGCCAAGGGAGCCACAGAGAAGCGCATCCTCCGGAATCACGTATTCCGCAACGCCATGCTGCTGATAATCGCCGGCTTTCCATCCGCCTTTATCAGCATGTTTTTTACCGGGAGCCTCCTTATCGAAGTAATCTTTTCCCTTGAGGGCCTGGGACTCCTGGGATTTGAGGCTACCATGCAGCGGGATTATCCGGTAATGTTCGGCACCCTCTACATCTTTACCCTGCTGGGACTGGTGCTGAACCTTATCTCTGATATTACCTACACTCTGGTGGACCCCCGGATCGACTTTGAAAGCCGGGAGATAGCCTGATGAAAAAGCTCTTTACCGGCCGCCTGGCCGCCGAGCGGCTGCGGCGCTTCAAGGCCAACAAACGGGGGTGGTTCTCCCTGTGGATCTTTCTGGTCCTTTTTGTCTTAAGTCTCTTTGCCGAGTTCATCGCCAACGACTCCCCCCTGCTTATATACAACCGGGGGAAGCTCTTTTTTCCCATACTGCGGGAGTATCCGGAAACGGCCTTTGGAGGAGAGTTCGAGATGGCGGCAGACTACCGGGACCCCTATGTTATCGACTTGATCGAGGAGTCCGGCTGGATTCTCTGGCCTCCCATCAGCTACAGCTACAGGACCATAAACTATGACCTGCCGTCTCCCGCGCCGTCCCCGCCTACAGGTGAAAACTGGCTCGGGACCGACGACAAGGGCCGGGACGTGGTTGCCCGGATCATCTACGGCTTCCGCATCTCCGTGCTTTTTGGACTTACTCTGACTCTCTGCTCTTCCCTGATCGGAGTTGCTGTGGGAGCGGCCATGGGCTACTACGGCGGCCGGCTTGATATCATAGGTCAGCGCTTTATGGAGATATGGTCGGGGATGCCGACCCTTTTTCTGCTCATAATCCTTGCCAGCGTGGTACAACCCAACTTCTGGTGGCTCCTGGGTATTACCCTGCTCTTCGGCTGGATGAGTCTTGTAGGTGTGGTACGGGCGGAGTTCCTGCGGGGCAGGAACTTTGAATACGTTCAGGCCGCCAAGGCCATGGGGCTGTCCAACAGCAAGATCATGTTCCGTCACATTCTGCCCAACGCCATGGTGGCAACCCTGACCTTTATGCCCTTTATTCTCGGAGGAGCTGTAACAACCCTGACCTCCCTGGATTTTCTCGGTTTCGGCCTGCCCGTGGGGTCTCCCTCCCTGGGGGAGCTGCTGGCCCAGGGCAAGGCAAATCTGCAGGCCCCATGGCTGGGGATTTCCGCTTTTATTGTCCTCGCGGGGATGCTCACCCTGCTGGTATTCATCGGCGAAGCTGTGCGGGATGCTTTTGATCCCCGCAGAGCAGCATAGGACAGGGAGATGAAAGAAACACAGATGGAGAATCTTGTACATATCCGCAATATGAGCCTGGCCTTTAAAAAGGGGGAAGAACTGAACCAGGTGGTCCATAACGCGGACCTTGAAATCCGCCCCAACGAGGTCCTTGCTTTGGTAGGCGAGAGCGGCTCCGGCAAAACCGTTACCGCGAGTTCGATCCTGCGGCTGCTGCCCCGGGAGAGGGTGGCTTATCCCTCGGGAGAAATCCTGTACAAAGAGCTGGACCTGCTGAAAGCCGACGAAAAGACTCTGCTCTCAATCCGGGGCGGAAAAATCGGCATGATCTTCCAGGAGCCCATGAGCTCTCTGAATCCCCTGCACTCCATAGAAAAACAGCTTGCAGAGAGTCTCTTTCTGCATCAGGGCTTGAACCTTGAACAGGCCCGGCCCATCGCCCTGGAATGGCTGAACAAGGTGGGCCTCAGGGATCCGGAAAAACGCCTGAAAGCCTTTCCCCATGAGCTTTCGGGAGGGGAGCGTCAGAGAGTCATGATCGCCATGGCCCTGATTAACGAGCCGGAACTGCTTATAGCCGATGAGCCGACTACCGCTCTGGATGTTACCATCCAGGCCCAGATTCTGGACCTGATTCTGAACCTCAAAGAGGAGCTCAGGACAGCAGTACTCTTTATTACTCATGATCTTTCCATTGTCCGGCGTATAGCCGACCGGGTGGCGGTCATGCAGCAGGGAAAGGTCGTGGAGACGGCGGAAACGGAACAACTCTTCTCATCTCCCCAGGCTGAATACACCCGACGGCTCATCGAGGCGGAACCTCACAATGAGCCGCCTCTGGCAGATCCCGATGCCGAAATGATCCTCAGCACCCGCGAACTGAAAGTCTGGTTCCCCATTCAAAAGGGACTTCTGCGGCGCACGGTGGACCATGTAAAGGCCGTTGACGGGGTCACCGTTACCGTACGCAAGGGCCAGACCCTGGGGATTGTCGGCGAAAGCGGCTCCGGCAAGACGACCCTGGGCCGGGCGGTCCTCAGGCTGACCGGCAGTCAGGGGGAGATCGTCTTCAAAGGGACCTCCCTTGCAGGAATCAGAGAAAAGGAGTTTCGTCCCTTTCGGCGCAGCATGCAGATCATTTTCCAGGATCCCTACGGTTCTTTAAGCCCCCGGATGTCGGTGGAGTCCATCATAGGCGAAGGACTTGAGGTCCACACGGAGCTGAAAAAAGAAGAACGGGAGGAACGGATCATCGCTGCCATGAAAGAAGTCGGTCTGGACCCGGAAACCCGTTTCCGTTACCCCAACGAGTTCTCCGGAGGGCAGAGACAGCGCATCGCCCTGGCCCGCGCCCTGGTACTCAAGCCCGACTTTATCATCCTTGACGAGCCGACCTCGTCACTGGACCGTTCGATTCAGTTCCAGGTTATAGAATTGCTTAAAGACCTTCAGACACGCCACGATCTGACCTACGTTTTTATCAGCCACGACCTGAAAGTCATTCGATCTCTCTGTCATTATATTGTGATTATGAAGGACGGCAGAATAGTCGAGGAGGGGGAAGCACGCAGAGTGTTCAGCGCCCCGAAGCATCCCTACACTCAGGAACTTCTGCGTACCGCCTTTGAGAATTAAAGAGAGATCTCCATAGTCAAGTTTCCCGACATCGCCTCAAGAATGGATGTCTTTAAGCATCCGGGACATCGCCGTATTGTAACAAATAGCTACAATTGCCTCTGCTCAAAGAATGGAGTGCTGGCCCTTGTCGACAACAGGGCTTTAAGTTCACTGTCAAGTTTACAGACTGAAATAGAGGCACCAGCCATCTCCATACTAGTTGCAAATTCCCCAATATAAGAGTGGAAAATTTTAATGTTAAGTTTGGCAAACCGTTCAGCAATTCGACGATAAATAATATAAAGTTCTTCCTTAGAAGTTGCTCCAAGACTATTGACCATTACGGAAACCTCGTGACCATTCTGTAACTCCATATCAGTAAGAATCTGATCAAGCATCTGATCTACGATCTTGTCGGAATTTTGAATTTTCAACCTATTGATTCCTGGCTCACCATGGATACCCATCCCGATCTCCATTTCATCGTCACCAATTATGAAACTTGGCTTCCCAACCTCGGGGATGGTACATGGAGAGAAGGCGACACCTATGGTACGAACGTTCTCTTTTGCCTTGTTTGCAATTCTGATAACCTCATCGAAGTGTGCACCGGCTTCGGAGGCAGCCCCTGCACACTTATAAATGTAGAAAATACCAGCGACTCCACGACGTTTGTACTCCTCCCCTTTAGGAGCTGAGGCAATATCGTCAGCACCCACGATATGAGCAGTTTTGATATCATCCAGCTCTGCCATTTCGCTGGACATTTCAAAGTTCATAATATCGCCGCTATAGTTGCCATAGATATACACAACGCCCTTCGAGGCATCAACATGTTTGGTGATGTCATAAATCTGCTCGGCACTGGGGCTCTGAAACACTCCTCCTACAGCGCATCCATCGAGAAGTCCTTCGCCCACATAACCCATGAACAAGGGGAGGTGTCCGCTACCACCCCCGGAAACCAACCCCACTTTATTCTTGCACTCCGCACGCACAATGTTGCGTTTGTAGTTGCTGCAATAGCCGAGTTGGACAGGATGCGCTTCAATAATACCTTCAAGCATCTCGTCTACAAATTGACTAGGCTCATTTACAAATTTTTTCATTTTTTCACCCCTTTTCTCCCACATAATTTTCCAAGGTTTCCTCTCGAGGATAGATACACCCACAAATAGGTATTACCGAATTTTCTTAGCTCCACGACGTTTCTCAACATAGACCGCATATACTGAATCAGTCTATTTCAGCTGAAATCTTTTCTGCATAGCCTCCTTATTCTCGGCGAATCGGGCACTCGCCTGATCGAGATCCAGAACCACCTGATCGAGAGGTTTACCCACACCCTGCCGGGCAGCACTAATGGTGGTGAGACACTCATTGGTATCCATATAAACAACGGCCTCTACCAGGAATTTCTGATCATCTTCGGGAATAACCAGGAATCCGTGCTTGTCGGCATGAATCAGATCCCCCGGGTTCACATTACATCCGTATACTTCTACCGGCACTCCCCAGGCAACCGGAACTGAATAAGCATGGCCGACACACAAACGCCTTGCGAGTGCTTTAAACCCGGCATTAGTCATCTCATCCACATCACGAATTGCACCGTCGGTCACAGTCCCTACACAGCCCAGAGCCCTATGCATATTTGAGCAGACTTCTCCCCAGAAAGAACCGATAATTTTGTCCGGTGAATCAAAATCTTGTACGACGACAATTTTAGGTCCAGGAACGGAGACAAGGTATTCACGATAGCGATGCCACTTATCCTCATTGTTGACAAAATGGTCCTTGTTACTCGGTTCAAATGTCACCGTTACAGCATATCCGGCCATACTGCCCATCTGCGGCATAAAGTCTTTGACTTCTTCCCGATTACACCGGACATCAAGCCGATCCTTTTTCGTCACAGACTCCCACCCATTATAAACGGTGGGAGTATTCCATCGTTTGAGCTTCAGCAAATCTGCGTAATCAAGCATTAATTTCTCCTTGTTATAAGAATAGCGTAACTTGTGTTTTACTAAATTGCAAGTCGATATTTACTAAATTTTTTACAGAATTAATCTATTGAAATGAGGAATTACCCAGACAGGAGTTCTTAACTAAGCTTTTTAACACTTGAACGTTCGACAAGCGATCCCCCTATCACATACTTTTGACTCGTGCTGCGGCAGGCACCACAATCCAGACGATTCAAGAGCAACCGTACAGCCGACTGGCCAATTTCATATTTGGGAACGAACATGCTCGTCAATGGGGGAGAAACCACCGCAGAGGCGGGAAGGTCGTCGAATCCGACAATTGAAATATCATCAGGAATACTGATGCCAGCCTCCTGAAACGCACGCATAGCACCAATGGCGACCATATCATTGCATGCGAAAAGAGCAGAGGGCAGAAGTCTTCTATCGATATCAATCAAGATTCTCGCCATATCCTCGTAGGACCCCGAGTGAGTGCTGCGAATAGTATAGATACCGGCAATATCATATGGGAGCTCCAAATCTTCCATAGCCAGTCCGAAGGCTGCGCGCCGCTGGGAAAAATTACTGCAGCCGATAGCGTTCAGCATCCCGATACGCCGATGCCCGCATTCCTTCAAATATCTCACAATTTCGTAGACCATTCCAAAGTTATCCATGGTTGAGAACGAAGCTGGATAGAACTCATAGAATGCATCAAGAAAAATACAGGGGACATCGAGAGTGGAGAACAGAGCAATGTCATTCCGGGAAAGTTCAGTGGAGAGAATCACACATCCGAGAAGGCCTTTCGCCGGCTTGATATTGGCTACCACCTCAGCAATATTACCCACGTTATAGGTCGCGAATTCTACTACGCACTCATTACTCTTCGATTCTTCGACAACACCGTCGATATAATCAGATATAAAAACATTGTGTCGGTCATTAATGATTCCACCATGCTTTACGACTTTGCAGAACCTGATCACACCTCGTACGTTATCGATCAGATTCGCTGTTTTCGGAAAAATACCGTTCTCCGACAGGATGTGCAGGATACGCTTGCGCGTCGAATCACTTACCCCCGGTTTGTTATTCAGAACAATGGAAACGGCCGAGACGGAAACCCCCGCGAGTTTTGCAATTTCCTTGCTGGTGACTTTACCCAAAACACTCCCCCTCTGATGAAAAACAGTATACCCCACCCCCCCCAATATCGTTAAGAAGCTACTTCATCAGCAATTTGGGCTTAATGACCACATCAAGTAACATCATTAGACTCAGCCATATTGAACCTATGTTCGGTTTTTCATACTTTCATAGCATGCGCCGATCATGAGCAAGACAGCTTCACTTCCCGGATCCTTGACCCCGATAGTTTTTTCCCTGAACACTGCGGCCTTCCCATGCTGGCTCATCATGGTTTTCTCGTTTTCGATACCTTGGATGGCACCTTTTTTTGCCCATCCGAGAACTTCGGTAATGTCTGTTCCCTTATATGCACGCATGGCATCGACCATAGGAATCAGAACATCAAGAATCGTCTTCTCCCCTGCTTTGGCCTTTCCCCGATCGGTAACCCCCTGGAGAAATCCGGCAAAGAAATCCACCATATCGGAAGCATTCAAAGAGTCTTTCCCAATAACGGCCTTGCCGCCCCGCATCAAACCGGTACCCATGAGAGTCCCCATGGTTGACGGTGCAACCTTAGCAATTTCTATTCCAGCTTTCATCAGGATCGATCCGGGCCGGGATTCGGACATTGCCGCCGCGAGGGCCGCAGCTGCAAGAAAGCCCTTCTCCATAGTGATGCCGAGGTCCCCATCGCCGACGGCACTATCGAGTTCGATTAAATACATCCTGTTCTCCGTCATCGTCGATGCTATCGCCGCTAACATAGAAACAGTATCAGAAGCATTCATTGTTTCCATTTCTAAAACCTCAACTTTCAACAACGTTCTTATAAACTGAGTATACATTATCTTTTTAACGAACACAATTATTTAATAAATATTTAGTTGCATTACTAAACAGTTCATGTAGAAAAATATATAATCTACCCATACGCCTGAAAGAATTGATAAACACGAAACGTCGAATTTATTTTTACTTTTGGTGTGCTTCTGCCTGACCGGCCCAATTCCCTTAGTTGTTCCTTTATTAATTCCCCTACTTTAAACCGAGCTACATTTGGATTAGGATCCTATCGCGATTTCATATCGCGAACTCCTTCATCGTTTCTCCCATACTCTTAAGCAACAAATAGCAGCTGGTGGCTCCCGCATCCAAAACTCCTAGAGAACGCTCTCCCAGACGGCTTGCGCGACCGACCTTCGCTATCAAATCTTTAGTTGACTTCCAACCGTTCTCCGCCGCGGCAATCATATCGTCGACGGTCATTTCAAAGGATTTCCCGGCAGTCACAGCATTTTTCACTGCGACCACAGCCGGAGACAAGGTATCAACCAAGGTTTTATCTCCCACCTTAGCGTTCCCCAATTGTTGTATACCCTCGTAGGCAGCAATTAACATCGATTGAAGTACACGTGTATCGACCTGCGCCTCATCGCGACAGGTACGAGCCATCCGTTTAAAAAATGTCCCATATAGAGGCCCCATCGACCCACCTATCTCATCTATCAATACATGTCCAAGAATCTGAAAAGCCTCGCTTATGCCTATTTCCCGACCTGCCAATTCTTTTTCAACGATCGAAAATCCTTTGTCCATATTTATACCGTGATCGCCGTCGCCAATTTTTCCGTCAATCTCACTCAAATATGACCGATTTTCATGAACCGTGCGGATAAGCCGCTCCACTACTATTCTGCCTCTGGATGCTGCAAATACTTTCGCCATAATTCTACCCTATCGATTAGATAGATATCTGTTTCAATCCCGTGGAATAACAATCAAGATCTAAAAGCTCTTTCAGTTCCTGATCCAACTTCATTATTGTAAGAGTAACTCCCGTCATGTCCAAGCTGGTGAAGTAATTTCCAACGTACGGACGGTACACCGAAATTCCTCGTTCTTCCAGAATCATTGCTATTTCATTGTAATAAATATAGAGTTCCATGACAGGCGTAGAGCCCAGTCCACTTATCAGAACAGCCACTTCATCGTCTGCCGAGAAAGGTAAATCAGGCAAAATCTCTTCCAGGCACATAGAGGCAATCTCTTTGGCAGACTTCAAATCCTGAACGGCTATTCCCGGTTCTCCATGGTGTCCTATTCCGACTTCCATCCATCCTTCCTTAATGCTGAAATTCGGTTTACCCACAGCCGGAATCGTACAGGGTGACAACCCGATACCTATGCTACGCGTATTGTCTATTGCCTTCTGGGCTACAGCGATTACTTCATCCAAAGAACCACCCAAGGCCGCCTTTGCCCCGCCGATCTTCCACATAAAAATTTCTCCGGCCACTCCTCGTCGCTTCTGCCGTTGATCCTTCGGCGCACTTGGAACATCATCATTGGCAAGCACAGTCTTTACCTTGATGCCGTCATCCTCGGCGTCTTCCGTCGCCATCCTGACGTTCATTACATCGCCAGCATAATTTCCGTACAAGACGGCAACTCCCCGGCCGCTGTCGGCCTCCCGGATCGCATCGTAAAAAGCACGCGCGGTGGGAGAGCTGAAAATCTCTCCTACCGCCACTACATCGACCAAATTTTTCCCGATATATCCAACAAATGCCGGCTTATGGCCGCTTCCACCACCGGTTACTACTCCAACCTTACCCCTTAAAGGCGTATCTTTATATTTAAGTACCCGCGGATTTGCCGTGGCCATAATAAAATCCGAATGTGCTTTTACAAATCCTTCCAAATAATCTTCAACTGTCTGATTTGCATCATTTATAATCTTTTGCATAGTATATTCCGCCCCTAAGATTACGAACTAGTTACCGAAATTAAACAGTGGCTGCAATGGCTTTCAAGTTCTTGAGGCCTTCAATTGCAAGCTGTTCTCCAGATTCCGCGAATTTTCTCCAAATGGCACAATTCCCATTTAATTCTTCAAACCCCGGGTCAAAGGATTCAATCACCAGCCATCCCGAGTATCCGATATTTTTGAGGGCAGTAAAAAATTCCTTAAACGGGACAAGCGCCGTACCGGGAATACCACGATTACTCTCGCAAACATGAACATACCCCAAATACTCTTTTCCGCAGGCCTTCACTGCGCCCGCAAAACTCTCTTCCTCCCGGATCATATGGAAACAATCGAGATGAACGCCTATATTACCGGTTCCAACCTCTTTACAATAGCGTACTGCATCTTCCGCTATGTTTAAAAAGTGGGTTTCGAACCGATTAACACATTCTACGCAAATTTTAAGACGTCCTTGTGCTGCGGCATATTCACCCACCTGTTTCATGCAATCAACCGATCTATTCCATTCGGTTCGGGTTCTTGGCTTCTTTGTTAAATAACCCCATGCGGCATAGTTCACCCCGCCAAGAAGCGATGATCCCAGCTCATAATTAATATCAATAAGCTTTTTCATTGAGTCCACTGCCGCCGCTCTGATTTTGGGATCAGGCGAAATAGGATTCGTATTGTTCCCCAGCGTGGTAGTGGTAACCACATCGATACCGACTCTTTCAGTCTCCCGCTTAACTTCTTGTACAGGAAAACTTTCCGGATGTGCAATCGCGAGGTCAATTACTTCGAAGCCAAGCTCTTTTGCCTTTTCAATAATCCAAAGGTCCTGCACGGAAAATACTTCCGTCCAGATAAAGGAATCCACGCCGAATTTAAACTTGTGCATATGTTTTTCCTCTCTAATTCAGCTGTTTCGGAGATTCAGGATTGTTCGGCCCGAAATGCCGTAACATCACCAAATCGTCATAAGCGCTCAAATTGGTAACACGAACCCCTTCACGGGCTGCTTTCTCGCTGACAAAGAACTCATCCGCTGTCATCTGTCCGAATCTGATCATAACGGGTGATTCGCAATCATATACACCGAATTTTCCATATCCTTGAACAAAAATGCATCCGTAACAGGCAGGATCTCGAATTACCGCCGTCTGCCCAGGCTTCACGGTCAGCTCTTTGGCACAGATATAGGGATTAGCATACGCTACCCATTTGTCCATATAGATGTCTTTGGCCTCCCCGGCAATAATCGGAGATCTGAAATATTTACCCCGATAGTCCAATAAAACATTTTCTTCCCAATCCATCAGGTCCATAATATAATCAATGTCGTTTTTCTTATCTGTTGGACAAAATTCCGTTAATGAATCATAAGAGTTGATCTCTCCAGAAGTTACATTTTCATATACCACGTTGCAGTCTGCGTTCCATTGGGGTTCGTAGGTAAGAACAGAACCCGGAGCATGAACGACTCCGGGAGGAGTGTACCAACCGGTTCCGAGCTCTATGCGATAGGCTCTAGATAGTTCTGTAATACGATTATCGCAGTTCCTAAACTGCAGAATCCGTTTCCTCACCTCCGCCTTAGTCACACTAGGATCAAAGCCAAAATAAGTGTGAGGAAAGGTTCCTAGATGATTGTTAAGCTGGGGAGGAAAATAGTAAGCCTCCGGTTTTCCGTTTGTCCCAACTCGTTCAGCAGATTCTTGAGTTAGATGCATATGATGAAACAGCGGATCGTTGTAATCAAAAAACTTAGCATACATAGGAAAAGTTCCGTATTCTTTTTTTAGATCGCTACCAATCATCTCTTCGCCCAGTTCCGCTATAAAATCGCGCAGAAGAACCCGCTCGTTGCCGTCTCCGGAAAGCGAAACATAACTCATGCCTTCATCCGCCGGCGCTAACTGGCCATTATTGGCCGGTGTCACGGAAGAAAACCAGCGTTCCTTAATGGCTCCTCGTTCCATCCCCAGGGCGTAATAATCATCAGGATGAAGTTTCAGACGTTTCCCAGGGGTCGAGAAATTCCGGGGAATAAAAACCGGAAGTAATCGAACGATACCTTTCCCTTTTTCATAAGTCTCACGTATTTTTCCTACACTGGTCATTGAAACACCCTCCTTTTATTTAACATCAGTGGTCTATAAGTTCGTAAAGTATCCTTCTTTTATTTTTAACTTTTCTTCATTACGTATAATGCCCTCCCTGCATTCTTGAATCAGTGCTGGAGATACAAAAAGTTCCATGGAGGTCATTGTATTTTTCATACACACAATTCGAATATTGTTTACACTCTTGCCACACATCATCATGCAAAGCCGGATAGCGGTCTCATCATCTTGCATAACCATTGGAATTTTTGCCCCTTGGGGTCCGCGTGCTGTGATACAATTTATATAAGTAGACGGAAAATCAATCTTTTCAAAAACCCGTTTGGTTATGAAATCCGCAGTTCCCACCCCGGCTGCGTTACCATGAGTTGCCTCAGAGAGATTAGAAACAATGATATATCTCGGATTCGGGCCTGCATGATACTGCTTTCCCCTAAAAGTAAATCGATCGGCAATGTTGGGATCAAATCCATTCCCGCTCACCTCCTTGCCGATTTCGCCCAAGAATAAGATGTCTATCTTATCAAAGGGTATTCCCCCGATAAGATTTTTTGAAATTTCCAGTTCTTCTTTATCTACTTGAAAAAAATCTTCCGGCAAAACACAGGATATTCGACAGGTCTCATGAATCTCATTTTCAACTACTGCAACTCCGAGAAGAAGCTTTGTATGGTCAAGGGCATTTTTTGCGGCCATTTTGATACTGTTTTCCATATTCTCAAAGCCTCGCCCGTGCAGTGCTATAGCCCCCTTGTGTTTGCCTAAACCGATCCCGATCATTTTGAGCAAGCCACTTTCATGTTCGCCGCGAAAGTCGGTGTGAGGTTTGACCCGCGCACAGAGAACTATGCCGTCGGACTCAAATGCACTCTTTGCGATATAGCAGGGGACATTCGAAGCAATCTCTCCAATTTCAACGACATCCATCGAATCATCGACAGGAACTCCCATCGTTTCTTCGGTCACACCATATCCGGAGAGAACGCTTCTCTGTCCATCCGGCGTAGCCCCTCCGTGACTGCCCATGGCCGGAACCACAAACGGCTTAGCACCCTTACTTATGAGATAATCAATTACAGTTTTTGCTATAAGGCTAATATCGGCTATGCCCCGACTACCCACCGCGACTGCCACGCGCATTCCAGGCGAGATATGTCCGGACAAACCACATCGCTCAAGTCGAGTCAACAATTCGCCACGCAGATTATCTATCCCTTTCATCTTTGGCACTTGCGTTATTCTTTTTAATTCAGGTACCGTATAATCCTGAATCAGGCCGTCTATCACGCTTGTATCATACTGCATGCAAAACTCCTAGGAAAAACACCGCGACCGGCGTAGATCAAAATTTCAATTCCGGTTATACCGTCGAAACTATACCTTTTTATGGTCAATCTTACCGGCGGCCCAGCAGCTTATATAACTTTTCTTCCTCTTGACTCATAGGAAGCCCTTTACCGATGTCCCATACTTCGTTGAATTTTTTCATGCCGTCCTTCTGAACTTCCGTCCACTCCTCGCAAAAAGTTCCATCGATAATATCGCTGATATACTTATTGAGTATTTTTTTTGTCGCTTCGTCGACAAGTCCCTGTCCTTTGCTCAACTGACCATACTGACTCGTGTGGGAATGAAATCGAAGTTGATTGATCATCCCCTCTTCACATATCGCACGGGCAACAGCAATGTTCTCCCCAGATGCATACAACTCCAGCAGTACAGACTCAGGGCTGCAACCAGCTTCCACAAGGCATTCGTAAAGACAGTTTGTAAAAAAAATCATAGATCCGCCGTTGCCTTGTTCACCCATCAGATCAACAATAGTTTCCTCTCGACAACTTGATTCCACCGCTACGGATCTTGTCGCGCCCAAACCTTTTGTAATAGCGAGTAGGATGTTCCACGCATTACCCGTAGCATCCCTTTCCACAGAAATAAGACAGGGGGCTCCCTTTCCTTCTTCAAAAAGCGTACGAACATCCCGTCCTATCATGCGTGGAGCAATCATAATGACATCAATATCAGTAGGGATGTCCAATTTTTCATAATATATGTTGTAACCACTGGCAACAGAGAAAACCATACCACTGCGTAAATAAGGTTTAATCTTACTCTCATAAATTTCAGGAAGGATCTCATCGGGCAGAAGAATCATGAGAATATCCGATTCTCTTACCGCTTCCGATATAGTAAGAACGGGAAATCCCTCACTATTTGCCTCCACTTCGCTTTCGTCTTTGCGCGGACTACCAATAATGACATTCACGCCACTATCTCGGAGGTTAAGAGCCTGCGACCGTCCCTGATTCCCATAACCTAAAATAGCGATTGTCTTTCCGTCCAAATATTTCAAATCTGCGTCACTGTCAAAAAATTTCCTAGCCATTCAACATCTCTCCATGATTTTGCACACTTATAACTGCTTTCGTCCGGCTTTACTTAATGCTTTTCGGGCATTCGCAAGTGTTTCTTTTCCACCTGATATCATGTAGTCAAGTTCCGATCCCGCAGAGATGAAGTCGATGCCCTTCTTAATCCAATAATTAAAGCTATCCTCTGAATAATCTCCCACAGATGTTCCAACATATTTGCCAGCACGGTGGATTCTGGCGATAACTTCATCCGTCACTTTATCTACAACGGGATGACGAATATCGCCAAAATGTCCGTAAGATCCTGATAAATCCATAGGACCGATAATAAAGGCAGTGATGCCATCCACTTTGAGCATTTCGTCAAGATTTTTAACAGCGGCAACCGTTTCAATCTGAGTAAATACCATTATGTCACTGCCTTTTTCGCGAATATACTGACCAACATCATCCAGACCATACCGGACCGCACGTTTTGGCCCGAACCCCCTTACCCCCGCAGGCGGGTATTTACAATAAGAAACCGCTTTCTCCGCCTGCTCAGCGTTGCTAATCATCGGGAAAACAATACCGGAAGCACCCATTTCTAACACAGGTTTTACAAGATACAGTTCATTCCAAAGCACCCGCACAATGGCCGGCGTATTAGTAGCCCTGGCTGCCAAAAGATGCAATTGAATTATGTCTAAGGTGATGCCTGTGTGTTCCATGTCAATCCAAACATAATCAAATCCACAGTCGCCGAAGATTTCCGTTCCGACAGGATCGTTAATACAAGTATGTGTTCCAAGTACAACTTGCCCCTGCTTTAATTTTTCCTTGAAATTTGTCAATTTAATACTCCTGAATTATATTGTGTAACGTTTATCTGTTGTCATCCTTTGCAGGAATCGACATAATTCTCTGACCTGTGAGATATTGAAACACAAAGAGAAATCTATACACGTCTCTGTGTGCCGAGAGATAACTTCCATAAGAATCGATTTATCTTCTTTTATTCCCATGGATTGAGCCAGTTCTCAGGTTCTTTCCCTTCAAGAACATCCACAATCGCTTGTGCAGCTCCTTCGCCTAATGCCTCTATGTTCTCTGCAGTTTCACTCGCCGCATGAGGAGTGCAGATCATATTATCCAGATTAAAAAACTTAAGATGTTCTTTAGGAGGCTCTATTTCGTACACGTCTGTCGCTGCCCCCGCTAAGTGTCCGTTCTTTAAAGCCTCATACAGCGCATCCGGATCAACCAAGCCACCTCTTGCGGTATTAACAAAATAGGATCCCGGCTTCATCGCGGCGAAAGTGTCTCTATTCATCATGTAATGTGTTTCCGGCGTGTTCGGAATATGGAGGGAGATCATATCGCTGATATTAAGAGCCTCTTGAAGAGTCACCATCCGGACACCCAAATGTTCCGCGGCTTCCCGATTCGGGTATGTATCGTATGCGACAATTTCACGAAGGCCAAAACCAGTTAGTCGCTCTGCAAGCGCCTGGCCGATCGCGCCAAAACCAAGTATACCAACTGTTTTGTCCCTGAATGAAAACCCGGTTTTCCTCTCCCAAACACCCATCTTAATTAGATTATTCATCGGTGTTATGCCACGAACTATATCGAGCAATAATGCAAGCGCCATTTCTGAAACGCTGTCAGCTGTTGCAGGTGTACGTACATTTGTGCAATAAATATGGCGTTCCTTGGCTTTTTCTATATCTACCGTGTCATAGCCGATTCCAAACCGTGCAACAATTTTTAACTTCGGACAAACTCTGAAAAGATCCTCCCCTATGATTTCGCAGCCCGCGACAATACCATCTACTTGCGGCCCGTATTTCATCATTTCTTCATCTGTTAAAAGTTCCTCACCTTTGTTCAGTATCAATTCATATCCCATTCTGTCAAAAAGTGATTTTGCCCGCCTACAATCTTTTTCAAAATGCGTAACACAAATCAATATTTTGCTACTCATATTCTTCATTCCCCATTTACAGGACCATTCTTTGCATATCGAACAATAAAACACTGTTCTATAAATTCAAGAAATAAATTCACTGTAATGATGACTATTTCTAAAAACCTCACACTGATTTGAAAACTGCTATCGGATAATAGAAATAATTAAAAACTGTCAAAAATACCTTCGCCATCATTGTTTCAAACGAAGTAATAGGACTCCGTTTTACCCTATAAACCTGCCCTACCGAAACACTTTGTGCTCGATAGAGCAGGCAAACTTTCCGGTTCTCATCAGTTTGCACAAACAGAACCGTAAGCCTTATTTCGCGTAGCTGAGGACCTCTTCCATCGTAGTTCCAGTCCACGTATCCTTAAACATTTCTTCCCAAACCGGTTTAGCCTTTTCAACAAAAGCTTCCTTATCGGGCTTAATAAACTCACATCCCGCATCCGTCAGCTGCTTCAGGAAATCACTTTCAACGCTCTGACAAAGCTTCGTTCCATATTCAATCCCTTCGGCCGCCGCTTCTTTAAGTACTCTCTGATAATTTTCTGGAAGTGAATCAAATAGATTTCCATTCATCCAAAACCCAAATACCTCAGGGACATGCTGGGTTTCAATAATATACTTCTGTACTTCCTGCAGTTTGTAGGTCGCAATTTGTTCGTACGGTCCTTCAGATGCCTCGACAACTCCTGTCTGCAAAGAGGTATAAAGCTCACCAAGCGCAATCGGAATAGTTGTACAGCCAACTCCATTCCAGATCCTAACCCAGGCAGCATTGGTGTTCATCCGAAGCTTCATCCCCTGAACATCTTCAGGGGTTCTCACTGCTCTGTCTGAAGACATATTCCGAAAACCTCGGTATGCTTGCGTTGCAAGGTCGATTACACCTTTTTCTCTCCAAATCTTTTTCGCCGGATCAAATAGTTTACTGTTATACATATTGACATAATGCTCATAGCTTTGCGTTAGAAACGGCGCCATGATAAAGGAATACTCTGGAGTAAACAAATAAATTGTACTGGGACCGAAACAACAAAACTCTGTATCTCCGGAGCAGACCGATAGAAAGGTATCGTCTTCGTTTCCAAGCGTACTATCCGGAAAGACATTGATCGTCATCGCCCCGTTCGATTTCTCATTCACCAAATCGGCAAAATACTGCATTGATTCCACTACCGGAGATCCCGTCGCATAGGTTGTTCCCATAGACCACGCGTTGTACTTCTTGCTAAACTCGTCCGATGACGTCACCGTAGCAGATGGGGAGTCGTTGCTTTTACTGCAGCTAACTGCCAATACCACCACCATGACGAGAACCAGGATCATTTTTACATTTGCTTTAGGACCTTTTTTCATATGTCCCTTTCCTCCTTCACATACTAGTGTCGCACAAAATCTTCCAGTTATTTTTATGTCTTTTGAACTGGTTACGATCCAAACCTTTATCCATCACGACAAGATGGATGGCCTTTCTATTTGCACCTCACTTCGTATGTGTTTTATATATTAAAACAGTGTTTTACATATACTACAGCACAATTATTAATATGTCAATAATTTTTATCAATGATAAAGTCGATAACGTTCAGAACGTTTGCGTACATTTTCTAAATAAAAAAGGTTCTCCAGATGGTCTAGAATGTTTTCACCATAAAACCATTAAACTAAGGAGAACCTTTATGGCATCAAAGACACCAAGAAAAATTATGCAGATCAATAAGCATTTAGTCCAATCTCAGCTCAAGACTGTAATTAAGAATACGCTTGAAGAAACCCACCAAACGGTAGATAGAATTCCACGAACTCTGGATAGATTACTCGTTTTTTTACACAATCACCTCCATTCAAGTGCACGGATTTTTACCCTTCTTTCGCAATTTCCGGGCACCTTCCTTGGAAGAATTCTACCGTATTTCTTTATCCTATGAGATTTTATTTATTTTTCAGGAGATACGAAGTACAATCGATCACGATCATACTATGTCAAGGAAACCGCACACGTATTTTGAATACAATCTTAAGAAGCTCCAAAAGAGCCAATACATGACGATGCAGATCAATAATCAGGAAGCAATTTTGTGCGCTAAATCGTTATAAATTAAGCTCTAATTGTTTGATATGCTTCTCAAGGATTTGAGCAAACTGTTGTATTTTGTCCTCGTTAAACCTAAGTGAAGGTCCGGCGATACTAATAGCTCCCAAAACAGATCCAGAAGGTGCGTGTACCGCACGCGCTACACATTTAATGCCAAAAATATGCTCCATATCATCAATAGCATAACCACGGATCCTCGTCTTTTCAATTTCTACCAGCAAAGCATCTGGATCTGTTATCGAGTTCTCAGTATATTTTCTTAATTCTTTGTCACGGACGTATCCCTTCACATATTCAATGCCGTGAGAGGCAAGAATAGCCTTCCCAAGAGCCGTTACATGCATATCTGCGGTAACCCCTGATCCGGATATACTTGGAAAACTTAACGCTGAATCAAGCGGATAGGCAGCATTAATATAAACGATTTTATTGTTTTTCTCTATCGCAAAATAACATAGCTCCTGTGCCTCTTGTGCAACATTCTTAATACTCTCCGGTATCTTTGAAAACAATCCAGTTAAGTCTCCTGCGAGATTAGCAAATTGCAAGAACTTATGTCCGAGATAATATTTCTCAGTTTGACTATTCTTTTGAATATAACCTAACGCTCTAAAGGTAGAGACTATGTTATAAACATTGCTTTTTGTCATGCCACTCATCGAACTCAATTCCGTAATACCCAGCTGTGGCTTATTCATTGAAAAACACTCCAAAACCTGCATTGCCTTGTAGATCGATTTGTTCTTTATGCTAGCTGCCAATCAAATACACCACACCCCAAGAATAAAAGTCAGATATATTGTATAAATAAAGGAGAGATGCTGTCAACATATGCCACCAAAACAATCAGGGCGGAAGCTGTATAAACTCAACCAGAAAGACGGCGGTCGATAGCGTCATCAGAACCTAAAGAACAATTGTGCTAAGTATGAGGCATCCAGATGACAAATTCTTCGTCTGCGTCTCAAAGATTTCTTCGAGTTTTTATCCCTCTTCATTAAGCTCAACGCTATCCTTCGCATCGTTGCAGGTCATCAGGATTCAGCCGTATAAATAACCGACGAATCGTATCGTGCGACGAAATCCCGTTTTTAAGGGGGCTATAATAATTTGAGACACTCGTGCTCGTAGTGCCATAGCCCTCAATCTCTTCCCAGGTTTCGCCCCCGGTAATCACTACACAAATTGTGAGGATGATAATATCAATCAGATCGTGCTTCTTAATTTCCGTTCAATTCTGGGATCACCCAATCACAATCATGTTGTGAGTCCCATAAGCTTTGGCAACCAAAGACTAATCTGCGGAATATAAGTGATCAACGCCAATGATAAGATCAAAGCGACTAACCATGGTATCAATCCTTTTGATAGCCTCGTATAGGAAATATCACCTATTCTTGAGACAGCAAACAACACCACGCCGAATGGTGGAGACAATACACCAATCATAAGATTCAAGACAAGGATAATACCAAAATGAACAGGACTGATTCCCATCGCCACAACAAGTGGTAACATAATCGGAGTTAAGATCGTAATGGAAGAAACTGTTTCCATGAACATACCGACAATCAGCAACGATACATTGAGTACAAGCAATAAGATATATGGAGAACTAACCCCCTCCATGATTACACGCATAATATGCTGTGGAATCATAGCCTTGACAATCACGTTTCCAAATAACGTTGCCGAAGAGATTAATATACAAATGCTTATTGCATCGATCACAGTTTCCTTGAGCACAATAATTAATTTCTGTAAATTAATCTCTCGGTAGACAAACATGCCTAAAAATAAAGAATAAAACACGACGATGGAGGCGGATTCCGTAGGCGTGAAAACCCCAGTGTAAATACCAAGAAGAATAATGACAGGAGCAAGAAGAGGAAAAATACCACCTTTTAAAGCGGAAAAAGTCTCGCGGACTGTTGGAAATTTTTCCCGCGGATATTTTCTTTTCTTTGCGAAAAACGATACTACGACCATCATAATTATACCCATTAGAATGCCAGGTAATATCCCTGCAATAAATAGAGCACCGATGGAAGCACCAGAAATCACGCCATAGACAACTAATGGCATACTTGGAGGAATGAGGGGACCAACTGTTGAAGAAGCACAGGTTACACCGCAAGAAAACTCCTTATCATACCCGGCGTCATTCATGGCCTTAATTTCGATCAATCCAAGACCACTCGCATCTGCGATCGCGGTTCCCGACATACCCGCAAAAATCATACTCGCCACAACGTTTACATGACCCAATCCCCCGGGGAGCCAACCAACAATCGTTAAGGCAAACTTAAACAATCTCTCCGTCACACCGGAGGAATTCATCAACTTACCTGCAAGCAGAAAAAGCGGGACAGCAAGAATAGTAAAACTATTGAGCCCCGCCATCATCTGCTGTCCGATAGTCAACCACTTAATACCACCAGATATCGCCATGATAAACACAGCTGTTATCCCCAATGCATACGTCACAGGAATACCAATAAGGAATAATACAACAAGTAACAGTAAAGACCATTCGACGCTCATAAATTTTCTATCTCCTCGCCGGGGTTCCTCTTCTCTTCAAGTTCAAGCAGTTTTTTATTTGTCTCGATTTCCATAAGTTCTTTTTCTTCAGCAGTCTGCAACTCTACCTGACCGGTTAACAGGAAAAAAGAACGAATAAGATTTGCAATGACAGTAATAACCAGCCCGATAAATACAATTCCGTAAATCCAACGGATTCGTAACCATGGAAGAGAAGCGGCTGAGAAATTACTTGCATTATCAATGTTCAACACCAAACTATAGGAACATAGTCCCGCATAAACAGCCATAATACAGTGAAAGACTCCTATTACAACCGTACGAACTTTAGTTGGTATTTTATCTACAAAAAAAGTAATGGAAATATCCGATCCGCGATAGGCCGCCACCGGCCAAGCTAAAAATCCAAATAATACATAGCTATATCTTGCTATCTCCTCAGTCCACGAAACGGATATTCCCAAACTGCGCATAATGACCTGGAAGAAGATAATACATGCAATAAAACAAATAAAAAAAATTGAAGACTTGATTAAGACATTTTCTATTTTGGCAAGGATGTGCATTCTCCTATCCACTTAACCCTCCGTTTTACCCTATAAACCTGCCCTACCGAAACACTTTGTGCTCGATAGAGCAGGCAAACTTTCCGGTTCTCATCAGTTTGCACAAACAGAACCGTAAGCCTTATTTCGCGTAGCTGAGGACCTCTTCCATCGTAGTTCCAGTCCACGTATCCTTAAACATTTCTTCCCAAACCGGTTTAGCCTTTTCAACAAAAGCTTCCTTATCGGGCTTAATAAACTCACATCCCGCATCCGTCAGCTGCTTCAGGAAATCACTTTCAACGCTCTGACAAAGCTTCGTTCCATATTCAATCCCTTCGGCCGCCGCTTCTTTAAGTACTCTCTGATAATTTTCTGGAAGTGAATCAAATAGATTTCCATTCATCCAAAACCCAAATACCTCAGGGACATGCTGGGTTTCAATAATATACTTCTGTACTTCCTGCAGTTTGTAGGTCGCAATTTGTTCGTACGGTCCTTCAGATGCCTCGACAACTCCTGTCTGCAAAGAGGTATAAAGCTCACCAAGCGCAATCGGAATAGTTGTACAGCCAACTCCATTCCAGATCCTAACCCAGGCAGCATTGGTGTTCATCCGAAGCTTCATCCCCTGAACATCTTCAGGGGTTCTCACTGCTCTGTCTGAAGACATATTCCGAAAACCTCGGTATGCTTGCGTTGCAAGGTCGATTACACCTTTTTCTCTCCAAATCTTTTTCGCCGGATCAAATAGTTTACTGTTATACATATTGACATAATGCTCATAGCTTTGCGTTAGAAACGGCGCCATGATAAAGGAATACTCTGGAGTAAACAAATAAATTGTACTGGGACCGAAACAACAAAACTCTGTATCTCCGGAGCAGACCGATAGAAAGGTATCGTCTTCGTTTCCAAGCGTACTATCCGGAAAGACATTGATCGTCATCGCCCCGTTCGATTTCTCATTCACCAAATCGGCAAAATACTGCATTGATTCCACTACCGGAGATCCCGTCGCATAGGTTGTTCCCATAGACCACGCGTTGTACTTCTTGCTAAACTCGTCCGATGACGTCACCGTAGCAGATGGGGAGTCGTTGCTTTTACTGCAGCTAACTGCCAATACCACCACCATGACGAGAACCAGGATCATTTTTACATTTGCTTTAGGACCTTTTTTCATATGTCCCTTTCCTCCTTCACATACTAGTGTCGCACAAAATCTTCCAGTTATTTTTATGTCTTTTGAACTGGTTACGATCCAAACCTTTATCCATCACGACAAGATGGATGGCCTTTCTATTTGCACCTCACTTCGTATGTGTTTTATATATTAAAACAGTGTTTTACATATACTACAGCACAATTATTAATATGTCAATAATTTTTATCAATGATAAAATCAGAAACCTCATCACTATTTGAACACTGGTTAAATTCCACAGAAAAATCTGTGTCGAATGGATAAACATTGGGGATAATCAAGGCATCCCTACACTCAGGAACTTCTGCGGACCGCCTTTGAAGGATAATCCGGAAGAGACGGCACGTGAGCCGGTTCAGGCAGATCGAAGACAGGCGTCCATCCCTTAGGCCCTTCAAAAAGCAGCCCTTTTGCATACTCGGGATCGGCATTGAAGCGCTCAGTCAGGTAGGGAATGTCCTCCTCCCGGAGCTGCAGCTGGTCGAATTCAATCAGCCCCCGCAGGGTCTCATGGATTCCTTCCCGTAAGGGGCTGTCCACGCCGGAGACAAGGGCGAGTCCCCAGGACTCCCTGGCGGTGTAAGACATATCCTTCTCCAGGCTTGTCAGGTAGGCTGAGTTTGTACTCTCGATTGCCCGCTGCACCTGTATCTCTCCCAGTGGGATAAACCTGTCCAGAATCTGCAGCAGAGAAACCGCAAGCTCCTTCTGGTCGTTGGTTTTTATGTTGCTTTCTTCATGTTCCAGGCTGAACTCTTCAAGACGCTCTTCAATAAGCCGCGCCGCCGGCAGCGTCTCCTTGGAACCCAGGCCAATGCTTTTCAGCTGCAGCCCCACCCCCCATCCCGATTCCCCGGGCTTCAAAAGGCGTACCGGGACCTGGCTGCTGCGGCTTTCAAGGACCTCGGCGTAGCGCTCCCAGGCCATCTTAAAGGCGTGGTAGTTCTTCTCTACCCGTGCGGCCGAGCGGCGCAGCTGCCGATACAGTTCCACAAGGGTCCGGATACGGCGGGTTTCTGCTCTTCCGCTCTTGTCGGGATTAAAGTTTTCAAGCAGGTTTGCCATCGCCCCGGTGACCATTTCCTGCAGTATCCTTGCAGAGCGAATCTGGGTAAAAGAAGCCAGTACCCGGCGGATTGCGTTTCGGCCCTTCTTTGTTTCGGCCCTGCCTTCGCCTCTTTCCTTTCCCGGCTGATCTTCTGCGGCATACAGCCGTTCCGCCAGTACCCGAATACGGCTGTTGCGCACAAAGACGGAAGCGCGATACTCCCGGCGGGCATGATAGAGACGACGGGCCGCCTCGGTATACGCCCTGTCGCCGAAGTACCGTACTTTAAAATAAGGGTAACGCCGGCCGCAGATCAGTTCGAAAACCAGAATGCAAACCTCTTCGACGTCAACCAGGCTCATAAGATTCAGATTATCCGCCTCGGCGGCAGCAAAGACCCGCCCTATAAAGCCCCTGGTTCTGGTTCGGCCAAGACGCCTGGAGGGTCCCATTCCTGCGGCCCTGAGCCAGACCAGTCTGGCAACCTCCTCCGAGGTCGCAGCCAGAAGATCACGGTGCCGTTCAAGGTACTCCTTAAGGACCGTGCTCTTTTCCTGTGTCCGGACAATCAGACCATAGCGGCGGTAGACCTCCACATCCCGAATCGCGGCAGCGATCTCCTTGTCGCCGGTAAGATCCATCAGGGCCGTCGCCACAGCCTCGGCTCCTGCATTGGGGTTTTCAAGCAGATATTTAGCCCCCAGGACCGTTCTGCCAAATAAATCCAGGTCGGAGAGCTGCAGGTCCCTAACTTCGATAATGCGGTCAGGTAATAAATCAAACACCCGCTGCAGACTGCGGTGGTCGGCGTCCTTTTCACTGCCCCTGGTCATGTTGTAGAGAAAGCGTACCGCCAGGGCAAAGACCGCGGCAATTACCGTGTACCCGGCAAAATAGAAAAAGACCTGCATGGGAGCCGATTTTCCGTATGCCATATAATAGCCCCCCTGCAGTGCCAGGTAGGTCACCGGTCCGGCGGTCCAGGCAATCTGCAGAAAGGTTTTTCCCCAGCGCTCTTTTTTCGCCGCGCCTCTGACCCTGCTCAGAATGGAGTCCGTCAGTGAGGGAGCAGGAGAATTGCGGGCAGGTATATCATCATAGGCGGCCATACCTTTACCAGACTACTCCGGGGACAATAACATGACAAGCAGTCCTATCTGCATTTTCTACGGACCTGTTCCACTATCTTCAAGGATTCCAGGCCGTCCGCATAGGAAGAAAGAGCCAGCGCATCCGGGTCCTTCAGCAGCCGTACCGCATCTTCGAACATGCCGCTGAAATAGCCTGTTATTCCTGCAGGTTCTGTTTCTACAGAAATCAGGGAGCGCATCCCATCGTAATACGGAGACTCACGGCTTTCCCATTCTTCGTAAATTCCGTTTCCGATTCTCAGACGTCCGGTTTCAAAGGAGAACTCAAGCTCAAAGACAACATGGTCCCGGCCGTTTCCCACCTCAGCGCAAACGGGAACCTCCCCGCAGCGGGCGCCGGCAAAAACACTGCGGCTGTCCCGGGGAATCCCCGGGAGACGGCGAATCCCCCGGATGGGTTCCTTCAATAAAAAAGAGATAATGTCAAATAAATGAGTTCCATCATAAAGCAGCACCGACTCAATAGGCCTGTTTCGTCCCATGAAAAGCCGGGAATTCACAGAACGTACCGGTCCGTAACGCAGGGAACTGATGCATTTCCTGGCAGCGAGATAGTCTTTTGAATAACGCCGCTCGTGATTTACGACGACCCTGGTCCCGCTTCCGGACAGGCGCTTTATCATTCTTCGGGCTCTGCGGGTGGAATCGCTGACCGGTTTTTCCAGAACTACCACCGGAATCAGGTTCTCAATGGCCAGCTCAAGATAATGAAGATGGGAATCCGCATGAGTACAGATGTGCAGAATTTCAGGTTTTACCTCTCCCAGCATGCGCCTTGCATCGTCATAAACCTCAGGAACCTCCCAACGCTGCCGAAACAGCTCCCGCCGTTCAGGATCAGTGTCCATACCGGCTGCAATAAAGGTCTCAGGATGAGCGTTGATTACTCCTGCATGACTCGCAGGCTTCTCGCGCCGGGTATCATCTTCCAGCAGGGAAGCAATACGCCCCAGACCGATAATGGCACAGGGGATCACTCTTCCTCCTCCTCAAGTGCCGACTCCGCAAAGCCTTCCTTAAAGATGTTCAGCATCGCCACCAGAACACTGGCAATCACCGGACCTACGATAAAGCCCATGAGGCCGAATACCGCCAGTCCGCCGAGGGATGCAACGAATACCAGGAGGTCATGCAGCTTGGCATCCCGGCCCACCAGCCGCGGCCTCAGCAGGTAATCAGCTCCATAGGAGGCTGCCGTCGCCATTACAAGAACGAATACCGCAGCCCAGATCCTGCCCTGGGCCAGTAGTATTAATGCCCCGGGCACCATAATCAGATAGGAACCTACAAGGGGTACTATCGACAAGATTGTCATAATTACTCCCCATAGCAGCCATGCCTTAATACCCACAACAAGAAAGGTAAAGGACCCTATTAATCCCTGGATCAGCCCGATTATTACAGTTGCGGAAACCGCTGCCTTGCTGGTGCGCCGAAATTCGCCGGCTATCCGTTCCACATGCCGGGGCTCCAGAGGTAAAGCCGTCTTGAGCGCCTCAAGCATGGAAAGACCGTCTTTAAAAAAGAAGAAGAGGGAAAAGAAGATAACAAAGGTATCCGCTATTACCGAGACGACCCCGGCGGAGGTCCTGTTGATCACTTCCGACACAAAGGAGGCAGTTTGAGAAAGAGTCCTGCTGGCGACCGACGGCCAGTCGATACCCGGCAGATCGAATCTGTCCAGGAAAGTCCATCCCTGAACACTGCCGATCAGGCCTTCAATTCCCGGATCCTGCAGATACGCCCGCAGAAAGCTGTACAGATCCAGGGCCTGCACCACCAGAAGCTGAGCAACAAGATAGACCGGCACCGCGACCACCAGGAATATGATAAAGGTGGTGCAAAAGGAAGCCATGCCCCGGCGTCCCCGCCACAAGCTCAGCATTTTTCCAAGCAGGGGTTGAAAAAGATTCGCAATCGTCAACGCTACAACGATGGGAACAAAAAAGAACCTGGTTATATAGGCGAATACAGCCAGGGCGCTTATCAGGATCAGAAGGAGAATTGTGCGGTTTTCCATACCGGATCAAGGATGCCGGATTTCAGCATGAAGAACAAGACCTTGCACAGCGGTACCCGTGTTTATATCGACAAGCCCCTGTTTCCGTGGTAGCCTTAATCCATGGAGCACGTACGCTGGGGAGTTGTGGGTGCAGGCTATGTCTGCGAAAAGATGTCCGGCCCTCCCTTGTATCTTGTGGCGAACTCATCGCTGGAGCTGGTTCACAGGCGAAACCGGGAAGAGGGAGAGGAGTTTGTCATACGCCACGGCAAAGGGCGTTACGTCGAGAGTTTTGACGAGCTAATAACAGGCAACACAATCGACGCGGTCTATATCGCCACCCCCACCAAACTGCATGAGGCCCAGGCAATGGCAGCCCTGAAAGCGGGAAAACATGTTCTCGTGGAACACCCCTTGACCATCAGCGTCGAAGGTTGTGAACGGCTGGTGCGGACAGCTGAATCGGCTCAACGAAATCTTGGAGTTGCCCTCTACCGACGAGGATACCCCTCGGTGCACAAGGTCAAGACAGTAGTGGAAAGCGGTCTTATCGGCGCACCCATCGCCGCCTCGGTTAACAGCGAGTTTTCCACCAGTCAGAGAATTGATTTAATACATTATCTGCTGGGGGAAATAGCCGATGTCTCCCTGAGTACCGGAGAAAAACCGGATTTGGAAGGGGATGCCGGATCGTCCCTCCTCAGCCTCACGACCCACGACGGGGTCGCGATAAGTATGTCCACCCTCTGGGTAGAGACAGGAATCCCTGAGGGCCTTTTAATCGAAGGAGACCAGGGAATCATCCATCTTCAGGACCTGACAGGGGGAGAGATCCTTATAATAGCCCGGGGGGGGAGAAGAGAAGATCAGTCTCTCCGTTCCGGGACTGCCCTTTTCGCATTGGGGGATCGTGGAGAACTTCGTCGAAGCCCTGACCACCGGAGCTCCCCTGCTCTGCAGCGGCGAGGGCGCCCTCCGGCTGGCCCGGATTATGGAAGCCGTGTCCCGGGCAAAACCCGGGGGACCGGCGGTTCAGATATAGCTCAGGTAGTGTCCCAAACCGTGGGGATGAACAATACATCGGATTCGAGAATTACCGGGAATCTGGAGAAAGCCCTGCATCGCTGCGTAATTCAGCAGATAAGTCTCTGCCGGCAGGAGTTTTAATCCAGATTCATCCCCACGGTTCAGGACACTACATATAGCTTATAGAAGCTTAATTCCGAACAAGCGGCAGCCCGCAGCCGCCGCAGAAAGGGTGCAGAACCCGGAGATATTCAGGGCGGTATGGATGCCTTTGCTTTTCAGTCGCATAGCACAACCCTGATTCCGAGTTCCTCGAAACGGCGGCGATCCTCGACGCCGATACCGGGGTCGGTAATCAGATAATCGATACAGTCGAGGGCGCTTAGGACCGCAAAGGACGTTTTACCAATCTTGGTCGAGTCGGCCAGCAGGTAGACTTCCCGGGCTGAATCAATCATCGCCCGCTTAACCGGGATATCGCTAAAGCCGGGGTACATCAGCCCGACCTTAAAAGAGATCCCGGCGGTTGCCAGGAATAGTTTATCGACGAAGGACCCCGCAAGGAATTCCGCGGCCTTTTCGCCAGTTAATGAGAGCGTCGGTGCTTTAAATTCCCCACCAGTTAAATGCACCTCGTGGTCTGGTTCGGCCCCGAGAAGCAGTGTGATGTTTAGACTGTTTGTGATGATCTTCAGGTTCTCCCGGGCGGAAAGACTCTTGGCCAGTTCGGTAACTGTCGAGCCTGAATCAAGGATAATCGTATCGCCGTTCTTGACAAACTCCGCCGCCTTGCGCCCGATCGGGATCTTCTTGTCCATATTCTCGCGGTGGTGCAGGGAGAGTTCCCGTACACCCTTGGAGAAATCCTTCAGGAAGGCGCCGCCATGTTCGCGGACGATCTCGCCGTCTTCCTCGAGCTTCATTAAATCCTGTCGTATCGTGGGCTCGGTGACCCCGAAGGTTTCGCTCAGATAACTGACCCGGGCAGCGCCGTTTTCCCGGATGAGATCAATAATTTTCTGACGACGCTGCTCGGCTAACATTGTGGGTTATAACCTCCCAATCTGATCTTTCCACATCTGGTAGCCGGCTGTGGAATTCCGGCCCTTAACGGGTTTGTAATTGACCGAATTGTATGAAATCCCCGCTATTTCTTCAATACTACCGAAAACTCCGGCACCAAGGCCTGCCAGGAAAGCCGCTCCCAAAGCCGAGGCTTCGGTAAGTTCAATCGCTTCCACGGAAACCCCGAGAAGATCGGCCATCAAATTCATTACAAAATCATTAGCGGTGAGTCCGCCGTCTACGCGCAGGGCCGTCAGAGCCCTCCCGGCGTCGTTCTCCATGGTCGATATGACATCTTTCACCTGGTAGGCGACCGATTCCAGTCCCGCTCTGACAATATGGGCACGTCCGCTTCCAAAAGTAAGTCCCGTAATGAGGCCACGCTGATCCATCTTCCAATAAGGCGCTCCCAGCCCGGCAAAGGCCGGGATCAGGCAGACACCGCCGTTATCGGGAACACTGGTTGCAATTTCTTCGGTCTCCCGGCTCTCTGAAAAGAACCCCAGCTGATCCCGAAGCCAGGTTATTGTGGAACCGCAGGAGACAATAATGCCCTCCAGCGCGTAGTCGACCCGCTCGCCAGCGCTCCAGCAGATGGTCGAAACCAGCCCGTTTGTCGACATGGGCCGTATTGGCCCGGCGTTCATCAGAATCGACGAACCTGTACCCAGGGTCGCCTTGGCGGTCCCATGGTCGAAGCAGTGTTCGCCGAAGGCTGCAGCGTGAGAATCACCGATCATCCCGGTAATCGGAACTGCTTCAGGTAGTATTCCGTCGAAATCAGTATGGCCGAAGAGCGATGAAGAGGAATGCAACGCGGGGAGTCTGAGCCCTTCGAGACCGAGGACTGAAAGCATATTGGAATCCCAACTCAAATCGTTGAGGTTCATGAAGAGGGTGCGTGAAGCGTTAGTGTAATCGGTAGCGTAGCTCCTTTCACGGCTCAGTCTGTAAAGGAGCCAGCTGTCGACGGTCCCGAAAAAGACCTCGCTTCTGCCGATCGCCCGGGCGATATCCCCGCGGTTCTCCTTCAGCCAAACGAGCTTTGTTCCTGAGAAGTAGGGATCGATGATAAGACCTGTCCGTCTGTTCAACTCCTCTTCAACATCATCAGCCTTCAGACGCTCACAAACCTGTACTGAACGCTTACACTGCCAGACGACGGCCTTGCTGTACGGCTGCCCATCCCCATCCCAGAGCAGAAAGGTCTCGCGCTGGTTGGAGATTCCGCAACATACGATATCCGCAGCCTCCCCTCCGCCGCTGGTATAGTTATTCACCGCCAGGCGAACAGCTTCAACCACTGTGCGGATAATCTCTTCCGGTTCCTGCTCCACGAAACCGGGAGAAGGATAAAGGGACTCAAGAGGGACGGTAGCCCGGGCAAGGATTACACCCGCGGTATCAAACAGTACCGCTTTTGAACCGCTTGTTCCCTGATCTATAGCCAGAATAACTCTCTTCGCCATTCAGACACCTCCCCTATTTTCGCATCATTATCCGCATCTGGTCGGCAATTCCCGCCGCATCGAGTCCGAACTTCTGCCGGATAGCCTCGCGGGGACTGGCGGGAGCGAACTCACCCTCTGGGACACCAAGACGCATGAGACGGCTTCCTGTTCCCTCTTCAGCAATACATTCCGCCATCAGACTGCCGATTCCGCCATGAACCGAGTGCTCTTCTACCGTTATGAGCCGTGTATATCGACTGCACAGCTCCTTCAGCCCTTCACGATCAACGGGTCGTACCGAAGAGATACCGATTACCTCGGCCTGAATTCCTTCTCCGGACAGTGTTTCAGCCGCAGCAAGGGCCTTATGAGCTGCGGTGCCGAGGGCCAGTACGGCACAATCGCCTCCTTTGCGATGAAGTGTCAAGCGCCCGGGCGTAAAGTCTGCGTCAGTACCGGGAAGATCCTCCACCGATATCGAATCGAGCCGGATATAGACCGGTCCCTTACGGCCGATTGCATACCGTAGAATCCCCCGGGTCTCCCGCGGATCCTGGGGTGCGAATATCTCGATTCGGCCGAACCCGCGCATAATTGATATATCATCGATCGCATGGTGGGTCGGTCCAAGAGAACCATAAGCAAAGCCCGGATTGAGTCCGATCAACTTTACATTGGTATCGGAGTAGCAGATATCGTTCTTCACCTGTTCGTTCGACCGGCCAACCAGAAAAGGGGTTGCATTTGCAGTCACAGGGATCATTCCCCCCAGGGCCATTCCGGCCGCAGCCCCGACCAGATTCTGTTCGGCGATTCCGACGTTTACAAGACGATCGGGATACTTTTTCTGGAAGGGCGAAATCTTCGATGTTGACGTCGAATCGCTGACCAGCACGACCAGGTTCGTACCGGCGGCCACCTCTTCCATAAACTGCTCTACCGCAGTTTCACGTAATCCGGCATTCATATTAGTCAAGCTCCTTTATCGCTGCGCTGATTTCCTCTCCCACCGGGATGCGGTGGTGCCATGCTGCCTGGTCCTCGATAAAAGAGACCCCTTTTCCCTTTACCGTCGATGCGATTATGACCTTTGGCTTGCCGTTTCCTTCCTCCAATCGACCGATCACCCGCAGAAGGTCGGCAGGATCGTTTCCATCGGCCTCGCTGACATCGAACCCGAAGGAACGCCACTTATCGCCCAAAGGTTCCAGCCCCAGGATGCTCTCGGTTCGATCGGCCAGTTGAAGACCGTTTCGATCCACAATACAGACCAGATTGTCGAGATGATAATGAGCGGCAGCCATTGCCGCCTCCCAATTGGATCCCTCAGCCAGTTCCCCATCGCCCAAAAGAACCCAGGTCTTCCAGCCTGCCCTCTGCTTTCTCGCCGCCAAAGCCAATCCAAAGGCAACCGGAAGACCGTGTCCCAGCGCGCCGGTATTGAGTTCGATCCCGGGGGTCTTCTGTCTGACCGGATGCCCGGGACAGAGCGAATCGGCCTTGAGATAGGTATCGAGAAGCGCCGGATCGATAAATCCCGCTTCGGCCAGGGTGCAGTAGTAGCCTCCCACACCGTGCCCCTTGGAAAGAATAAAACGATCCCGGTCCGGTGCCTCCGGGATATCCGGATCAACACGTAGAACGTTAAAATAAAGAGTTGAAAGAATATCGGCTTCGGAGAGATCAGCACCGGTATGCCCTTCACCTGCCGCTGAATTCATCGAGATTATCCTCTTCCTGATCTTTCGTGCCGCTTCGGCGATCTCAGCCGGTTGAAGACGGTACCTGTTCTGCATATATCCTCCTGCCTCCAATGCATTAACCGGAGGGAGTATTGTGTTATCGAAGCGGATTATAGCACAACAACAATAAAAGTCAAAGCCATAAGCAAATTAAATCTTCGTTTATTTTCTTTTATTTGTTTAATCACCTCTAATTTCGCTAATATTTTTTCTTTTTCATAAATTTTCGTTTGACATAGTTCTTTTTAGATGGTAAAAAGAATTCAACTACAGTAACATCACCATAAAGGAGGATTTACGGTGAAGAAAATAGCTCTTATTTTTGTATTACTTTCGTTTGTACTCGTCGGCTCATGGGCAGGAGGCGAACAGGAAAAACCGGATGCAAAGAAGCTGATCGTCGTCATTACACCGTCCCATGACAACCCATTCTTTAAAACTGAGGCGTCTGCAGCCGAACACGAGGCTCTTCAGCTCGGCTACGAGGTCCTGGTGCTCTCCCATGATGACGACTCGAACCTTCAAGACCAGCAGTTCGACCTTGCTATCTCTTCAGGCGCAGCGGCTATCATTTGTGATAACGCAGGCGCCGATGCAACGATCGGACCGGTACGCCGGGCGAAAGAGGCCGGGATTCCGACCTTTCTTATCGACCGCGAAATCAACCAGACCGGCCTTGCTGTAAGCCAGATCGTCTCCAACAACTATCAAGGCGCGGTCGTCGGAGGTGAGAAGTTCGTTGAACTTATGGGCGAGAAAGGCAAGTATGTTGAACTGGTTGGAAAGGAATCTGACACAAACGCCGGTATACGGTCAAAAGGTTACCATGAAGTGATTGACCAGTATCCGGAACTTGAAATGGTCGCCCGGCAGAGCGCCAACTGGAGCCAGACGGAAGCTTTTTCAAAGATGGAATCGATCATCCAGGCCAATCCGGACATTAAAGGGGTTATCTCGGGTAACGACACAATGGCAATGGGCGCTATGGCAGCTCTGAAAGCAGCCGGAATGGGCGATGTTACAGTCGTCGGCTTCGACGGCTCCAACGATGTCCGAGACTCTGTTCTCGCCGGAGACATCAAAGCAACTGTTCTGCAGACCTGTGCCTACAATGCACGCCTGGCAGTTCAGCAGGCCGACAAATACATCAAGACAGGTTCTACCGGTGCTCCAGAGAAACAACTCACCGACTGCGTATTGATAGACATCAGCAACGCCGGCAAGCTGGACAACTTCGTCTTAAGCGAATAGCCTGCAGTGTAAACTTAACAACGGGGTTGGGAAATTATTCCCGACCCCGTTTAATCACGATTCGGAGAATAGCATGATCAGACTATCCCCCACTGTACGACTATTCTGTCTGTTTCTTGTTGCCGGCCTGATACTCGGCTGCACTATCGTGCGCCACGATGAAGAGACAAACGGTGACAGCAACGCGCTTACAATCTATTTTGACGACGGCACCTTCAATGCAAAACTCTATGTTGATTCGGTATGGGAGGAGCAGGTACTTCCGCGACTCAAATCGGAGGCCGTCGAACTCAACCGGCTGTTGGAAGAGCTTGCCCGTGACCCTGGTGCTGCAATTAAAGCCTACGGATACAGAATCGAAGTAACTGCTCCCTTCAACTTTATGGTTAAAGGAAAGGCCAGGATTTCAGAAGTCAACCTGGAGTCAGCGGCAGCAACCGTTTCCCTCGACAAAACCGGTCCCGACAGCAACCCGGTACAGATTCAGATAGGCCCGGTCCTCAAGGGCACGGCGATCCGCGACTCAATGGATTTTATCAGCTTTGAAGATTTTACCAATCAACTGGAGTTCGCCAACGTCTCCCGCGAGATGAACAACTTAATCAAAGAGCAGCTACTCACCAGCCTGGACCGCGAATCGCTTGAGGACTCCACCATAGAGTTTCTCGGTGCTTTCCAGTGGGTCGAGGGACAAGGGATCCTCATCACGCCTGTACAGCTCAGGATCGGGGGTGAATGATGCCGGAAAAGACAGAAGAAATAATCCTGCGTGCTGATGGTGTGAGTAAGATTTTTCCCGGAACGGTCGCCCTCAACCGGGTCGACTTCAATGTCTACCGCGGAAAGGTTAATGTACTGGTCGGAGAAAACGGTGCCGGAAAATCAACGCTGATGAAAATACTGGCCGGCGTGGAGTACCCGTCAGGCGGCCGGATACTGCTCAAGTCAAAGGAGGTCGAATTTCATTCGCCCTCCCAATCCGCAGAGATGGGGATCGGCATCATTTACCAGGAGATGAATCTCTTTCCGAACCTTAACGTCAGTGAAAATATCTTTATAGCCAGGGAGCGCGTCAATGGCCTGGGGGCCATAGAACACGCCGCCCAGGAGGATTTTACCCGAGGCTTGATGAAAAAGCTGAAACAGGAGATTGATCCCCGCGCCCTGGTAAGCGAACTGAGAATTGGTCAACAGCAGATCATCGAGATCGCCAAAGCCCTGGCCCAGGAGGCCGAAATCCTTATTATGGATGAGCCGACCTCCGCCCTGTCAACAAGCGAAGTGGAGATCCTCTTCGAGATGATCGACGAACTGAAGGCACAGGGGGTCTCCATCATCTACATTTCGCATCGCCTCGAGGAGCTCCTTCAAATAGGAGATTACATTACCGTACTCAGGGACGGACAGCTGGTTACCGAAGAGAAGATCCCCTCTATCGATCTGCCCTGGATCGTTCGGCAGATGGTAGGCGGCGCGGAGAAAGAGATCTTCGCCGGCGAGGTTCACGAGACCGGTGAAGTGCTGATGGAGTGCCGCAACCTTACGTTGCGGAGCGAACCCGACGGCCTCTCGGTAAACAGCGTCAGTTTTTCTCTCCACCAGGGTGAAATCCTTGGTATCTACGGACTGATGGGAGCAGGCCGCTCGGAACTGCTGGAAGTACTGATGGGGATCCATCGTGAGGCGGAAGGCGACATCTATATCGACGGCAGGAGAATCGAAAGCCAGACCATCAGGGGACGAATCCGCGACGGTTTTGCGCTGATTCCTGAAGACCGTCAGCGGGAGGGCCTCGTCCAGACCATGTCGGTCTCTCACAACATAACCCTCGCCAGTCTATTCAGAATTGCACGGCGGGGAATCCACCTGTGTAAGAGCGATGAAGACCGTGAAGTCAACCGTTTGATAAAGGAGATGTCCCTCAAGACCGCTGGCTCGGGAGTGCTGGTCAGCAGCCTGAGTGGAGGTAACCAGCAGAAGGTTGTAATCGGCAAAAGCCTTCTGACTGAACCGCGAATTCTGCTGATGGACGAGCCTACACGGGGAATCGATGTTGCAGCCAAAGGCGAAGTTTTCGCGATCATGAACCGTCTTGCCAAACAGGGTCTCGGTATCATATTCGTAACCTCGGAGATAATGGAGCTGCGGGCTAATTCCGACAGAATCCTTGTCATGTCCAAGGGAAGACTGACCGGTGAGTTCCCACGGTCGGAAGCGAGCGAGGAAAAGCTGGTGGAGGCATCCGCCGTCGGCCATATGACAACGAGCATGCGGGCATGAGACCTGCGGTTTCCGGACAATTGATATGATGAGACAGAGAGATACGAGGAGAAGCATGAAGAACACCTTTTCGCAAATCGGAGCACTTAAACAAAAAAACCTTTCCATAGGTATGATTCTTATGCAGGCGCGCACCTTCATTGCGCTGTTTCTGCTGACTATCGCCTTCACAATAATACTGGGTGAACGGGGAATCAATTTTCTGGCGCCCATTAACCTGATTACAATAACCAAGCACGTCGCCATCACCGCCATCCTGGGCATCGGCATGACCTTCGTAATCCTGACCGGCGGAATAGACCTTTCAGTTGGCTCTATTGTCGGTCTCTGCGGGATGATCGCCGGAGGACTGATCAACGAGGGCGTAGTTCTGCCGATGTTCGGTATAACCATATACTTTCAGGTCTGGGTGATTATTCTGATCGCTGCCGCGATTGGCACCCTGATAGGACTGGTGAACGGCATCCTGATAGCACGCTTCAATGTGGCCCCCTTTATCGGGACCCTGGGCATTATGTACATCGCCCGGGGCTTCGCCAATATCCGCTCGGGCGGAGCGACTTTTCCCAATCTGCAGGGCGACCCGTCTCTTGGCAACACCGGTTTTCCATTTCTCGGCGCCGGCAAGATTATCGGGATACCGGTCTCAATCTGGATTCTCGTGCTGCTCTTGATACTGGCGGTATACGTCGCTCGCAAAACTCCCCTGGGCAGACATATCTACGCTATCGGAGGGAATTCCCGGGCGGCGGAGCTGTCAGGTGTTAAGGTAAAGCGGGTCACAATGCTCGTTTACGCCTTCTCCGGTTTCTGTTCGGCCCTGGTCGGGCTGATCATCGCCTCTCAGCTTGTAGCGTCCCATCCGGCAACCGGAGAGTCCTACGAGCTCTCTGCTATCGCGGCGGTTGTACTGGGCGGAACGAGTCTCGATGGCGGAATCGGCTCAGTAGGCGGGACCATCATCGGCGCCTTCGTCATCGGCATCCTCGGAGACGGTCTGGTGATGATGGGCGTTTCCGAGTTCTGGCAGAATGTTATAAAGGGCGTCGTGATCATCGCGGCGGTTATATTCGATCAGCTGCAGCAGCGCATGAAGTCCCGGGCCGCAGTCAGTTCACCAAGCGTAAGTGCTGTCATCGGAGAAGAGACAAAATCGGACAAACAGGGAGTTTAGTAAAGAGATGAAAATCATGCAGAAACAGATTACCTTCGGGGTCATACCTGCCACCAGGAATATCTTCAATGCCGAGCTGGCCATCAGCGGCCGCCGTTCGCTTCTGGCGCTGCTTGAGAAAAAAGGCTACGGAACCGTCGTCCTCGACGAGAACGCAACACCGACCGGCTGTGTTGAAACCTATAAAGACGCAAAGATCTGCGCCGATCTCTTTAAACGGAAGCGGGACGATATTGACGGTATTATCGTCATTCTGCCCAACTTCGGCGATGAACTGGGCGTAGTAAATACCCTGGCCCTTGCAGATCTGAAGGTACCTGTTCTGATCCAGGCTGCCAACGATGAACAGAACAAGGTCGGCGTCAGCGAGCGCCGGGATGCCTTCTGCGGTAAACTCTCGGTCTGCAACAATCTCTATCAGTATGACATCGAGTTCACTGACACAAGTCTTCACACCTGTGATATCGAGGGCGAGCTCTTTGCGCATGACCTCGACCGTTTCGCCCGTATTTGCCGTACGGTCAAGGGTCTGAAGAATGCACGCATTGGTGCAATCGGAGCCCGCCCGGCAGCTTTCCAGACAGTCCGCTTCTCCGAGAAACTGCTGCAGGCAACAGGTATTACCGTCGTTCCCATTGATCTGTCCGAGATAATTGCGCGGTCGTCAAAAATGGACAATGGTACAGCAGAGGTAAGAGAGCTGCGAAACCGTATCGGCGATTACGGTACGATTCCAGATTACATTCCAGAAAAGAATATACTGACCCAAGCCCGGTTTTCAGTCGCCGTGAATGAGTTCATGGCGGAGAATGAGCTCGACGCCAGCGCGATCCAGTGCTGGGACAGTCTGGAGTACAACTACGGATGCGCCTCCTGCCTCACAATGAGTATGATGGGTGAGAATCAGATGCCCTCTGCCTGCGAGATGGATATCGCCGGTGCCGTCTCAATGTATACACTGCTTCTTGCATCCGGAAACTCCCCCGGATTTCTCGACTGGAACAACAACTTCAATTACGGTGAAAACAAGTGCGTATGCACCCACTGCTCAAACTATCCTAAGAGCTTCATGGGTAGCAATGTCGAGATATCGAACCTTGACATCCTCGGCAACACTATAGGAGCCGACCGCTGTTTCGGAGCGATCAAAGGGAAAGTAGCCCCGGGGCCGTTTACCTTCTTCAGAATCTCAACCGATGATCGCAGGGGCCTTATCAAATCCTACCTTGGCAAGGGTGAGTTCACCGATGACCCTTACGGTATGGACGGAGGGATCGCGGTCTGCAAAGTCGGCAATCTTAATACCCTGCTTCAGCACTTGACCCGGAACGGTTTTGAACACCATGTTGCAATGAGCCGCGGTGACTCAGCCGACATCATCGATGAGGCTGTCGGACGCTACCTGGGTTGGGAACTCTACCGTCACAGCTAAGAAGAGAAGGAGAATCCGATGCTTAAAGGTATTCCTAAGATTTTACCGCCGGAACTCCTGAAGATTCTGATGGAGATGGGTCACGGCGACGAACTTGTGATTGGGGATGGGAATTTTCCCCACGCATCCTGTGCACGGCGTCTGGTACGCTGTGACGGGCACAACACCCCCGAGCTGTTGCAGGCAGTTCTGGAGCTCCTGCCCCTCGATACCTTCGTCGAGAAACCGGCAGGACTGCTTGAAGTGGTTCCGGGAGATAACACCCGGCCAAAGAGATGGGACGAGTTCAGAAGTATCGTCGGAAACGCCCATCCGGAATTTAAAGAGTTCGAGTATATTGAGCGCTTCGAGTTCTATGAACGGGCGAAGAAGGCTTATGCAGTCGTTGCAACCGGAGACCAGGCTCTCTACGCCTGTATTATCCTCAAGAAAGGTGTACTCCCCGGTGAGTAGGGTCAGCTCAGTACCGGCAGCCCGCAGCCGCCGAATATCTCCTCCAGCATCTTCATGGTATCCGCTCCCGGAGGGCTCACCCCTTCCAGGGGATACTTCTTTCCCAGGGCCTCCCATTTGAACTTTCCCAGCTCATGGTAGGGTATCAGATCGACCTGCTGCACCCCCGGCAGACTCCGGATAAAGGCGGCGGTATCCGCGGCGGACTGCGGATCGTCCGTGTATCCCGGAACGATGACATGGCGGATCCGGAAGGGGACCCCCCGGGACGCGGCGTACTCCGCGAAGGCTCTGACCGGACCTGAGGATACCCCGGTAAGCTCACGATGCCGGGCCTCATCAATGTGCTTGATATCCAGAAGAATAAGATCTGTAGACGCGAGCAGCTCCTTTACCGCCGCAGAAAGAGTACAGAACCCGGAGGTATCCAGGGCGGTATGGATGCCTTTGCTTTTCAGCCGCTGAAAAAGGGAAGACAGAAATTCCGCCTGCAGCAGAGGCTCTCCTCCTCCGGCGGTAAAACCACCGCCGGAGGAGTCCATGAAAGAGCGGTAGCGCAGGATGTCCTCTTCGACCTCGTCCAGGGTTTTAACACTTCCCCCGCCATGATCCCAGGTGTCCCTGTTCTGGCAGTATTTGCAGCGCAGGGGACAGCCCTGAAAAAAAAGAACATAACGGATTCCGGGACCGTCGAGGGTACCGAAGGTCTCCACCGAGTGAACTCGGGCGACCGTGTTCCGGGTATCCAGGGAAGATCCGATTCTGTTTCGGTTTCCTTCAAAGCCTTTCATGGAAGGTCCTGTTAATTACATCCAGCTGCTGCTCCCGGGTCAGTTTGACAAAATTGACGGCATAGCCGGAAACCCGGATTGTCAGCTGCGGATAGAGCTCGGGATGCTCCATGGCATCCATCAGCACAGAGCGGTTGAGGACATTTACGTTGATGTGGTGCCCCTTGAGGCCGAAGTATCCGTCCAGCAGGGAGATCAGGTTCCGGACCCTTTCCTCCCCCGCCTTGCCAAGGGTGCCGGGCTCAATGGAAAAGGTGTAGGAAATGCCGTCCCGGGCGTAATCGTAGGGGAGTTTTGCCACCGAGGATACAGAAGCCAGGGCTCCGCGGCTGTCCCGGCCGTGCATGGGATTGGCCCCCGGAGCGAAGGGTTCTCCTTTTTTACGGCCGTCCGGGGTTGCCCCGGTCTTTTTACCGTACACCACGTTTGAGGTTATGGTCAGGATCGACAGGCTGGGATCAGCGTTTCTGTAGGTCCGCCGTTGGGCCAGCTTGCTCATAAACTGTTGTACGAGCTCGGCGGCTATTTCATCCGCCCGTTCATCGTTGTTGCCGAAGGCGGGATACTCCCCTTCAATCTCAAAATCCACCGCGATTCCACGCTCGTCCCGTACCGGCCGCACCTGTGCGTATTTTACCGCAGCCAGGGAATCGGCACAGACGGAAATTCCTGCGATACCGCAGGCCATGGTACGGTAGACATCTCTGTCATGCAGCGCCATCTGCAGGCTCTCGTAGCTGTAACGGTCGTGCATGTAGTGGATAACATTCAGGGTGTCCATATAGAGGCCTGCAATCCAGTCCAGTACTGCATCAAATCGTTCCTGCAGCTCATCGTAATCAAGGACCTCACTGGTGATGGGGGCAAAAGCGGGGGCGACCTGTGCGCCGCTAATCTCGTCCCGGCCGCCGTTTATGGCATAGAGCAGGGCCTTGGCCAGGTTACAGCGGGCGCCGAAGAACTGCATCTGCTTGCCGATGCGCATGGCGGAGACACAGCAGGCAATCCCGTAATCGTCTCCCCAGTAGGGGCGCATAAGGTCGTCGTTCTCGTACTGAATGGAACTGGTCTCCTCCGAGACCATGGCGCAGAACTCCTTAAAAGGGCGCGGCAGGTCCTGAGACCAGAGAACAGTCATGTTTGGTTCCGGGGCGGCCTCCAGGTTCCTCAGGGTCTGGAGCATCCGGAAGGATGTAGCCGTAACCAGGGTACGACCGTCCAGTCCCATCCCTCCGATACATTCGGTTACCCAGGTCGGGTCGCCGGAGAAAAGTTCGTTGTACTCCGGAGTGCGCAGGAAGCGTACTATCCTCAGTTTCAGTACAAACTGATCTATCAGCTCCTGGGCTTCGAGCTCCGTAGTTTTTCCATCATGCAGGTCCCGTTTGATGTAGATATCAAGAAAGCTGGAAACCCGTCCCAGGCTCATGGCCGCACCGTTTTGTTCCTTCTCTGCCGCGAGATAGCCAAAATAGAGCCACTGAACCGCCTCCGCCGCAGTCCGGGCGGGACGCCGTATATCATAGCCGTAGGTTTTGGCCATTGCCACGAGTTCTTCCAGGGATTTTACCTGGAGTGTTATCTCTTCCCTCAGCCGGATTGACTCCTCATCCATGACCGCAGGCCGGATACTCCGGTGCTGGGCACGCTTGTCCTGAATAAGCCGGTCCGCTCCATACAGGGCGACCCGCCGGTAATCGCCGATAATGCGTCCGCGGCCGTAGGCATCCGGCAAACCGGTTATAATACCCGCCTTCCTGGCGGCTTTCATATCGTCGGTATAGGCACTGAAAACGCCGTCGTTATGGGTAGTCCGGTACCGGATAAAGATTTTTTCCATCTCCGGAGACAGGATATGGCCATAGGCCTCACAGGCTTTCCGGGCCATCCGGATACCGCCATAGGGCATCACCGCCCGCTTGAGGGCTGCGTCAGTCTGCAAGCCGACAATCTTTTCCAGGGATTTGTCAATATAGCCGGGAGAGAAAGCGGTTATCCCGGAAACCGTTTCGGTATCCACATCCAAAATTCCGCCTCTGCGGTTCTCTTCCGCCAACAGGTCTTTGAGCTTCGCCCAGAGATCCAGGGTGGATTCGGTAGGTCCATGGAGAAAATCGGCTCCTCCGGTGTAAGGCTCGTAATTACTCTGAACAAAATCACGAAGGTCTATCTCCCTGCTCCAGTTTCCTCTGGTGAAGCCCTTCCATGCCTCCTGATTTGAAAGAATACCTGCTGAAGAATCGGTATGAGATTTCATCTAAACACTCCTGACAAAAATTTTTCGGAGTTTTTGAATACTTTTTTGGTAAGACCAATCTACTATACTTTACTTTTTTTGTCAACTTTCTGCAGGCAGGAATACTGTTCATCCTGAAAAAATAGTGGTATTTTACCAGCAGGAGATACGCGTATGGTACGAGTTCAGCGAATACCTTTGTTTCCACTCAATCTTGTACTGTTCCCGAAAATGCCCCTGCCTCTGCATATCTTCGAATTGCGATACCGCCGCGTGATACGCCGCTGCACAGAAGAGCATGAAGAGTTCGGTGTACTGCTGCATACAGGAAAAGAGCTGACCCGGGTCGGTTGCACAGCACGGGTTGAAGGTGTTATTCGGGAATACGGAGACGGTCGCTTCGACATTCTATCCCTCGGGCATGAACGCTTCAGGGTACAGCGCTTTTTCAAAGACCAGTCGCACCTGGAAGCTGAGGTTCAGTTTTTTCAGGATGATCCGGTGCCCCCTGCGGAGCTTCCACGGCTGCAGGAACTCTCCGCTGCGGCCGCCCGGGAACTGATGGAACTTGCCGCCATGGAAGATTTCAGCATCGATGAAAAACTGCTGCAGAGCCTTAACCCGGAAGCTGTCTCACTCCTGATTTGCAGTACCCAGCTTTTCCCGCTGGAAGACAAACAGATACTTCTTGAATCCCGGGACACAAAACAGAGGCTTGAACAGGCCGTTGCACGAACAGGCGAGAGAATAAAGCAGCGCCGGGCGGAGAAGAAGATCGAGGAGCTTCTTGGAGGAAAACTTGATTTCTCCAGCCTGATTAATTAAACCGCGGCAGACCCTCCGACGGATTATGTAAGGTTACTATAGTGTCCTGAACCGTGGGGATGAATCGGAATTAAAGCTCCTGCCGGTAAAGATTTATCTGTTAGATTGTGCAGTATCGCAGGGTTTTTCCCAGATTCCCGGTAATTCTCGAATCCCTCGCATTGTTTATCCCCACGCTTGTGAACACTACATAAGATTAAAGGTAAGACAATCCCATCCTCGTCTGGTCCTTCAGGTCCTCAAGCTCTTTTACCCAGTAGGCCTCACTCCCCCATCCGGGAAAATGATGGAGAAAGCCGGTGTCATAACGCTGCCGGGCGCACCAGGCACTGTAGTGGAGAATCCGCATAAAGCGAAGAGGCTCTATCAGCTCCAGGGAACTTCTGGTAAAAGGGAGAAACTCCTCATACCCTTCAATAAGCAGATTAAGTTCCCGGTTGCACTCGTCCCGGCGGCCGGGAAGCAAAAGCCACAGGTCCTGAACAGCCGGCCCCATGGCCATATCGTCAAAATCGATCAACAGAAGGCCTTCTTCGGAACGGTCCAGGATATTTCCCCTGTGGCAGTCCCCGTGAATGCGGTGATACTCAAGACCGTCAAAAGCGGGGCTTATTTTCTCCACCGTCTGCAAGCAAAAATCGTGGAACTCACTGCGCAGATCCGGAGGTACCAGCTCTGTCAGTTCCAGTATATGAGCTTTTGTGGTTTTTTGCGGATGCAGCACCAGGCGGTTTTCCGCATCTCGTTCTCTTGCAGCCAGATGAAGGCGTCCCAAAAGACGTCCCAGCCGCAGCCACTGGTCATCTCCCTCAGCATCAAAGTTCCGTCCTCCCCTCTTGGGAAAAAGGGCAAAGAGAAACTCATCCTCGTTTCCCTCTGCGTCGACAGCAACCACATCCTGCAGGGTATAGCCCTCATCGTCTGCTATGGGAACGACGACCGGCAGCTCCGCTTCCCGGCAGTCCTCCAGAAACTGGTGTTCTTCGAGTACCGCCTCGTAACTCCAGCGGCCGGGGCGATAAAACTTGGTAACATAGTCCCGGCCGTCATCGTCCCGCAGACCGTAGACGCGGTTTATATAGCTGGGAAAGGGGGTCAGAGTGCTTTCCAGGGACATTCCATACGCCTGGGCAACCGCCTGGAGCACCAGTTCGGGAGTGAGAGAATCAAATCCGGACATTCTGATCCTTTCCGGCCCGGTACTCCTTCAGCAAGCCCCGGACTTTCGCCGGCACCATTGCTACCATCAGAATACCGGCTTCGGAGTACTCCTCCCGCCTCACCTTGCCGTTACGGTGCACCAGGGCCACAAGATCGTGCCGATCCGGAGGAATCAGGAATCGATCCACCTCCAGCCCGCTGTAGAGCATCTCCTCCAGGGCCAGTGGCAGCTTTTCAAGCCCCTCTCCGGTATGGACAGAAAAGAAGACCGCCCCGGGATACTGCAGCATAAGATGATCCCGGGTCATTTCGTCACAGACATCTATTTTATTGAAACAGGTAAGCACCGGTTTCTCGCCGGCACCAATCTCCTGTAACACCTGCCGGGTTACATTCATGTGATCTTCCACCTCCGGATTCGAGGCATCCAGAATATGCAGCAGAAAATCCGCCAGCACCGTCTCTTCCAGAGTCGACTTAAAGGCGTCCACAAGATCATGGGGCAGCTTGCGGATAAAGCCGACGGTATCCGTCAGGAGCAGTTCGTTGCCTCCCTCGAGCTTTATTCTGCGGGTGGTGGGATCCAGGGTTGCAAAGAGTTTGTCTTCGATCAGGAGATCCGCGCCGGTCAGCTTATGGAGCAGCGAAGACTTTCCGGCGTTGGTGTAGCCGACAATTGCCGCCGTCGGAACAGGCACTGATTCGCGCTGCTTGCGCATGGTTGTCCTGTTACGGCGGACCTGAACCAGCTCTTCCTTCATACGGGCGATTTTCCGCAGCACAATACGACGGTCTACCTCGAGCTGGGTCTCACCTTCGCCCCTGGTTCCCCGGCGTCCTCCCCGCTGCCGGCTCAGGTGGGTCCAGGCACGGGTCAGCCTGGGCAGGGAGTACTCCATCCTTGCCAGGCCCACCTGCAGCACTGCTTCCCGGGTTGAGGCCCGGGTGGCGAAGATATCGAGAATTACCTCGTGCCGGTCGATAACACAGCGCCGGGTAAGGGCCTCCCAGTTCCGCTGCTGCGAGGGTGACAGATCTTCATCAAAAATAATGCAGTCCACCTCCAGGTCATCCGCAAGCTCCGCGATCTCCCGGGCTTTGCCGCTGCCGAAAAGGTACCGTGATTTCGGCTCACGTACAAGTGCGACTATACCATCCTGGACTGCAAGGCCCATGGTGTCTGTCAGGCTTTTCAGCTCGGCCAGGGCTGCGGAACAGTCATGATCGCTCTGGCCGGAAAAGCGGGGAACAATAAGGAGGGCGGTTTCTGCAAAGGTGGAAAGGATACCTTCGGCTTCATGTTCGGTCCGGTTCATTCATGCAATATACAAGCGCGATGTTCCTTCTGTCTACAGACCTGTGTTTTATTCCCTGTTTGCGTCGTTTATCGCCCGTATAATGCCTTTCAAGGTAGATTCCGGAGTTCCCATGGAAACTCCGCCGCCGGCGGAGAGCAGAAATCGGGGATTCCCTCCGTTCTGCTGAATACAGGTGTTCGCGGCCGCGTAGACCTCTTCCTCGCTGCCGTTTACCATGATATCCAGAGGAGAGATGTTCCCCATCAGAACGATTTTGTCTCCCACAAGCTGCCGCAAATCCGGAATGGGTACCTGGTGAGAAAAATTGAACATATCAATCCCAAGATCTGTAAGATACTTGAAAGAAACCGGGTTGGGAGTATCGTTATGGAGTACTTTAAGCTCTGCCGGCAGAGAAAATATCTCCTTAAAATAGTCATGAGCAAACTCCAGGTAATCCTCATCGCACAGGAATCCCATTATGTCGTCCAGAACAAAAATGCCCTGCACCTCGGGTAGAACCTCCGCCTGTGCTTTCAGCCACTGAATGACAGTTTCCGTTGTCATTTTCATAAGACGGTGAGTCAATTCGGGTTCTGTTTTGAGTCCCACCAGGAAATTGGTTACCCCCATTAAATGTGAAGCCAGGGTCATAGGCCCCCGGGCGGCAATAATATTGATATCCATACCTTCCGCCCGAACCAGAGGGCGCAGCTCCTTGTAGCGCTTCAGGATATCCGGCATCAGTCCATCCCTGGCCGGGTTGGGCTGCTTCAGACGGTCAATTTCGCTGATATCCTCTATTATGTGCTTTATTGTAGGAGGCTGATTGTCGTAATACTCCACCGGTGTGCCGTAGCCGGAGGGCTCGGCAGCCATTCCCATCTCTACCCAGAAACCGGGAAAAAAGATGATCTCGGGATACTCCCGGATAATCTTCATGTTGGATTGAAAGTGCAGAGTCGGATTCTTCAGATACTCCGCGGTGGAGATATTAAGAAACGGAGGTATCCAGGGACTGTCCACGATTAAAGCGGTATTGACTTTTGTTTCTTCTCCCCGGATAAGTCTCTTCAGGGTATTCCATTGTTCCGGTAACATTTCATCTGCCTCCTTGCTAAAAAAAGATGAGTCACAACATTGCCTGTTCAAATCGTATAGCAGTATGGAGCCGGAATTTCCTGCCGTAAAGAGACGAAACTTCTTAAAACATGAACAATTTTACTATTTCATCAGCCATAATGGAATTGTAATGCAATATGGGGTATTTTCCCGCGAAGAGACAGGCCTTCCCCCGTTCAGCGGAAGATGTTATCCGGCATTTAGAGCCCCTGCATTACCCTGCTGATCCGCTCCAGCACTTTCTTGCGGTCCAGGGGTTTTACAATGTAGTTTTTAGCTCCCAGCAGAAAGGATTTCTTGACCAGGTCCTGCTTTCCCAGGGCACTGACCATAATGATCTTTGCGTCCTTGTCAAACGCCATAATCCGTTCCAGGGCGGTAACTCCGTCCATTACCGGCATGGTAATATCCATGGTAATCAGATCGATGCTTTTCTGCTTCTCCTGGTAGATTTCAAGGGGCTTCCTTGCCCGTTCCGGCGGTAGCAATAACTTCAAAGCCTTCGGAGGTAAGGATCTGCCCAAGCTGCTTTTTTACAAACATCGAGTCGTCTACAATCATGACCCGGTAAGGTTTGCCGTCGGGGCCGATTCCTTCGGGATCCTTCTGATTTATAGAGGGAAAGTCCATCTTGGTTTTCAAATCATTTACCCCCGCTGTCTGCCATTATTTTGATACACCACCCAGGGTGTCTGATTAATAATTCTAACGATGATAAGGAAAAATTCAAGCCCGCTCAGACAGGAACAGGAGTTTTCCCTTATTCACTACCCCAATTATCCTGCTTTCTTCGATTTCCGCCGGACCGGAGACAATACTCAGGTCGCATTCATAGCCTTTGCGCAGGTATCCCTGCCGGGCTTCCATGCCAATAAGCTTCGCAGCGTTTACCGTATACAGTCGAAGGGCATCAAAGATTGAGAGTCTTTCCGCTGTATTGGAGAGCTTGACAGCGGCCCGTATTCCTCCCAAAGGATCCAGGGGTGTTATGTACCAGTCCGATCCGCCGGTCACCAGCACTCCAGCGCGCGATAAAGATGCATAGCGGTTGCATCGGTCCAGCCGCTCCCTTCCAAGATGTTTTTCGTACAATCCTCCCGGGCCTCCCCAGAGGGCGTCAAAAGCCGGCTGTACCGGAGCCGCCGCCGGAAGTCCCTGAAGAAGCTCCAGGCTCCTGTTGCTGACCATCTCGCAATGGATGATCTGATGCCGCAGAGCTTTGGGGTCCTCCGTGTAGACCCGCTTCAACACCCCGGCTATCTGCTCTACCGCCGCCTCCCCTATGGCATGTACACAGGCCTGCAGTCCCGCCCGGTGGGCGTCCCGGATAAACCGGTACCAGTGGCCGTCATCCTGATAGAGCTCCCCGCTGCTGTCCGGGCGATCGGCGTAGGGGGAATTCAAAGCTGCTGTATGACTGCCGATAGAGCCGTCACTGAGCAGACAGCCCCCGACCCGGGGAGATCCCAGCTCCAGGGCTTTCCTGACATCGCTTATCTGGGGATAGGGAACAAAATCGACCCCAAAGCGGTCCAGGTTGTCCCGCAGCAGTTCAAAATGCCGCGGGTCCCGGCCGCCGTCGCCCACCATGGTATGGACCCTCGTGAGTCCCGCTTTTATTGCTGTTTTACCAGCAGAATCATAGGCGGAAAGGATCCCCTCCTCGTCTACCATGCTCTGGAACCAGGCCGAAGCCTCCCGGCTGACCTCCCTGGTCAAGGGAAAGCTGTCCGGGGCTCTGCCGCTTCTCCAGGGAATCGCCTTAAGAGCAGCGCTGTTTACTATACAGGAGTGACCGTCCACCCGCTTCACAATAAGAGGGATATCCGGCAGAACTCTGTCGAGTTCTTCAATATCCGGGAAGCGCCCTTCAGTAATCCTGTGAATGTCCAGGTTCCAGGCAAAGGCAAGTCCTCCCAAAGGCCGGATCTCCGCCAGGGCTTCCAGAACCTCCCTGAGACTGCTGCAACGGCCCAGATCCAGGCAGAGGGAATAAAGACCGCCGTCGAAGGCATGAGTATGGGTATCGGTAAACCCCGGATACACCCAGGCACCGTCAAGATCGATTATCTCAGCATCCGCAGCGCCGGGAATATCCTCAGGTCGGCGGTAGAGTTCTTCTATGAACCCGTTGCACTCCAACAGAGCAAAATAGCTGTCATCCGGGGCATCCATGGAATGAAAGCGGGCGTTTGTGAAGAGTTTCATGCTATGACCAATAGTACGGTTCCCTGCCCCCCGGGGCAAGAGCCGTATCTCAATCCATGTGAATATTTCGCGAATATGCACCGGCAAGAAGCGTATCGGGCTTTGACAAGAAGGATACAAGTTTTTACCATAGGGGAATGAAATATATAGTGCGTACAATCCTCGATTCCCGGGCGGACCTGGGAGAGGGACCTTTCTGGGATAACAAGGATCAGCATCTTTATTGGGTAAACATAAATGCCGGAGAGGTCCACCGCAGCGACCCGGAGAGGGGAACAGACACCGTCATTACAGCGGGGCAGAAGATCGGGGCCGCTGTACTGGATTCTGCCGGAGACCTGATCGCCGCCGGAGAGACGGGGTTCCTTAAAATCCCCGGTGACGGCTCTAAACCAGCGGTACTGGCAGCTCCCGAAGCGGATAACCCGGACAGCCGTTTTAATGACGGAAAATGTGATCCCGCCGGCAGATTCTGGGCGGGAACCATGTCTTTGAGCCGCACCACCGGTACGGCTGCCCTCTACTGCCTGGATGAAAAGGGGGCCATAACCCGCAGAGTAGAGGGAGTAACCGTATCCAACGGCCTTGCCTGGGACTTGAACCGTTCACTGATGTTCTATATCGACACTCCGACAAAATGCGTTGTCGCCTTTGCCTACGAGCTGGAAAGCGGAGATATTTCCAGCCCCAGAATTGTCTTTTCCACTCCCGCGAATTTGGGAAGCCCCGACGGTATGACCATCGATGACGAAGGTATGCTGTGGATTGCTTTTTATCGGGGGGCCTGCGTTGCCAGATGGAATCCCGAGACTGGGAAGATGCTGGAACAGGTTAAAATCCCCGCACCCCACGTAACCTCCTGCTGTTTCGGAGGAAAAGACCACGCGACCCTGTTTGTTACCACCGCCCGGCAGGGTATGGACCCGATGGACTCAGGGAGTATCCTGAATCCGGCGGTGTTTTCGCCTTTGAACCCGGGGTCAGCGGGGCTCCCAGCTATCGTTACAAAGGACAGAGTAAGGATTGAATAAGGATAAAAAAGGACAGGTAATGAAAAACACACAAGCGCGGGCAGAAAACCAGCTGAAAAGCATTGACGATATCAACAGAAAAATCGAATCCCGTACAGCTGTGGTAATGACCGCCGAAGAGGTTATCGGCTATGTAGAAAAGAAGGGCCTTGCAGAAGCTGCCAGGGAGATCGACGTGGTTACCACCGCCACCTTCGGCCCCATGTGCTCCTCCGGGGTTTTCATAAACCTGGGCCACTCCAGGCCGAAGATCCGTATAACCCAGGCATGGATAGACGACGTGGAGGTCTACTCGGGAATCGCTGCCGTGGACCTCTACCTTGGGGCAACCCAGCTGCAGGTCAACGATCCTGCCAACCTGTACTACCCGGGAGAGTTCCGCTTCGGCGGCGGTCATGTTATAGAAAAACTGGTCCGGGGAGAGAAGGTCCAACTCTACGCCCGGTCCTACGGCACAGACGACTATCCGCTGCGCGAGGTCCGCAGCGAGTTCAGCCTGGCGGAGATAAACCAGGCAGTCATGACCAACCCCCGCAACTGCTACCAGAATTATAACGCCGCGGTCAACTCCTCGGAAAAGCTGATCCATACCTATCTGGGGGCTCTTAAACCGAATTTCGGCTCCATTGGATACTCCTCAGCGGGGCAGCTGAGTCCCCTGCTGAATGACCCCTTCTACCGTTCCATCGGCATCGGCAGCAAGGTGTGGCTGGCCGGTGCTCCGGGAATCGTCTACGCCCCGGGAACCCAGCACAGCCCGGACGCCCCGCGAGGCGAAAACGGAGTCCCCATCGACGGTGCTGGTACCCTGGGTTTAACGGCGGACCTTAAGCAGATGGACCCTGAGTTTGTGAGAGGGGTCTCCATCAAGGGTTACGGCGTAAGCCTTGCCCTTGGGGTGTCCATTCCGATTCCCATTACCAGTCCCGAAGTGCTCAAATGGTGCACGGTAAAGGACGAAGAGATCATAGCACCGGTAATCGACTATGCTGTGGATTACCCGAAGAATACCGGCAAGGTGCTTACCCGCGTAAGCTATGCCGACCTGCGCCGCGGAGAGATTCAGCTCTTCGGACGTACTGTGGAGACAGGCAGTCTCTCCTCATACGCCAAGGCCGTAAAAGCGGCGAATATCCTGGCCGACCGCATACGGAACGGAGAGTTCACCGTCAATTCCCCGGCCGCGCCGCTTCCGCTGCACGGAAGCAGCTCCCCGATGCCCGCCGCCGGGCAAGGAGTCCGCTGATGACAACCAAACGGCTGATGCTCTATTTTCCCCGGTGCGAAACAGAGAAACCGATTGTTTACCACCTGGTAAAGGACTACAACCTGATCATCAACATCTTTCGGGCAAAGGTAACCCCCGATGAGGAGGGATTTCTCGTTCTGGACCTGACCGGCACCGATGAGGATATCGCCCGGGGAATCGACTGGGTAAAAGAGCTTCAAATCGAAGTACGGGAGCACCAGAAGGGTCTGCGCTGGGACGAGACGCTCTGCGTCTCCTGCGGCAACTGCATTCCCCACTGCCCCACCGATGCCCTTCACTTTACCGATAACGGTGACAGGACGGTGACCTTCGACGATTCAAAATGTGTGGAATGCTTAAGCTGTATTGAGAACTGCCCCTACGGTGCCTGCTCCTCCATAATCTGATGCGTACCTTTACGGAATTCCGCTACCGGGAGGCGGCGTTCATTGTTGCCACAGAGCGTTTTGATGTTGTCAGAGCGACCGTCAAAAAACTCCGCCGCCAGATACAGGGGTATATCGAAGAGTTCCCTGAGTTTCTTCATGCTCTGGAACCCCTGAAGGTACTCCCCGGAGATCCTCCGGAACCGGTACAACGCATGCATACCGCGTCGCAGATAGTCGGGGTGGGGCCGATGGCAGCAGTGGCTGGAACCGTGGCCCAGATGGCCGCCGAAGCTGCCAGAGAGGCGGGATGCAGTGATACCATCATCAACAACGGGGGAGATATCTTTCTTAATGTGCTGCAGGATGCGTATATCGGAATTTACGGGGGAGAAAACGAAATCTCGGGAAAAATAGCCTTCAAGATCTCAGCGGAAGATACCCCGCTGGCTCTCTGCTCATCCTCGTCTCAAATGGGGCACTCCCGGTCCTTTGGTAACTGCAGCCTGGCCACAGTTACTGCTGACAACGCCTCCCTGGCAGATGCAGCCGCGACCCTGGCAGGGAACCTGAGCAAAGACCCGGCCAGCGCCCGGGCCGCTGCAGAACGCATCGCCAATCTCCCGGGAGTCCGGGGAGTACTGATACTTGTAGAAGACTCTGTTGCCATGGCAGGAGAATTACCGGAACTAATTTCCTGCGACAACAGCCGTGTCAGGGCCCGGATTCTGCGGCATCCCCTCAGTTTCGGCGTCCGAAGATTCTCAGGAAGAAAAGGAACAGATTAATAAAGTCCAGGTACAGCTTCAGTGCACCCATTATGGAAAGCTTGATATAGCTCGCTTCATCAATGGAGGAGCCGAACTGCCGGTTCCAGCTCTTGATCATCTGGGTATCGTACGCGGTAAGACCCAGAAAGAGGGCTACACCCACCAGGCTTATCAGCAGGGAGAACGTGTCGGATCTGAAAAAGATATTGGCTACCATGGCGACTACAAGACCGATAAGTCCCATAAAGAGGTAGTTTCCGATGGACGACAGGTCCCGGCGGGTAGTGCTTGCCCAGATGCTCATACCGGCGAAGGTGCCGCCGGCGACAAAAAATGCCTGGGCTATGCTCTGTCCGGTATACGCCAGGAAGATTACCGAGAGCGTCAGCCCGTTCAGGGCGGCGTATCCGGCAAAGCCGAGGGTTGCCGCGGTGGCGCTCATCTGCATAAGCCTGGCAGAGAGGTAGATAACCAGTACCAGTTCGCCGATTATCGCCCCGTAAAACAGCAGAGGATTGCGAACGAATGAGATTACAAGATTCGGATTGGAAGCCATGCCGAGGCTGATAACCCCGGTAAGGCCAAGGCCGAGGGTCATCCAGACATAAACGTTGCGCAGGATACTCTGTTCCCGTACCTGGGCGTTCTGCAATATCTGTTCACGTGTCATCTATGAGTGCTCCTTATTTTGTTGTTAGAAATATTCTCCATATAAGGTCCTTAAAAAGCGGCGGATCGTCAAGGGGCAAAGAATAAACACCGCATTAACATTTTACACCCATGCGGCCGGTATAATCCATGCGGGAGAGCAGAATCGGTTCAATATCCGGACGGGTAAAGTATTCATCCACAGCCTTGCGGGCCCCTTCAAAATGGCCGTAATCATCAATGACCAGTACCCCTCCGGGAACAAGCAGGGGGTACAGGATTTCCAGTTCCAGTAAGGTAGAGGCGTACCAGTCGGTATCCAGCCGCAGCAGAGCTATGCTTTCGGGTTTATCTGTAACAAGGGTTTCCGCCACATCTCCGGGAATGGTTTTAATCTTTTCAGGCGGATAGTCAAAGGTACCGAGATTCGCCAGGACCTCATCCAGCCCCACCGCCCAGGAGGCCAGACCGTCACTCTCCCATTTTTCCCGCACAGGCCGCCGGTTCCAGGCGACAATGTCCTCGTCCCCCGGCTCCGGCATGCCGCAGAAGGTATCATACAGCCGGATGGTTCTTTGCAGCCTGCCGAGTTCCAGAAGGGTTCCCATCATCAGCATGCAGCTGCCCCCTTTCCAGACACCGCACTCCACGAACTCTCCGGGGATATTTCGTTTCTCCAGATATTTCACCGCCTGATAAAGGCCGTAGCCCCTCTCCATGCCGGTCATGGTGCAGGCCTCTACCCGTTTCCAAAGCTCCCGGAAAGAGTCCTCCATATCGATTCGGTACTGATCATTGGGAATGACACCGTAGCCTTCGGCTTCCAGAACAGCCTTGCGACATTCCCGCTCCTCAAAGGAAAGGGCCATCAGGATTCTTCCAGGAGACGCAGGAACTCCTCCTCGCTGACAATCTCGATGCCCAGTTCCCGGGACTTTTCCAGCTTGCTGCCGGCTCCTTCTCCTGCCAGAAGGTGGGTAACAGTGCCTGTAACAGAGCCGACTGCCCGGCCGCCCCGCTTTTTTACCTCTTCCATGGCTTTGGAACGGGGCTTGAAGTTTTCAAAACTGCCGGTGACACACCAGACCTGTCCCTCAAAAATCGGGGGAAGCTGCTCATCGGCCCCGCTCTCCTTTTCCCGGAAGTTAAGGCCTGCTTTGCGCAGGGCATCGATCTGTCTGCGGAGTTCCGGATCCCGGAGGCTCTCCAGTATGGAAGCTGCCGTCTTTTCACCGATTCCGTGAATTCCCGCCAGATGTTCGGTATCATGTTTGTCCGCCGCCTCGAGCAGGGAATCCACATCCCGGAATCCCGCCTCGATTAAAAGCTCCGCGGCCTTCTGTCCCAGATCCGGGATCCCCAGACTGGGAAGGACGATCCTGAAAGGGCGTTTTCGGCTTTCTTTTATTCCCTTTTGTAAAAGGGCGATCTTCTTCTCTCCGAAGCCGGGAAGCCCCTTGAGCCTCTCGGCATCGAAGGTATAGATATCCTCTATTCCCGCTATGATACCCTGGTCCAGCAGGACCGCGGCTGTTTCCGGTCCCAGCCCGTCAATGTCCATCTGGTCCCGGGCAATAAAAAAATTTATCCGCCCACTGACCTGATCAGGACAGCGCCGGTTAACGCAGAAGTGGTGCGCCCCCCGCACTTCCAGGGTCCCGCCGCAGGAGGGGCAGATCTCAGGCATCTGCCAGACCGGGTCTGATGATTCCCCTTTTTCAATAACCTTTTCCACTGCGGGGATTACATCTCCCCGCCTGGAGACGGCGACCTGATCTCCTTCCGCAAGCTCAAGGGCCTCTATGTACTGCTGATTGTGGAGGGTAACATTGGAGACAGTTGAACCGCCGATACGCACCGGTTTGATCCTGGCAACCGGAGTTATGCGTCCTGTACGGCCGACCTGGACATCGATTGATTCCACCATACTTACCGCCTGGGGAGACTCAAACTTATAGGCTATGGCCCAGCGGGGATGGTGCCCGGTGTAACCAAGACGCTCCCGGGACTCAAGCTCGTTCACCTTGATAACCAGTCCGTCTATCTCGTAGCCAAGATTATTCCGCCCGGCGGTCATACGTTCCAGAAAGGGCTCGACCGCATCCAGGGGTCCGGAGGAGAATTCAAGCCCCGCTTCGCTCCGAAAAACCGGTCCTGTGCAGCGGGAACCGAAAATCCCCAACCGGGGATTAACCTTGAATCCAAGGCCTATCAGATAATCCAGCACCAGATGGTGCTGTTCAAAGGGTTCCTCGTCGCTTCCGGACATATACCCCTCGTACACAAAGATATCCAGAGGAAGCAAAGCGACCCCGCTGCTTTTCTTGCGCCGCAGGGTACCCGCCGCCAGATTACGTGGGTTGGCAAAAGGGACCTCCTGGTCGGCATTGATCTCATCAAAACGGTCCAGGGGAAGAAAAACCTCTCCTCGAACGGCAATGGAAACAGCTTCCGACAGACGCAGGGGTACCGAGCGGATAGTGCGAATATTGTCGGTTACGTCGTTACCGATATGACCATTGCCCCGGGTGACACCTCTGACGAGCAGCCCATTCTCGTAATAGAGCACGATGGAAGCTCCGTCAATCTTCTCTTCTATAACGAAGGAGAGATCCTCTTCGGCGTTTTTCGCCGTCTTGGCCACCCAGGCATCGACCTCAGCTGCGGTATAGGCTTTATCGAGGCTTAATACCGGAATGGTATGCTCAACCTCCGGAAGCTCCGCCGAAAGGTCGCTTCCCACCCGCAGCGTGGGCGAGTCCGGACGCCGTAAACCGGGATGCTTCTCTTCAAGCTCCTTCAGCATATCAAAAACCCGGTCATACTCGGTGTCGGAGACCGATGGTCGGGCCTTTTGATAGTATTCCTGCTGCCACTGCTGCAGCTTTTCAGTTAAAGAGTCAATCTCCTGTTTCGGGTCCGGCATTGATCTCCCTTATTCTCTGTTCTGATACACACGATTAATAGCCCTTTCGGATAAATGCGTCCCGGAAGCCTTTCGCCTTGAAATTCATCAAAAGGGCACCGCTTTCATCCGGCGACAGGGGACCGACCAGTACCTTATAATATGCGTTGTTCTGATTCAATACCATTACCGGATAGGTTCCCTTAAAGCGTGCGGCAGTTGTCTCGGCACTCACCGGGGAGGTATAAACACCAAGCTGCAGATACAGGGATTCCGGATCCGTCTGCATGGCGACAGGCACCGCTGACGGCCTGGCGGCTTCTGCTTCAGGCTCCGTCTCCGGAGGTCGTGGTTCGGCAGGCTCCAGAACAACGACTGTCTCACCCGGGGGAACTTCTTCCTCCGCAGGGGCTGCAGCAATCTCTTCTTCTATTTCAGGCTCCTCGATCAGACTGGGTACAGCAGCGACAAAGCTCTCTTCCTCTCCATTGTAGGGAGGCTGGGGCAAAGGAAACTGCTCAGCAATGGCGGCTTCCCTTTCTGTTTCTTCCGGAACCGGAAGATCGCTGACCGCAAGTTCTTCTTCCCCGGGCGCCACAGCCCCGTACAGGTTGTCGCTTACGCCCACAGCAGCAGTCTGGTCTTTAAGCTCCGGCTCCGCGAGGGGCAGATCCATCCCCGCGTCTTCCGGCGCGCTGGCTACGAGCTCTTCCACTATCGGGCCTTCAGAGGGAAGCTCTGATGTTTCCGGAGCCACGGGGGAGACCTCTTTCTCTGCTTCTACCTCGGCTACCACCGCGGGAGGAGGAGTTTGCGGGACAGTTTCCGGTTCCGGCTGACCTTCCGGCTCCTGAGACAGCTCTTCCGAATCAGCCAGCGGAGCGGCCAGAGGAACCGGAGGTGTTGGCGCACTATCTGTTTCGGGAGTTTCCGCGTAGCGGTCGAGGAATAAAAGCTCATCTTCCGAGCCGGGGTTTGTTTCCGGATCAGGATGATACGGACGATCGCTGTCCGTGATAGACAGACGTCCTGAGTTGTCCGCCAGACGTACCCGGGACCGGACAATTTGATCATCCTGAATTCCCAGATTTTCCGCTGCATCCCGGGAAAGGAGCAGAAAAAGTCCGGGATCCTCCAGCCGATCGACAATCAGGACTGTTGTTGTTAAACCTGTTTCAAGATTTGATACCTCTACCAAAGTGTTGCGGGGAAAGGAGTTCGAAGCTCCGTAGAGACCTGAAGAGGGGAACTCCCCGTAACGGCCCATAGCTGTTGTTCCCTCCCATTCGGACTGGGAGATCAGGGGAACAGCTAATAGCATCATTATTATAAAAACTGTAACCTGCGTCCTGTTCATACACGTGTCTCCTTACACTTCACCGGCGGCTCCGGCTCCTCTGAGCCGCAGTTTCGAGGCAGCATGGTCCGCGATTACACCACCGATGGCGGTACTGATCTCTCTGGGGCCGGCGTTGCCGTGGTTTTTTTTCCACGTCCCCGGGAGTAAGACTGCCCTGTGTCAGCAGCACATCACCCAATACATCATAGAAACGGTATTGCGCCGACGGGGCAGTAAGTTTTTCTTCCGGCGTTTCCGGTTCTTCGTATACGAGGTCAATCTCCAGCAGAAAGAGGGCGCCACCGTTTTTGGCCATTCGCAGAGAAAGACGGTCCGACGGTCCTTTCGGTTTGGTATTCTCCGCCACAACTCCCGCATTAAATACAATGTGTCCGGCATCAAAAAGAGCTGCCATAACCCCGTCCTCTACCGCTGATTGCAGTTCCATAACAGCCGTGCGCTCGGGATCAAGGGAATTGGTGGTAAAAATGAGTATTGCGTCGCTGTAAGCAGCGACAGCAAAAGATGCCAGGATAATCACCAAGCATGACAAACGACGAACCATGGATACCTCCGGTTCTAGTATCGACCGCATTTTTTGCGACTTGATCGGTTTTCCGTATCCGTGGTAATGTGCCCATCATCGATGGAGTATTTTGTACTGCAGGTTCAGACCCGGGGAGAAGCCAGAATCCTCAAACTCGCGCGGGCAGGCATGCGCATTGCCGGTCTGGATGAAGAGAATTACGGCCGCCTGATTTTTCCTCAACGGACCCTTACAATTCGCCGGCGGGGAAAGACGCGGACCGAAACAGCAGCGATTTATCCGGGGTATATCTTTATTGAAGCGGAGAAACTGGAACCGGAGCTTTACTGGGCGCTGCGGCCCATTCAGGGGATTTACAAGTTTCTAAAATCGAACACCAACATCGAACCCCTCCATGGAGAAGACCGCCGGACCCTGCTCCATTTTCTGGAACACGGAGAAACTGTGGCAGCGTCCAGGGTTGTCTTCGATGAGAACAACCGGATCCTGGTTAAAGAAGGCCCCCTGAAAGGCCTTGAAGGTCGAATTGTCAAGGTCGATAAGCGCAAGCGGCGGGCCAAAGTCCGGCTGAGTGTGTACGAAAACTCTTTTATGGTGGATTTTGGTTTTGAACTGATCCAGACAGCAGCAGAAAACGAAAAAGAAGAAAAATAGGCATGCAAAAAAGCGGTAGAACCTTATATGTAGTGGGAGCGGGCTTCGCGGGCCGGAAAATTGCCGAGGAGATCAGGACCAAAGGGACTTTTGGCCGTGTTATCGCTTTTCTTGACGATGATCCGCAGAAGATCGGCACGAACCTTGACGGAATCACGGTGCTGGGTCCTGTTGCCCGGGTACGTGAGTTCTTTCGGGACCATCCTGCAGACGAAGCCCTGATTGCCATACCCAGGGCCACCAACGACCAGCTTAAAACAATTTACGAGCACCTCTCTGCGGCGCCTTTTGACCGCATCCGCATTCTTCCAAATCTTGCCCAGATCATTGATGGTGATGCCCACCTTATACAAACCCGTGAGATCGCCGTTGAAGACCTGCTGGGCCGCACCCCGGTGCGTATTCCCCTCAAGGAGACTCTGAGCTATCTGCGGGATAAGCGGGTTCTCATTACCGGAGCGGGGGGCAGCATCGGGTCAGAGCTTTCCCGGCAGCTCCTCTCAGCCGGTGCCGAACGGCTCTACCTGTTCGACAACGGGGAAAACAACGTCTATGAGATAGAAAAGGAGTTGAAGATCCTCCAGGAAGAGGGAGTAGGAGAAAAGGCCACCCTGGTTCCGGTAGTGGGGGACCTTAAGGACCGGGAGTTTACCCGTTTCATTATCCAGCGGCTCAAGGCGGATATTATCTTCCATTGCGCCGCCTACAAGCATGTTCCCATGGGCAGAGAGTAATCCCGTCGAGATTGTCAAGAACAATGTCTTCGGAACCCTCCACCTGGTAGAGGCAGTTCGGGAGAGCGGTGTACCCCGGCTGGTACTGATCTCCACCGACAAGGCTGTAGAACCCCGATATGTCTATGGTGCCTCTCAAAGCTTATCTCCGAGAAACTGGCTCTCGCCCGGAACAACGGAAAACCAGCATTTTATGGTAGTTCCGTTTCGGGGAATGTTCTGGACAGCAGGGGAAGCATCGTACCCCTCTTTAAAAAGCAGATCCTCAAAGGAGGACCGGTAACCATTACCGATCCCGAGGCAACCCGCTACTTTATGACAATCCCCGAAGCTGTCTCCCTGGTACTGAAATCCGGCGGCTTGGGAACGGGGGGGAGAACTCTATGTGCTGGACATGGGAGAACCTTGTACCAATACAGGAACTGGCGGAGCAAATGATCCGCTTTTTACGGCTACGAGCCGGGAACAGACATTCCAATCGAATACATAGGACTACGGAAAGGCGAAAAACTCACCGAGAAGCTATGGGCCGATGGAGAAACCAGCGAAGCTACGGATTTTCCCCGCATTCTCAGGCTAAAGCACCGTACAACGAGTCTGGGCAGCCTTAATGAACTGATTCAGGACCTTGAACCAATCTGCTTCTTCGATCCTGACCGGGCCTGAGACCTTTCGCGACCGTCGTGCCCTGCGCACTACCCTGGCGCGGTATATACCTAAGCTTTGAGGTCCCTGATGACGAACCCCGATACTGAATTTATCCCCTTTGCCCTGCCCTCTCTGGGAGCAGAAGAGGAGGAGGCGGTTACTGCGGGTCCTCCGCTCCGGCTGGCTGACCACCGAGAAGCGAAGCAACGGCCTTTGAAGAGGAGTTCAAGGCCGAAGTCGGCGCAGCTCACGCACTGGCCCTCAATTCCGCCACTGCGGGGCTGCACCTGTCCCTGGAGGCCCTGGGGATCGGCCCCCGGAGACACGGTTTGTAACAAGCCCCTACACCTTTACCGCCACAGCCGAGGTTGTTCGGTTACCTGGGGGGCGGAACTCCTGTTCTCCGATATTTCCCCGGGGGGATTCAACATGGATCCGTCCCTGCTGCGGGAAACGCTGCAGGCCGCGCAAAAGAACGGACGCAGGCTCAAGGCCCTGATACCCGTGCATGTAGCCGGCGAACCCTGCCCCTATTGACCGAACTCCGTACAATCGCCGAAGAGTTCGGCCTGATTATCGTGGAGGACGCCGCTCATGCCTTTCCGGTCCGCTCCGACGACGGCCGCTGGACCGGGACCTCGGGAAAAACCGGGGTCTACTCCTTCTACGCGACTAAAACCATTACCACAGGCGAAGGCGGAATGGTTGTAACCGACGACGACAGAATCGCAGCCCGGATACGCACCATGCGCCTCCACGGAATCGACCGCAGCATTTGGGACCGTTACACCTCGTCCCGGGCCCAGTGGGGCTACAGCGTGGTGGAGGCGGGGTACAAGTACAATCTCACCGATCTGGCTGCCGCCATCGGCAGGGTACAGCTGAAAAAAGCCGGAGCATTCCTTACCCGCAGAAAGAAGATCGCCGCCGCGTATACCAGGGTCTTCAGAGGTATCCCGGAACTGGAGATTCCGACAAGCCAGGGGGAACATGCCTGGCACCTCTATATACTCAGGCTTTCTCATGGATCACGGGTCTCCCGGGACAGGCTTATCGAATCTCTGCGGCAGCAGGGTATCGGGACCTCGGTTCACTACATTCCCCTCCATCTGATGCCCTATTACCGGGACCGCTACTCGTTTACTCCCGAAAATTTCCCCAACGCACTGGATAGCTACTCACGCTGTCTGAGTCTGCCGATCTATCCCAAAATGGGGGACTCACAGGTTGACAGGGTTATACGGGCAGTTGAGAATGGTCTTAAAGCGGAATAAAAAGACTGTATGGAACATCGGCGCATTCAGTACATAGACGATTACTTTGACTCTTCCATGCTGTATGTCTCTATTGTCCGTTCCCAGGTAGAACGGGGAAATATTAACATGATCAGCTATCCTGATCCCCCGGATGGAATGTTCGTTCTGGGGGCCCAGGATATTCCCGGAGAGAACCGAATTCATCTATCCTCGGGGAAGATCCCACTGCTGGCGGAGGGAGTGATACGTTACCTTGGTCAGCCGGTGCTGCTGATCGCCGGGGAAAACCGCCGGGATATGGATGAGTTTGCCCGTTATGTAAGCATTGATTACCGTAACATTACTGTGCTGCCCCCCTTTGAAAATTATTTCGACGAACAGGTTATTAAGGAACACAGCCTCAGCAGAGGAAACCCCGGCAAGGTACTGAAAACCGCATTTCAGGTCCTTGAAGGCAATTACTATGTGGATGAAACCCTTCCATGGTCCCTGGATGCCCAGGGGGCTTTCGCCCGTTTCGAAGATGGGCGTCTTGTGGTCTATTCATCAACCCAGTGGCTGCACCATGTACAGTCCACTGTCGCGAGGGTACTCAGTATGCGGCAGTCGGATATTACCGTGCGAAGAACCGCCTACAGCGCCCAGTTTGACGAAAAACTCTGGTACCCCTCTTTTCTGGCAGCTTACGCCGCTCTTGCATCGAGTATCTCCGGAAAAAGTGCCAAACTCGTTCTCAGCGCTAATGAGCTTCTTTATAATGGGCCCCGGGGGACTCCCGTTGCCATCACGCACCGGTCCGCCATGGACAAAAACGGCAATCTGGCGGCTATCGATGTTACGGTCAACCTTGAATCCGGTGCATTTCCCGTTTATTCCGACGAAGCACTGCAGAGGGCTTCGGCCGCGGCAGCTGGCAATTATACCTGCGAGAACGTCTCAGTTACGACCAGACTCATAGAGACAACCCGGCGTCCCCTGGATTTCTCGCCGGGGGCGGGCCTTGCAGGGTGTTTTTTTGCCTCCGAAACCCACGCCAGCCTGATCGCCGAAGTATCCCAGACAGATCCCCTGAACTGGAAACTCCGTAACCTGAACGAAAAAGAAAGCCCTTTGGCGGAACTTCTTAGCAGGGCAGCCGCAGCCTCCGATTTCAGCCGCAAACATGCCGCCTACGAACTGGCAAAAAAGCGGCGCAGCAATCCGGAGCAGGAGAACCGGCCCTTAAGAGGTATAGGAATCGCCGGGGTCTATCAGGGAAACGGCTTTTTCGGCCGCGGAGAGGAGACCGAACGCTTCAAGGTTACCGCCCGGCTTGAATCCGAGGGAGACCTGTATATTTATACCTCCGGCCTTTCCGGTATCCATAAAACCGCCTCTCTGGCACAGCGCAGGGCAGCGGAGATACTGGGAGTACCCCGGGACGGTGTCCATATTATCAATGACGATACAGACCGTATTCCGGACAGCGGTCCATCCGGTCTTTCCCGGAACATCACGGTGGTCTACCGTCTGGTTGAACGGTGCTGTGAAGCCATCAAGAAGAAGCGCTTCAGAAATCCCCTGCCTATCGAAGCTTCCAGATCCTTCCGGATGCCGGCGAAGGACCGCTGGGAGGAATCGCAGCTCCAGGGCAGCCCTTACGCAGCCCGGACCTGGGCAGCCTGCGTTGTAGAGCTGGAACTCAACCCCATATTGCTGGAAAAAAGTATCCGCGGGGTCTGGGTCGCTGTTGACTGCGGCGAAGTCCTTCACCGGCACCGGGCGGAAAGCTCCCTTGAAACCGGAATACTGCATGCCATAGAAGGCTGCACGGTCAACCTGAAAAATCTTGAAGATCCGGAGTCGCCCTTTCACCTTCCCAACCTTCTTGATATTCCGCCGGTCAGCATCAGCTTCAGCCGTAACTCCAGGCAGAAGTTCCCATCCGGTATCGGCGATCTGCCCTATATTATGATACCTCCGGCCTTTACCGCCGCCTTGAGCCAGGCGTCGGGGGTCTACTTTGACCGTTTTCCCCTGCCCCCGAGAAAAATACACCAGTACATGGAGGGCGCATGAGGATCCAGTTTATTCTCAACGGCAATTCCGAAACCATTGACGCCGAGGCCGACACGAGGCTGATCGACGTTTTGCGGGAGCAGTATCACCTTATCGGGACCCATGCAAGCTGTTATTCCGGAGAGTGCGGCTCCTGCATTGTTCTAATCAACGGAGAGATCTTCCACGCCTGCATGACCCCCCTCTTCAGGGTCCGGGGAATGCGGGTTACTACCATAGAGGGGTTTGCAAAACAGCACGGATACAAGGAGGTTCTTGCCGGCTTTCGGGAAGCCGGACTCTCCCCTTGCCGCTTTTGCGCCGCAGGCAGAATCCTCACAACTCATGCCCTGCTGGAGATAACGCCAAACCCCGGTGAAGAGGAGATCGCCGAGTATTACAGGGCGGTAAAATGCCGCTGTACCGATTTTCGCACCTATTTAAAATCCGTACAGTACGCCGGCCGGCTGCGGAGGAACCGACATCGTGTCAGTTGAAAAGCAGGGACATACCAAGGTCTTCTCTCCGACAAACCTGCAGGATCTGCTCTCCTATTACAGGGATCATCCCAAAGCCGTACCCTTTGCCGGGGGAACCTACCTTTTTTTACGCAAAGGTCCGAGGGAACGCTTCGGCGGTGAACTGATCGACCTGGGTCATGTTTCCGAACTGTCGCAAATCAGCCGCACCGAACGCTACATGGAGATAGGTCCTGCCGTATCCATAAGTAAAATCATCAATACCGGCCGGCATGTAATGCCCAGGGCCCTGTTTGCTGCACTCAAAGCCATTGGTAATACAGCTGTCCGCAATCACGCGACCCTGGGGGGAAACATCTGTGCCCGGAACCACCGACTTTCTACCTATCCGGTTCTCCTGCTTTTGGATGTACGCCTGGAACTGCGCCGTGCAGGCGAAACCAGATGGATTAACCTGAACCGCTTTATTACCGGAGACGAGGGACCAGTCCTCGGACCGGGGGAACTGGTGACCAGGATCCGTATTCCTTTTATGGACTGGGATGTGGAGGAGTTCCGCCAGCAGGAACGGCTCTTCACACCGGAGCATTTCATCTTCTGCGGGATTGTCAGCAAGCAGAAGGATGTAATCAGCGATCTGCGGACCAGTTTCTGCATCGGAAACCGCCGAATAATCCGCACCCGGATTATGGAAGCCGAGCTTATCGGCCGGAAACTGCCGATCCCGCCGGCGGACAGGCTCGAAATGGGACGGATGCTGCAACAACAGATTGAGCGTAACCACCCGGAGATGGACAATTTCCATATTCATCGTATCCGGCGCAGTCTGAACTGGTTTCTCCAGATCCTGAACGATTCGGAGTAGAACAGATGAACACAGATACGGCGCAACACCGGGAGAACCCTTCCCCGGACTTCAGACCATTAAGCCCCGCGGAACGGGAACAACTCGTTGCCAACGGCAACAGGGCGGAAAACTGGGACACCCTGCTGGTGGCCGAGCCCTTTTTCCCCGACGTCATTCGTAACTCCTCCTTCAGCGGCCGGATCAGATTGCATAGTACGGAGCCTGCCGAACGGAACCATGACGGAAAGGTGCTGCACACAGGGATCTGCAACAGTGAGATTCGCGACTGCGTTATCGGGGAGCAGACGGTAATCAGAAACGTAGCGTACTGCGCGGGTTACAAGATTGCTGCCGGATGCATCCTTTCGGATATTCAGGAAATCTACACAAGCCCGGGGGCAAAATTCGGCTGCGGTATACGGAATCCGGGAGAACCGGAATCCTCCCGGTCGCGGATGTCCCTGATCAACGAAGCCGGAGACCGCAGGGTTCCGCCCTTCCCGGGAATGACCGCGGGAGACGCTTATCTCTGGGCGCGCTATCGGGACGATTCCGCGCTGATGCGGTGCCTGGAAGAGATTACCGACAGATCCTTCCGCAGCAGTGGCAACTGGGGAGATATCGGCGAAGGCAGCATCATACAGGGCTGCCGCAGTGTGCGTAATGTACGCACTGGGGCTTACTGCCGCATTGACGCGGCGGATTGCCTGGAGGAGCTTTCCATTGATTCCTCCCGTGAGCAGCCCAGTATAATCGGTCCGGGGACCATTCTGCGCCGGGGGATTGTGGGTCCCGGCTGCCGGGTTCTTGACGGGGCTCTGGCCGAAGATTTTGTCCTGGCCTCACATGCCGTTCTAACAAGGGGCGTCCGCTTTACGCATACCTTTGCAGGAGATAACTCAACCATCGCCTGCGGCGAAGTCTCCAACAGCCTGATTTTTCCCTTTCATGAGCAGCACCACAACAACTCCTTTCTGATCGCCTCTCTTATCATGGGGCAGAGCAACATAGCAGCGGGGGCAACCATCGGCTCCAACCACAACAGCCGGAGCGCGGACAATGAACTCCACGCGGCCCGGGGCTTCTGGCCGGGACTGAATGTCAGCTTAAAACACCCATCCAGGTTTACCTCTTTTACCCTGATTGCCAAGGGGAGTTACCCGGCGGAACTCGATATTTCCCTTCCCTTTTCGCTGGTAAGCAATAACGAGCACGACGGCGGCCTGGAGATCATCCCAGCCTTCTGGTGGATTTACAACATGTACGCCCTGGTCCGAAACTCCCGGAAATTCAGTACCCGGGACAAGCGAAAAGATCCGGTGCAGTCGGTGGAATTCGATTTTCTTGCTCCCGATACGGCGGGGGAAATCAAAATCGCACTTGAAATGCTTGACCTGTGGGATCCCACGGGTTTGGCCGCATACATAGAAGCTCCACAGGGTGTGGTCGAGCGCTCATCACGGGTTGTGCACATACAGAAAGCCGATAAAGCCCGCCGGGCTTACCGGGAAATGCTTATCTATCATATCGCCCTCACCCTGGTTTCCGAATTCGAAAGAAGGGGAATCGAGCTGATTAAGGATCTCGCAGATTATCCGGATGCAGCTGCTGCGGGGACATGGACGAATATGGGCGGGCAGCTGGTTCCGGAGCAGAAAGTGGAGCTGCTGCGGGAGAACATCCGTCGAAGAGCTATTACCGACTGGTCAGCAATTCACCGGCGATACGCACAATGGAGGGACGAATACCCGGCAGAAAAAATACAGAACGCCTACGCCCATTTCTGCTGGCTGGAAGGAAAACGGCCGGACACCAAAGCCTTGCAGCAGCTTTTCAGCGAAGCCGAGCGAATTCAAGGAATGATCGCCAGAAGGGTTCATGAAAACAGAAACAAGGACCTGACCGATTCCTTTAAGGCTTTGAGCTTCCGGAGCGACGCCGAGAGAGCCGCGGTTCAGGGAACGATAGACGAAAATGAGTTTGTACAAAGCATCCACGAGGAGAGCCGTGGATTGGTTAAACGCTTTCGCGCCGTACGGCGGGGTTTACACTAAAGAGTCCGGCGCCTCCGCCTTCAGAAGGTATGAAAGGAAAACGCCGGACACTATGAGGTATCAGAAAACGTAGGTGAATCCCAGTTCGAAGTAATCTGCCTCGTCGTACTGGGCCAGCTCGGTGTAATCGTCTTCCCCGCCGTAGAAGCCTGCTTCAATATTAACCTCGAAGTTGTCCGCCGGCTTGAATACAATTCCCGGGGCGATCAGGTAGTCCCGGTCCTCGAAGGTGTAGATCCCTTTGAGCTCCAGATCGATCGTCTCGTGGGCGTAGGAGTCGGTCAGCTTCACGATCATCCGCTGCCGGAAGTAGCGGTCATCGGGATCATAGTCCACATCGTCCGGCTGACTTATCTCGCCGTCCTTCAGCACCAGATTTCCCGTGTACTGCAGGTTAAGGTTGAGGTTGCTGAAAGGCAGATCCCGGTCGAAGCCGGCCAGATAGCCGATGCTGTTGTTATGCACATACGGATCGTCCCCGTCGGTATCTTCAGTCATGAGGTATGCCGCTTCTCCCCGCATGTTGAAACCGCCGAAGACGCCTCCTGCCTCCAGGCCAAATGCGTTCATCCGGTCGTAGGAGAGTTCGATGTCGCTCACAACCGTCGGTGAAGACATACTCACCTTCACCGAGGGCTGTTTATGGAATCCGCAGTAGTAGCTTATCCCCCAGTCGAGGGCCCCGGCGGTGTCTGTGTAACGCAGCGCCCCTTGAGAGTAGTCCAGGGTATCCGTGTCGGGATAAAGGGCGTCCGTATCCATATAATCAGCCAGCTGCGACGCTGAAAGACCTGCGTTATCGACATAGTTCTCCGCCGCCGCTACCAGAGTGAGTGCATCCCGCGGCGCCCAGGGGCCTTCGGTCGGTATCTCGGCCGCGGTCAGGGTCGGCAGGTAGACAAGCTCCAGCTTTCCGCTCTGTCCCGGATAGAGGTTCAGTTTGATCATCGGGCTCGCGAGACGACGTTCGATGTAGTCGGGATTTATCGCATCGGAGAGGTCGTCTGCATTTAAAAAGTCGACCACGTGCAGCTGGTCGCCCTTGCCCCAGACTGCCTTCATCAGACCGGCCTCGAGCTCGCAGCCTGCTCCATAGTAACGGAAGTAGGCTTCGTCCAGGAGTTTCTCCGGATTATCGGCAAGTTTATCCCGGTCGGCATTCAGGTTGACGAAGATATCGGCCTTCTCCGCGGCGTAGCTGAATTTAAGCCGCGCCTGAGGCAGCGCCTCCAGGCGGTCACCTCCGGCATCGAGATCCCCCGCGTCATCCAGGGCCTCGTCGCTGACATAGGCCCGGGTGCGGTAGATCAGCTCCCCGTCTATCTTCAGGGCGCTGGCCGTAGCGCCATCCTCTGCAAACCCTTCCAGATCGTCGAAGCTGAAATCATCGGCCGCCGCCGGCAGAGCCGGCAGCAGCATTAAAACCAAAATAAAAGACGTATGACTGCGATTCATGCTGCCTCCTAGCGGACCCGGCCGGTCTCCAGGAAGGCGGTCGAGAAAAGGGCTTCCGGCAGGGGCTCGTCGTAGACGATCTGCTTGATGATAAGCCGGGTGGAGTGGCCGGTCTGGACGTTCTCCATCAGTGTCTGCATGGGCGTCCAGTAGCCCTGGACCCTCTCAAGCTCCTCGACGGTAAGTATTTTCAGAAGCTCTTCCTGTTTATCGTACATTTCAACTTTCACCGGAACAAAGCTCGCTTTATCGAACCAGGTAACCCGGTAGGCGTACTGACTGTCGGCAGGATCCTTTGCCCAGGCTTTGACCACATAGCAGTCCCAGTCGGCGAAGCGCTCCTCCCGAAGGAGCTCGTGATAGTCCCGTTCTACATCCCGGGTCTCCATATCGTCATAGGTCGCGTCGGAGCCCATAAAGGACTTGTCACCTTCGGAGGATGCAATCCGGCGCACCCGCTTCAGGGCAGGAAGGTAGATCCATTTGTCGTCGTCCCGGCCATCGTTCTCAACCTGCAGGTAGCGGGTATCCTTGACCGAGGCTGGACTGCGGAAGACCATCACCATGGAGGTCAATTCGCCCTCGTCCCTGCCCCACGCCTCGATCAGCCGTCTTTTTACCTCGCCATTGCTTTCGATCAGGTCCATCTGAACCGCGTTGTGGCTCGTTTCGCCGTCTTCGATGTCGTGAGCCCGCTGGGCGATCTCGGTGCCGTCCAGCCCAAAGAGACTCAAGGGGATCATTACCGCCATTAGCAGAAATACAATTCGTTTGATCATCTGTTTGCTCCTAAAACTATTGTTGCTATGATATTACTTCTCACCGGGCTTCCGGGAAATGAAGGCCGGACGGAAGGTATTGAGAATGATGGGCAGGAGAACCAGCGCCGCAAGGGAGGAGGTTCCCATGATAACAGCCACCAAGAGACCGATGTAGCGCAGTACCACAAAGCCCGAGAAGAGAAGCACTGCAAAGCCCAGCCCCACGGCGAAAGCATTGATCAGGATTGCCCGTCCCGAGAGCTTCAGCGAATTGCGGGTCACCTGCTGCAGGTCGTCGCTCTTCAGGCGTTCCTCGTGATAGTTGGTCAGGAGGTGGATGGTATAATCCACGCCGATACCGATGGCAATGGAGGCTATCAGGGATGTAACAATATCGAGGTTGATCCCTGTCAGCCCCATAATTCCAAAGTTGATCAGAATCGCCATGCTCAAAGGAACACAGCCGATCAAACCTGCCAGGATGCTGCGGAATGCCAGAGCTATGATGATGAAGACAATGACCAGAGCCACGGCGAGACTCACTATCTGTGAGCTGGTAACCATCCTGGTCAATGCCAGCTCCATTTCGGCGGTACCGCCCGCTTCAAGCACATATCCTTCAGGAAAATTCCGTTCCGCATACGCCATAGCGTCTTTGATAACCTCGGCAACAGGTCCGGTTGCGTTATTGGTCATTTGCAGCGTCATGCAGGCCTCAGTCGGTTCAAGTGCGTCATCGGCGAACTCATCCAGTGAGCCCGAATAAAGCAGCAGGTACTGGCTGATCAGGTTGGCAAGCTCCTCCCGTGTTTCCACAGGATATTTGGCCGGATCGCAGGGTATTTCGTCGAATGCAGCTCCACGATAGTTGAAGTGCCGCTGGATCAGCTCAACCAGCTCACCGGCGCTCAGCTCCGCTCCGGATTTCTCCAGGACCGCTTCACTTATCAGTTCCAGGAAATCACGGTACGTCATCTGCTGAGAATACTGGTTGTAGAAATAGGGGGATTCAGATTGCTCATCTATAGAAGAAACTACCTCTCCCGCGGCCCCTGTCCCGGACTCTTCGTCGTCAAAGAAACTTGAGAACGAGGCATCCTCCTCCGGTTCAGCGTCGTCGAAGAAACTCGCAAATTCTACGTCGTCGTTAGAGAAGGACGAGGTCTCCGCAGGCGTGACAACGTCGCCGTCTGCCAGAACCTCCGCAGGGGGGTAGTTCATTATCATGTTCATCCGTCGGATAAAATCCGAGTAAGATATAATTTTGCCGATCTTTTCATGATGCTCAATCAGGTAGGTTTTCAGGTCATCCATGACCTTCAGAATCTCGGGGTTCGTAAGATCTCCCGACTCCTCTCCTTTGATGACAAGACTGAAGATATTGGTACCGCTAAAAGTCTTTGCAATATAGTCGTTATGCTGCCTCATGGTACTCTGCTTTGGAAAGTACTCAAGCATCGAACTCTCGATATCGATCTGTGTCAGACCGTAGATCGAAAAAGCGATAATGATCATGGTGCCCAGAAGAAGCGCCGGTTTACGGCTGCGCAGATAGTTAAAAAGCTTTATATAGAAACGCTCCCGCATTTCAGCTGCATGGCCGGAGTCGCGCGTCTTTGCATGATCTTTGGGAGGCTTCAGGCACAGGATTGCCGGAATAAAGGTCATTGCCAGAATCAGGGAGAAAAGAGTTCCCAAAGAGGATAAAATCGCGAACATCCGCAGGGGAACAATCTGGGAGGTTACGATGGACATAAAGCCCGCAATAGTGGTAACGCCTGCCATGAGCACCGGCTTTGTTACCCTGCGAACAGACCGGGCGACCAGTTCAGAATGTTCAAGTTCGGAACCCGTCTCTAAAAGTTCATCGTAGTAGTGATTAAGGACATGGATGCCGTAGGCGCTTCCCACCGCTATCAACAATACCGGCAAACAGGTAGTGATGATGGTGAATTCGATTCCCGCCTGCGCCATTAGCCCGAAGGTCCAGACGGTTGCAATTGCGACGTTGATTACCGGCAGCAGCGTCGCCCGGGGTTTTTTAAAGGCCAAAAAGAGTACCGTCAGAATAACCGCCAGGACCACTGGAATCAGGAACAAAAGATCGTGATACATGTAAGCCTTGGCCCGCTGTGTTATGACCGGGTGTCCCGCCAGGCGATACTCGACACCAGAAAGACCTTTCTCCTTGATCAGGGATATGACCTTGGAATAGAGGATATCCAGGTCCTTGGCCTCATGATCATAGTCAATTGAAATGATCAGCTGGGTAGCCTTCAAGTCATCACTGTAGACCATTTGCCTGTACATCTGGGGCCAGTCCATCAGCCTGCGGCGGATCTCTTCGATTTCCCTGTCGCTTCCGGAGAAATCGCTGGGGATGAGGGGACCGACCTCCATTCCTTCGTCGGTACCCACGGGATAGTCCGTATTTGTCAGGGCCTTTACATCCTCAACAAAATCATAAGTTTCTATTTCTTTCACCAGCTCTTCAACATGATTAATAAGCGCCGGGGTCAGAATGCCCTTCTCTTCAGCAGTCAGAGAGACAACCATCAGTATTTGATTACCGTAGGTCTCGTCAAGCTGCTCCAGTTTCAAATTCGAGGGATGATCATCGGGAAAGAAGACCCTCACACTGTTATTAATGACAATCCCAGGAATGAGCAGACCGGTAATGATAGTTACAATCAATATTATGGTAAGCACAAACTTTGGATGTTTCGTTATCCAGTTCACAAAATTACTCCTGATGCATTATTTACACTCTATGTGCATTTAGAATAAACAAAAATCCAAAGAAGGTCAACACTCTGTGTGCATTTTCTACTTTGTATGCGCTATTATCGAATGTACCGCCAGGTCGAAGAGTTCAGCGAGAACATCACCTTCCGAGTAATCTGAGGAGAGACGAAAAACATCCCGCCGTGTAGCAATCTGCTGCATCGAGGCCTGAATCATTTCTGCCAGCACGAAAGCGGACCGCCGGGCATCCGGTAGAAAGCGAAAAATGCCTTCCCGGATTCCTTCTTCGATTATCCGCGTCAAAAGAGTAATAATCTGTTGTATTACTTCAAAACATTGCTCGGCATCGCCTTCCTGCATATTCTTAAGGTTCAGTTTTACATTAAAATAGACGGTAAAATAGAAGTTGTCAAAATCCTCATTATAAAAGGCAAGGTAGGCATGCTTGAAACGATTAAGTTTGTCCAGGGCTGTTCCGTCGCCGGCATAGGAATCCAGAAGCCGCTGATAGAGGGCAGTAAAGGCTTCATACATCAGTTCAAAAGAGATTTCCTCTTTACTCTTGAAATAGAGGTAAAGAGTTCTGCGGCTCAGCTCCGACTCTTCGGCAATATCAAGCATCGTGGCATCGGTATAGCCCTTTCGCATGAAGATTCGCCGTGCCGCGTTAATAATCTCTTCTGTGCGGCGTTTTTTATCACGAAGCTTGCGTTCAATTATTCCCATACGAACTTTCCTTAGTTAAAATAGATTTACTGCGCAGTAAGTATACCCTCTGTGACGAAGAAAAAAAACCCGCTGCAGCTTTTACAGCGGGTTCGCAATGCAGTACAAGCTGTTGTAGAGAGTTCTTATTGCCGGACCTGGCTGGTTCCGGTGTAACTTAAGCGATCCAGCTCATCCGGGGTGAACTCTTTCAGATGTATACATCCGCTGAGCAAAGAAAGTACGAGAAGAGATCCGGTAATCAGTAAAACACAACGCTTCACAGGGCGCCTCCTAAAATAGATTTCACATCGTATATAGAATATACTCTTTGTTCACTTTTTACACTGTATGTGCAATTTAACACAACAAAGATTTTTAGTCAATACGAAAAACCCCATAACCTTGCTTTACAGGTCTTTCTGTTAGCGGTATAGTTGCATCATCAAGAGGGGAACCATGCCGGAATTTGTTCATCTCCATAACCATTCCGACTATTCGCTCCTGGACGGGGCGGCAAGTATCGATAAACTGGTCGCAAAGGCCGCCGGGCTGGGCATGAAGCACCTGGCCCTGACAGATCACGGCAACATGTTCGGGGTTCTGCGTTTTTACAAAGAGTGTAAAAAGCGCGGAATCAATCCCATCATCGGCTGTGAGTTCTACGTAGCGCCTAAATCGAGGCTGGTAAAAAGCGGTTCGGAAAACCAGAACAAGTATTACCATCTCGTACTGCTTGCAAAGAACAAAAAGGGGTATCAAAACCTGCTGGTCCTGGTTTCTCAAGGGTATCTGGACGGTTTTTACTATAAACCCCGTATTGATAATGATCTTCTCAAAGAGCATGCCGAAGGCCTGATCTGTACCTCCGCCTGCCTGGCCGGAGAGATCCCGACCCACCTGGTGAACGGACAGTACGAAGAAGCAAAAAAAGCGGCGGAGTTCTATCGAGGGCTTTTTGGCCCGGAGGGCTTCTATCTTGAACTGCAGGACCACGGCATCCCTGAACAGAAGCAGGTAAATCCCCGGATAATAGAACTTTCCAGGGAGACAGGGATCCCCCTGATAGCAACCAACGATATTCACTACCTGGAAAAAGAACACGCCGAGGCCCAGGATATCCTGATCTGCATCGGCACCGGTAAAAAGGCCTCCGACGAGAAACGCATGCGCTTTGACAGTCAGGAGTTCTACTTTAAGACTCCCGACGAGATGGCCGCCATCTTCAAGGAGACCCCGGAGGCCTTGGCAAATACTGTAAGAATCGCCGAGCAGTGCAGTCTCGAGATACCCCTCCCCGGCCCACTGCTCCCGGATTACGAGATCCCTGATGAGTTCTCCAGTCCCGAAGAGTTTATGCGCCACATCGTCTACCAGGGACTGGAAAAGCTCTATCCTGAAATAAGCGAAGAGATCCGGAAGCGGGCCGAGTACGAGCTCAGTGTTATTCAGGGAATGGGCTTTACCGGCTATTTTCTAATCGTGTGGGACTTTATCGACTTTGCCCGCAAAAACGGCATACCTGTCGGCCCGGGGCGCGGCTCCGGAGCGGGAAGCCTTGTGGCCTATGCCATGCGGATTACCGATATTGATCCCTTAAAGTACAGCCTCCTTTTTGAGCGCTTTATGAATCCCGAACGGGTATCCATGCCCGACTTTGACGTCGACTTCTGCTTCGAACGGCGGGGAGAGGTCATCGATTACGTTACCCGCAAGTACGGTGCCGACAAGGTGGGAGCCATCTGTACCTTCGGAACCCTGAAAACCAAAGCCGTACTGAAAGACGTGGCCCGGGTGCTGGATATTCCTTTTAACGAGTCCAACGAGATCAGTAAACTTGTTCCCGAGGGTCCGAAGATCAATCTCGAAAAGGCCCTGGAGATGGAACCGCGGCTCAAGGAGTACCGTGAAAAGGGAGGAATCTACCGCCGGCTGATTGATACCGCCCTGGTACTGGAAGGCATGAACCGCCACTCGTCGACCCACGCCTGCGGTATGGTCATCGGCCGCAGCAAACTGACGGATTACGTCCCCCTCTACAAGGACTCCAAAACCGGGCAGGTCTCCACCGAGTTTACCATGGATCAGCTGGAGGAGTGCGGTCTTGTAAAGATGGACTTCCTGGGTCTCAAGACCCTGACGCTGATCAAGAACACGGAAAAAACTGATCCGCAAGATCAATCCGGAATTTGATATCGAAGCCGTCCCCCGAGGATGACCCGGCTACCTTTAAAATGCTGGGAGAGGGAAAAAGCACCGCAGTCTTTCAGTTCGAAAGTTCCCGGCATGCAGGGAATTCTTAAACAGGCCAGGCCCGCCAGTATCGAAGAGCTCATAGCCCTGAACGCCCTCTACCGCCCCGGGCCAATGCAGTTTATCCCACAGTACAATCGACTCCAAGATGGGCCGCGCGCCGATCCGCTACCCCCATCCGGACCTGCAGGAGATTCTGGAACCCACCTACGGGGTCATTGTCTACCAGGAACAGGTTATGCAGGTAGCCCAGATCATCGGCGGTTTTTCTCTGGGCAAAGCGGACATTCTGCGCCGCGCCATGGGTAAGAAAAAAGAGAGAGAGATGGAGAAGATGAAGAAGGAATTCCTTGAAGGAGCCGCATCCCGTGGCTACGACAAGAAACTCGCCGACGACATCTTCGAAATGCTGAAACCCTTCGCCGGTTATGGTTTTAATCAAGTCCCACGCCGCAGCCTACTCCGTTGTGGCCTACAAAACAGCCTATCTGAAGGCCAACTACCCGGCGGAGTTCATGGCTGCCAACCTGACCAACGAAATAAACAGCCCCGACGCCTTCTCGGATTACCTTACTGGCGCCAAAGAGATGGGGATCGAGATCCTTCCGCCGGACATAAACCTGTCGGAAAAGACCTTTACCGTAGTAGACGGAAAGATTTTCTACGGCCTCCAGGGCATCAAAAACGTTGGTTCCGGGGCGGTGGAAGAGATAATCAGGATACGGGAAGAGGAAGGCCCCTATGACTCATTTACCGACTTCCTCGACCGGATCGATCTGAAAACCGTCAACCGCCGGGTTATTGAGACACTGATCCAGGCCGGACTCTTCGACCGCTTTGGACTCAACCGCGCGACCCTGCTGGGAAACCTGGAGCAGGTACTGGAGTGGACAATAAAGCAGAAGGAGGGCCGCGAGTTCGGACAGACATCCCTCTTTGATCCCGCCGACGAAGCAAGCATGTCAAGTTTTGAGTTCGAGCCACAGCAGGAGTTTGACCAGATGGAGCTTCTGCGCATGGAAAAAGAGAATCTGGGGAACTACTTCTCCGGACACCCCGCTGGACAAGTACCGGGATATCTTTAAAAAATGCGTAAACCTGAATGTCTCCCGGGCAGAAAACGCAGCGACGGAGAAAAGCTATACCCTGCTGGGAATGATTAAATCCCTGCGGACAATCATAACAAAAAAAGGCGACCAGATGGCTTTTGCCATGTACGAAGACTTCAACGGCTCCATGGAATTGATCTTCTTTCCCAAAACCTGGGCACAGCTCCGCGATCAGGTAACGGTGGACATGGTAATCGGTCTTGAAGGCAAAATTGATAAAACAAGGAAGACCCGAAGTTTCTTGTGGACAGGATTATCGACCCCGCGCAATTAAAAGAAGCCTCGATATCCGAGATCCATATCCGGATATCCCGGGATGTTCACGATGAAGAGCTTCTGTACGAATTCCGTTCGGCCCTGATTGAGCACAGCGGCGATTGTGCCGTTTATCTTCATCTTGGCAACAGCAGCGCCGGCCGGGAAATAATAATCCGCGCCAACGCTCAGCTCTCCACAAGCCCGGAGGTAATACCGAAAATCGGGTCCCATCCATTAATCGAAGAAGTCTGGAAGGAGTAGTTTATGCAGCAGGTAATGCGTTTTATCTCCGGTGCCCTGTCGGTGTACATGATTCTGATCTTTATACGGGTTCTGATGACCTGGTTCCAGGGAGCAAGTTACGGAAGGGCCATGGAGATCCTGCGCTCAATTACCGATCCATACCTCTACTGGTTCCGCCGATTCCCCTTTCTGCGGACCGGCGCCATGGATTTCTCTCCTTTGGCCGCGCTGATAGTACTGGTCATTATTCTGAACATTACCAACCGCATAGCCCTGACAGGCAATATTTCCCCTGGGAATTGTTCTCGCAATCATTGTCGGCTCCCTCTGGGGCGCCGTCGGCTGGCTGCTGACCTTTTTTTTCATCCTGATCCTGATCAGATTTGTTACCCTTCTGCTGCGTACATCAACTGTATCTCCCTTTATTCAAACCCTGGATATTATTATTGCACCGATCCTGCGCTTTATTTCCCGGCATATCTTCCGGGGACAGAATGTTACCTACCAGACGGACTTGCTCTCAGCGGTGCCATTCTTCTTTTAACCCGCCTGTTCGGCAACCTCATCTTCTACCATATTCAGCGGCTCCTGGCTTCCCTGCCATTCTAAGCTGTTCACGTGTTTCTGCGGGAGCTGCACACACCAATCCAGGAGCTCAAAGGAATCGGGCCGAGAACAGCAGAGGCTTTTGCCGGGCTGGGAGTCAGGACCCTTGGAGACCTTCTGCTGCATGCCCCCAGAAGCTACGAAGATCGGAAAACCGGGGTCAGCCTGACCGAAGGTCTCTCCGGACGGCCGGTTAATACCACCGCCACGGTTATCGCCTACGACTGGTTCGGTTTCGGCAGAAAGCGGACATTAAAAGTCTGGATCGAAGACTCATCCGGCAGAGCTGCCTTAAACTGTTTCGGCCGCAATTTTCTGCAGCGAAAACTCCATATCGGTGCAAAAATCAGGATCTACGGGCAGTTTTCCCTACCGCTTCGGAGAGATTCAATCATCGGCATTCGAGTTTGAAGCCGCGGATACTCCAGACAATCTCAGTGCCTTCGGGACACTTGTTCCCATCTATCCCGCAGGAGCTGATATACGCCAGGGAACAATCCGCAAAGCTGTACTTTATGCATTCAGGGAATATTCAACCGAAATAGAAGATGAAATTCCTCCTGTGTACGCCACGGAAGGAACATCCGTCAGCAAGCGCGAGCAGCTGCAGGATCTTCATTCTCCCCAAACCCTTGCCGATGCGAAACGGGCCCGCCGGTCCCTTGCCTGGGAGGAGTTCTTTTACCTGCAGCTGACAATTGCACGCCGGGCCTTGAATCTCCGCGCCGGCCGCCGGAAGCGAACAAAGACCTCCGGCAGTCTTGCCCGCCGGGTAATCGAAGCCCTGCCCTTCGAGCTGACACCGGACCAGAAAACGACCCTTAAGGAGATCCGGGAAGACTTGAACACCCCAAGACCAATGGCACGGCTTATTCAGGGAGACGTTGGCAGCGGCAAGACCCTTACCGCCTTTCTCGCGGCCTGTGAAAATATCGAAGCGGAAGAGCAGGTTGCCTTTATGGCCCCCACGGAGCTCCTGGCCCGACAGCACGCGGAAAACGCCGCCCGTCTTCTGAAACCCGCGGAGGTGCGCATAGCTCTCCTTACAGGCTCCGTACAGTCCCAGGCCCGGGGAGAACTGCTCTCCAGGCTGGAATCCGGAGAGATCGACCTTGTTATCGGCACCCACGCCCTCTTCTCCGAAGGGGTACGTTTTAACCGCCTGGGCCTGGCAATCATCGACGAACAGCAGCGTTTCGGGGTCCTGCAGCGGGTTGCCCTGGCAAAGAAGGGTGAGGAACCGGACATGCTGGTTATGACCGCGACCCCCATTCCGCGGACCCTGGCTATGACGGTTTTCGGTGATCTTGATGTCTCAACTATCAGGACCATGCCCCCCGGGCGCAAACCGGTGATTACCCACCTTGCCCGTATGGGCCGGGAAGAAAAGGTCTATAACTGGATCAGAAAAGAGGTGCAGGCCGGCAGGCAGGCCTATTGCGTCTATCCCCTTATTTCCGAAAGCAGTAAAATGGAACTGAAGGATGCGGAAGGCATGTTCGAAGCCCTGAAGAAAAGGTTTTCCGATTTCAGGCTCGGACTCGATCCATTCCCGTCTGGATGAAGAACAAAAGGTCGCTGCAATGAGGGATTTCAGTTCAGGAAAGATCGATATCCTGGTCTCCACCAGCGTTGTCGAGGTCGGAGTGGATGTCCCCAACGCGACCTGCATGGTAGTAGAACACGCCGAACGATTCGGACTCGCAGCGCTGCATCAGCTTCGGGGACGGGTCGGCAGAGGACCTTTCCAGAGCTACCTTTTCCTGGTGTATACCCCCGAACTGAGCGAGGAAGGAAAGCAGCGGCTCAAGGTCATGATGGAGTATGCCGACGGTTTTGCTGTGGCAGAAGAGGACCTGAAGATCCGCGGCCCGGGCAACCTGACCGGGACCGAACAAGCCGGGTTTTTACGGCTCCGCTTTGCCGACCCCGTGGCGGATGGCGGAACCATGCTCAAGGCCCGCAATCTGGCTCGGGAGATACTGCAGAAAGATCCGGGTCTACTGCAGCCGGAAAACTCGCTGCTGCGGCAGGTTATCAATCGGACCCGGCCTTTTGAAGAAGACATTATCAACGGAGGCTGAATGCGCGTAACCGGAGGCCGCTACCGCGGCAGAACTGTAAAATGCCCCAGGGGAGTCATACGACCGGCAATGGACCGGATGCGGGAGTCCCTCTTTAATATCCTGGGAAATATCGCGGGAGAATCCTTTCTGGATCTTTTTTCCGGATCCGGGGTGGTTGGTATAGAAGCGGCGTCCCGGGGCGCAGAACCGGTGGTCCTGGTAGAGAAGGACCGGGGTAAACGCTCCGTGCTGCTGCAAAATATTTCCATGGTGGACACACCGATACAAGCGCATATTATGGGTGCAGAGCGCTTTCTGAAAACCGGCGACAACCTGTTCGACTGCATCTATCTTGACCCGCCTTTCCCCCTTGGCGGGAAAAGGGACTTCATCCGCATGTCGGAAAGGCGCTTAAAGGAAGACGGCCTTTTGATGATTCACTTTCCTGAAGAGGACGACCCTGGAGAGAGCATCGGGGCCCTTACCCGCTTCGATCTGCGGCATTTCGGCAGGTCCCAACTTGGTTTCTATCGATTCGCCCGGTAAGACGAAAAAGTACTCTCAATTATTCACCAGCTTGAGCCATCTCCGCAGCCGTTCCGGGACAGTATCTGTTATAATGTTCTGTTCAGCTGGCGTTTCATCGTCTGTATTCGTCACATAATGGGTATGCGCCTTGAGCAGCTGCTGCAGTTCGACCGGGGGATACTCTTCCATCATTGTCCTTCCTTCCTGGAAAGAATATAGCACGCTCACCGCTGTTTCTCCGGAATCTCCTTCAAAGACT
>NZ_OY764213.1 GCF_963668165.1 Marispirochaeta sp. | reverse complement strand
TTTCAAGCTACAAGATGATGAAACTATCGCGGTTGAAGTAGTTCGAAGCGATGGTGATTATAGAAAAATAGTTGTGTATGCAGTTGCAGGTAAGCAAAAGCGAGTGCTGAATGAAATTCAGAAAGGAAATCGTCATAAACTTGTTATAAAGCAAGAATCAAAAGTTTTTTATACGAAACTGGATCCCAAAATTAATCATGGGTACAGTGAAGTCTGGATTTATGATGCAGAGACGGGGAAGGAAGAATATTTAGGATGCGATACAGCTAGTACATTTTGCATTTCAAGTGATGGTAACTATATTTGTTTAGTTCATAATATAGAATCTAAAGAAACAAATTGGGGAATCGTTTACCGCCCTGCGATAATCGTACGACATCTGGAAAGTGAAGCGGAGGAATTTTTTGATTTTTCTGATTCTTTCTTGGAAAACCAATGGGGTGTCTCAGTGAATTGTAAGTATATTGGACCAATCAACGCGTTTTATATAGAATTCTCTCAAGACGCGCCAGGAAACATTGGTAAGGGCTATATCCATTTAGACTCAATGAAGTTTGAATTATTAGAAGAATGATCCGTCCTCACCGAATGACCGAATTGAACTGCGTCCCGGAAAGCTCCGGGATGTCTGCTCCAATTAAGATATTCTGTGGTACGTAAGAAAATCGTTCATTGATACGTAATAGAGAAGGGAGAATTTTCAGGAGGACGGGCCAAACGGCCGTCCTTCATTAGTTACCAATGAAACTACTTGACAACTGTACGCCATTGGCGTATATTAACGCATGGAGATTCAGTGGGATCTGAAAAAGAATCAGGCAAACCTCAAAAAGCATGGGATCTCATTAGAGGACGCGTCTGAGTTATTCAAAGTACCGGAAGACCTGATACTTGATGTATACGATTTTGCTCACAGCATTGAAGAAGACAGGATTATTTCTATAGGTCCGATTGTCCGAGGGATGATTGTAGTTGTATCGGTCGAGCGTGACGATGGAAATACAATCAGGCTAATTAGTGCAACGATTTGCAACAAGGAAGGAACGAACGATGTATAGCGAAGCAATAGCAGGTATGAGAAATGAGTGAAAAAATACAGAAACTTACCGAGAGCAGTTTTGCGCGGGCAATTACCCGGGAGCAACGGAAAAGACTTATTTCTGGAAACTGGAAAGCCGGTGATTTGGCAGCATTGAGAGTCTATCTCGGCTTAACGCAAAAACAATTCGCGAGCTGCATAGGGATAAGCATCAATACATTACAGAATTGGGAGCAGGACCGCCGTCAGCCGGAGGGACCGGCCCGTGCATTGTTGCGAATACTTGCAAAGCATCCTCGGCTAATACTGCAGGATCTGGAGAAGGCATCGTAGGAAAACAAAAGGACGGGCCAAACGGCCCTTCCTTCATAATATTTTATGAAACCGACTAGAAAAGGGGGAGCTACTCCCCCGAGACAATGAACCTGCGCCACTCGACTTTGCTGTCGCGAAAATTGATGAGGTAGCCAACAGGAACCTTTGCAAACTTGAGATAATTAATAAGCTGAGCTTCCATCGCGGCCGTGAGAAGAGGAAAATTTAACCGCTGATGAACACTGATGATATAGGGTGCAACGGAGAAGCTATTCACTGATGAATATGGAAAAAACAGGGTAGAGAAAAAGGATTAAAACAGACTATAATTTCAGCATGATAAAAAGTCCGGTTCAAACATATAAGCGACAACAATCAGCGAAGTGCCCCCCTGCCTGGCCCCATACCGATCAGTGGTTCAATAACTTCTCTAATCAGTGACAACTACACCCTTTACAGCTATGACAAGAACAGCAGATTACTATCTGCTTTGTGCCTCCGGAGACTGATCTGAAATTGCTGAATTGACTCTCTCCTTTATTACTGTACATCAGGATATTCTTCCGGCTTTCACCGATTTTGTTAATTGGGATATTGACGATCGAACCATTTTTACTATCATTAGGGAGAAAGCCCGAAACAGTATCGGATTCAGGAGAGAGCTGCTTGGAGAAATTCCTGAGTAAATTTAAATACATAATTATAGCTTTACTGGCTATCATAATGATCTATATGTACTCAGCACAATATACAAATATTATAGACGCAGTAGAAGATAAGTATAATAGTCAGCAGCAGCTGGTGGAGAAAAATATTCTGCAGACGGTACACTATATTAATAATGCCTATGATATTGCCGAGCATCAGTTGAATCAGGAAATGAGAGAATACTCAGCGCTGATGGTAGAAAAATATAGAGTGAATACTGAAGTTATGGAATGGGATTTAGATGAGCTGCAGGAGCGTTTCCCCGGTTATGATATTTATATTGTTAATAAAGATTTGAAAATTATTAAAACTACCTATAACGAGGATCTTGGCCTTGATTTTTCCAAATTTGGCAGTTTTGCTACTGTGTTAAGAGAAAGAATGGCTGGAAATGAATTTAAAGTTGATAGAGTCGATCTTTCAACTCAGGCAGGAGAGATTAAAAAGTACAGCTATATGCCAAGTCCGGATAATCAATATTTATTTGAACTCAGCGTCAGTATTGAAGATCAGTATCCTTCCTTTCAGAGTTTAAACCTTTTTAAGGATGCAAGTTCCTTAACTGAAGAATATGAGATGCTTGACGATATAGGTTTCTATAGTGTGGAGCCCCTGCGTTATGGGGTTGCTAAACTAAGAAATAGTAAGAGACCCTATTTGAACCCGGATGTGCCCGAGTTTGAAGAGGAACTTGCCAGACAGGCCGTTATTAATAATAGCATGCAAAGAGGTACAAGAAATATAGATGGAATACAGCACAGGTATCGATTTTTTCCGGCGTTGATTAGTAATCAGGAAAATGAACAGGGATGGAACTCTTATGTGGTCGGCATTGTCTACAATGATCAGGTGATGCAGAATGAAATTAAAGATCATAGAAATATATTCTTAGTTAATATTACTTTGATGTCCGTGTTATTTGTCAGCTTTATTGCTGTCGCAGTTTATTTACTTAATAAGTTTGAACATCAGGCTCATCATGATAAATTAACCGGGCTGGCTAACAGAAAGTATTTCGCAGAAGAATTTAAGAGACTGAAAAATAAGGCTGATGTTACGGGCCATACGATAGGAGTGGTTTTTATTGACATTAATAAATTTAAAGAAATCAATGATGAATATGGACACGATATCGGCGATAAGGTTTTAAAAAGTATCGCTCATAGAATGGAAAACAGCTTGAAAGAAAAAGATTTAAAAGCCAGAATCGGTGGAGATGAATTTATAATCGCTCTGACTGATCTGTCTTCAAAAGAAACAATAATGGAAATAACAACAAGGTTAATTACCGAACTTAAAAAACCGGTATGTATCAACGGAAAGGAGCTTCCCATCAGTGTCAGTGCCGGAGTCAGTTTGTATCCGGATGGCGGCAGTGAACTTGAAGCATTGATAAAAAATGCCGACTCAGCAATGTACCGGGCAAAAAGAGAAAACAAGGATATTGAGAAATTCTGATTTGAAAAGAAAAAATTTCTGCCGGGTAAGAATGCTTAAGGCTGCAAAACACGTTTTACCCGGCAGACTGATCTAATAATTATGGTTCTACATTAGTATATGTAGAAAATACCGTATCATCCCAGGAAAGCTCTAGATTTGTTCCGGAGATTTCATACTCATACAGGTTTTCAACGTAAAAAGTACTTTCTGTCCCGTTATCATTCTCATACGTTGTAATGATACGCATCAGATCCGGGCTTGCAGTCCATGTACCCTCCGATGTGTAGTTGTTGCCGGGGTCGGTATATGTATAAGTACCATCGCCATCGCCAACCAACGTATTAGATCCTCCCGGAAGTTCATACCAGGTGTTGATGAGTGCTAAAGGCCGGGAAAAGGACTTTTTTGTAAACTCAATTTCATGACCGTCCATGCTTATAGTAAATGTATTTCCTTCGTAGGAGATGGGAACATTTTTTGTTTCTGGATCATCATCCCAAGCGTAATCATCCCAGTCTTCGATCACCATTGCAATAAGAGTGTCATCTGAAATGGAATAGGTCCCTCTACTGCCTTCCTCCTGAATCATGTCGGGACCATCTGGGTCTGATGCATCAACCTCCGTATAGCCGATGCGGGTAAAATTATTACCGGAAAACTCAAAAAGCATGGCTTTGGCTGTTCCTCCATCTTCTCCGGTAGCAACCCATATTCCTTCAAGATCGTCGGTGGAAATCGAACTACCGCTCGAGCCGCCGCTGCAGGAAGGAAAGAAAACCAGACACGCAATAATAAACACCGCTGCAAAGAACACCGTTTTTTTCATCAGATAACTCCTTCGGTGTAGTGATATACACCATAAACAAACATTTATAATTAACTGTATCCCCGCCCGCAGCTGCTGTCGTCCCAAAATGTAAAATGGGACGTAAGAAACAATAGAAAAATATAAATTCCACCGAACAAAAGCCTTGTTTGTACGTGTTGAATAAAAAAGTTAGAAAACCGGGGGAATTTGACATTTTCCACATGATATGGTATGTATAGGCATATTTAAAATAATAGGGATGATTTAAAAGTATATGTCCGTTGAACTGATTCCCTGTTAGAAATAAAATAACTCACGATTTGCTTACCGGGCTACCGGACCGAGTAAAAAATGTGGAAAAGAAAAGCGTAAATTTCCGATTTCTTGTGCTGCTGTCAAGTATTGTATTGTTGTTTGCCTCGTGTTTGATGCTTCCTTCCGGAGGTGTTAAGCCCGGTCAGCGGGTACAGGAGGATAAGGTTTTTGTCATAGGCAGGGTTAACTTCGATTTTGAAATCAAACAGGAAGGTTTAAACCGCAGTATCTGGAACGGAAAAATCGAACTGGCCGGTGTAAACGGCGATGCTTTCGAAGTAGTGTATGTTCCATGGAATGAATATTTTGTTATAAAGCTGGATCGTAAGGATCTTGACTTGATTTATATGAACCTTCGCACTGAGCTTAAGCACAGCTTTCTTGGTAATCAAGACACTGTTAAAGCAATTTTGTTCGATTATCATCTACCGCCGTTTCATTTAGCTGAGAACGACACCTTCGTATATATTGGTGATATGGACCACAGTGTCGTATCCCGTAATCCTTACGGGTCCTTTGATCCGCGGGTTTCCGTTGTTGATCGTTACGACGAAGTAAAAGAACAGTTTACCGGTTTTATTGTCGATGCGGATGGGGCCCCGCTGGTCCCGAAGAATGTCTGCCGGCCGGTTTCGGGCAGTCGTTTGTCGAAAGGCTTCGACAAGGTCAGCGGCGATACGTTTAAGATTAAGGGGCGCACGAAGAATGACAATATTCCATTCGCGTTAAGCGATGGGGTTATCCTGGAGTCAGGGGCTTCGATTGCTGTTCTGGCGGCTGACAACAACGAGGAAACCTTGATGATAACCCAGGAAATCCGGGATGTGCTCTCCGCGAAATCCTCATTAAAAGTTATTGGAGAGGAGCAGATGGAAAACATCCTTCCTTTATATCCTGCCTCTTTGCTGGACGATGATTCTGCTCTTTCCGATACTCAGATTCCCATTCTCTCCCAGATAGGTGAATCCCTTGCTGTTGATTATGTTTACGCGATTACTCGTAAAAAAGCGGTAAACGCCTCTCAGGAAAAGTTTCTTGGATCAGCGACCCAGATCCACCTGTGGGAATACGGGGTACTGTGTGAGACCGGAAGCAGCCGGAAGGCCGGGCATACTGATTACTATGTCATTTCCAAAGAAAGGTCTTTGCTTGGTGGTCAGCACGATATAGCAAACTGGCGGAACGAACGTGAAAAAGAGTATCGAGAGTTTACGGCTGAACTCAGCGGGCCAATCGCGCAGGCGATTATTGAAGCTGTCGAGTAAAATTGGAGAAATTAATGTGTAAACGCGTGTTTATAGCTGTTTGTGCTGCGCTTCTATGTGCATCTGCTCTCTTTGCTGATCTTAGAAGCTCCGTAGCCCTGGTGGAATGTGAACCGAACAGCGCCTTTGTAGAATCCTTTTCTTTAATCTCCCGCCGTTTTGAACAGGCGGGGAATTCCGAGGCAGCGGATTATTTTGATTCTCTCCAGAAAGGCTGGCATGGAAGCGGATTTCTGTTCCAATCCGAAGACGGTGATCTTGTACTGGTAACCAATCGCCATGTGATTAAGTACTCAGAAGCCATGAAAATCCTGTTTCGCGGTGTCGGTGGTGAAGAGCAGGAACTAAAGGGTAATTTCGAGATTATTGAAGATCAGCTTCTTGATCTGGCGGTAATCACTTTTCCCGGAACAGATGAGTATTCTCCCTTGCTGCTCGCGGATACCGGTGAAATCAGGGACGGAATCCAGGTCTATGCGGCAGGGTATCCCGGATTAATGGGAGAACCCCTGTGGCAGCTTTCCCAGGGCATCGTAACAAATCAGCGTGTAGAGATTGATCAGCTTGTCGATCCTGAACTGGGGTATCTGATTCAGCACTCTGCATCCATTGATCCGGGAAGTTCCGGAGGACCGCTTCTGCTCGACAAAGGAGACGGAGATTATCGTATCCTGGGAATCAATACCTGGTCGGTCGGGGGAAGGCATAATACCTTTTTTGCGATCCCTGCGGAACAAATTTCACGTCTTCTGGCAAGAAAGAATGAGATAAACAAACACGCAGCCGATCCCGAATGGATCAGGAACGACCTGCAGCAGGAACTGGATAATGTCATGTCACAGCTTGACTTGGATCAATGGGACTTTAATCAGGATCATCCCTATATCTCTACAGTACTGGCCGCGGAGGAGGGCTGGGATTCCTATCTGCGTCTTAAGGAGGAGATAAGCTCCCGGGACAAAGATGCAGACAAGGAAGAAAAAGACAAGCGTGTCGAATCCCTCAGTCCATACGATGTACTCCGCGAGGCATCAGCCTGGTCGATGTGGGAATCCTTTCGTTCCCAGTTGGGGACGAAAGGATTTACCTTTGCTGGATTCAGCTCCATCCCCGAATCACTTGAGGAAGGAGCAATCGCGGAAGGGACAATCAGCGTGGGAAATCGGGACCTTAGCTTGAATATGATCTTCGAACGGGGCCATTGGAGTATACATTCCCTGGAGAAACTGTTTTCGCGGAAGCCGGTAAAGATGGCCTATGGTCCGGAAACGGGAAAGGGCCCGGAGTATTTTAACGAGGAGTTGAGCGTATACGGAGTTGATCTTAATCCTTCTTTTATGAATGCTTCATATGAAGGGTCGGCATCGATCTCGGGCGGCCACGGTTTTGTAGAATTCAGGGTTCTCAAAAACCGCTTTATCGCTTTCGGGTGGGGCTTTTCCTTTGGATACTACAATCTGAGTTTTGATGCTTTCGAAGGCACCACTGAGGATCTCCAGTATCTGGGGTTCTCGACTCCCTGGATTCTCTATTTACGTTATCCGATGGGAGACAATAAAAAAGAGTTTGTTCCCTATCTGGGGGCAGGCGCTGCCTTGGATGTATACACCAGCCTGTTTTCTGATTTCGGCGATTCTGATGCCCCGGAAGACGGCAGAGGAAACTCCTTTGCCCTTGTTCCACGGATCGGCCTTGGCTGCGATTATCTGCTTCCAGCAAAGGGCTGGGGAGCAGGTTTGGGCTTGTGGAAACGATTCACCCTGGGAAGTGTTTCCCTTAATATGGGTGAGGTCGAGATTCCTGAACTGGACGATCTTTCTATCAGATTATATCTGCTTTTTCGGTATTGACCGCTTTACCCGGCCGCCTGGAAAACCGGGCGGTCGTTATTTACGTAATATTGCGGTGTCATCTATGAGTGTTCTGCCTGCTCTTTGAAAAACAATCGGGATTGTAATATTGCCGGAGGAGAGTTAGGATATTTCATGATCCGGTTCGATCTGTATCTCCGCCGGCTGTTGTATCTGCTTTTTATTTTTTTTCTCCTCCTTGACTTTTCAGCGTATGCGGGGAATCAGACAATTCTTCTCATTGTGTCCGCTTCTGCTTTTTTTGCAGGAGTGTTCTTTAGTGAGGTGTGGTGGGGTGAACGATCGCTTTTCAGGGAGAGGGTGATTACCGGATTGGGAATCGTCCTCGCCTCTTCGGCAGCGGCCCTTTTTTCGTTTCTTCCTTTTCTGTTTTTTGTTCCTCTCTTTGCTGCGCGAATCGGGATACTCTTTTCGGATGACTCCGGCTGGAAGCCGCGGGTTGTGGTGTTCCTGTCGGCAGTACCTCCCCTGGTGGCGGGAATTGGTTCAGGTCCGGTGGCCTTTACAATGTATCCGTCTGCCGCTCTTGCGGCCTCAGGGGCTGCGTATTTTTCCATGCTGTATTATCGCGAACAAAAAGCTGTCCGCCTGGAAACGGAAAAGAATCTTCAAACAAAAGAAGCTATTCTTTCGACCCTGGCTCACGAAGTTCGTACGCCCCTCACGGTTATTCAGTCAACGGTTGATATTTTGTGCGAAGGCAGAGTAGGGCCGCTGAATCAGCGGCAGCAGCAGTTTCTCCAGTCTGTCGGCAGCAATGTCCGCAGACTGGTGACCCTCTCCGAGACTATTCTGGCCAGTATAAAAGTGGAAAGCGCCTGGTTTACGATAAGCCTTCAGCCGATAGATATACGCCGGGTAATAAAGGATGTCTCTGTTCACATCCGGCCTGTTCTGGAAGAAAAACAGATAGAGCTGCGCTACTCCTTTCCTCAACTGTTATCCCGCCCGCCGGCGGATGAAGGGTGGATACATCAGGTACTGGTAAACCTCGTCCATAATGCAGTAAAGCATCTGCGCTATGGTGGCAGGATCATCATCTCTGTAAACGAAAACGAACAGGCCATGGTCGTGTCTGTCAGCGATAACGGTTCCGGCATTCGACTGGGGGAACGGGCCAAGGTTTTTAACGAGTTTTTCCAGGGTGACAGCTGGTCGGATGAGCAGCTTGACGGAGCAGGGTTAGGCCTGGCTATTGTCAAGCGGGTTATCGAAAAGCATAATGGCAAGGTCTATGTCAGCTCCGTGGAACATGTCGGCACAACAGTCTCCTTTACTCTCCCGCACAATGAGGACAAGGATCAATGAGTGAGTCCGCGAAGAAAATCCTGGTTGTGGATGATGAACCGCACATTCTGAACCTCCTCCAGTTTCTTCTGTCGGATGAAGGATACCGGGTTACAACAGCCGACAGCGGTGAATCTGCGCTTGAGCTTTCCGGCGATGATGATTTTGACCTGGTTATCCTGGATCTTGCTCTTCCGGGGATTGATGGTTTCTCGGTGTGCCGACGTCTCCAGAATCAGAGTATTCCGGTGCTGATGCTCAGCAGTTACGACGAAGATAACTACGTCGTTTCCGGACTGGAAACAGGAGCTCTCGATTATGTCCGCAAGCCCTTCAACCATCGGGAGCTTATTCTCAGGGTAGCAAATCTTGTGGGCAGGACTCCGCCGGAAAAAAATCCAAAATTGCTCATCAGCGACGATGTTCGTATCAATCTTGATACGGAAGAGGTAATCTGCCGGGGCAGTATTGTCAGGCTTACCCCCACGGAGTATCTGCTTCTCAGGCTGCTGATGAGCAGACAGGGAATGGTCCTCAGTTGTGAGGAGATTCTTCATGAAGTCTGGGGCGCCGATGAATGGGACGGTTACCGCCAGATGATAAAAGTGAATATACAGAGACTGCGTAATAAAATTGAGAAAACTCCCGGAAATCCGGCAATAATTGTCAATCAGTGGGGACGAGGATACCGCTTTGTGCCCGGTGTTACCATTTCGTGACCCTATTGTAACCGTATTGTTTCTTGCCCGTCCTGGATGCTGCCCCTACACTGAATAAGACTCAGATCATCAAGAAAAATATGGAGGAGAATTAGCATGAAAAGAGTAATTGCAATCGCTCTGGCGCTTCTTTTATTCGTCTCTGTCGGCATCTTTGCAGGTGGAGAAAAGGAAAGTGCCGGTAAGGTAACTGCTTATACGACCCTGGATGAGGAACTCGCCAGAAAGGTTTTCAAGGCCTTTACCGACGAAACGGGCATACAGGTTGATTGGGTACGGCTTTCCACTGGAGAGTGTGTCGCCAGGATGGAAGCTGAAAAAGAGAATCCCCAGGCCAGTATCTGGTACGGCGGAGTAGGCCTTGGTCACATCGAAGCAAAAAACAAGGGTCTGACCATGCAGTACGATAGTCCTGCTGCCGCGATGCCTGAGAACTTTCGCGACGCCGACCGTTACTGGTCCGGAATTTACGCTGGCCCCCTCTGTTTTGAGAGCAACACTCAGGCTCTTCAGAAATTTGGCCTGACGGCTCCCAACTCCTGGGAAGAGCTGGCAGACCCCAAGTATAAAAATCATGTGCAGATGGCGAACCCCGGGTCTTCTGGAACCTCCTACAATGTGCTGGCAACTATGGTGCAGATATACGGCGAAGAAAAGACTTTTGATTATATGAAACAGCTGGATCGGAATATTACTCAGTATACCCGCAGCGGATCGGCGCCTGGGAAGAACGCCGCTATCGGTGAGATTACTGTAGCCATAGGCTATGCCCATGACGGCGTAAAACTGGTCAACGAAGGGTACCCGCTGGATATTACCTTTCCGTCGGAAGGCACAGGGTACGAGGTTGCCTCTGTTAGTCTGATTAAGGGCGGACCGGCGGAAGAACTGGGTGCGGCTAAAAAGCTCTATGACTGGGCACTCAGCGAAACCGCTGCGAAAATCTATACCACCGCTTTTGTGGTTCCCTTTGTCGATGTACCGCTTCCTAAAGGTGCCATGCCCATCAGCAAAGTGAACACCATCGATCAGGATGACGAATGGGCGGCAGACAACAAGACACGACTTGTGGAAAAATGGAACGCCATAATCGGCGGTGAAGCCAGAACCGAAGCAAAAAAATAGTTCTTGCTGTTGATCGGAAGGGCTGCTTCCAATGCACGGGGAGAGTCCTTCCTGTTTGTTTTCTCTAAGGAGCATTGTTCATGACTACTGCACGGAACCCGCGACCGATACATAACAGGTTTCATCAGCTAACCCGGGAACCGGTACTGATGATTGGTGTTCTTATCATTATGGGTCTGCTGATCCTGTTTATTCTGTACCCCATGTTTTCAGCGGCAAAAATGAGTCTGACCCCGGATGGAGAATTTTCAAGTTCGGTGTACCATTATATACTGACTCATCCGCAATATCTGAGTGCCATCAGGAATAGTGTTCTCCTGGGTGCCATTGTCGCAACGCTGGCGACGCTTATCGGTTTTCTGTTTGCTTTTGCCCTCACGCGCGTGCGCATCGGCGGAAAAAAGTTTTTTCAGGGTATGGCACTGCTGCCGATCATCTCTCCTCCCTTCATGTTTGCCCTCTCTGTCATTCTTCTTTTCGGGAGGAACGGTCTTATCACCTCAAAACTGCTGGGGATGGATATGGCTAACGTTTACGGCCTGAAAGGTCTGGTTATTGTTCAGACTGTCAGTATGTTTCCCATCGCGTATATGACTCTTTCGGGGATCCTGCAGGGGATCGATCCTGATCTGGAAACCTGTGCCATGAACCTCGGGGCAAAACGCGGAAAAGCCTTTCTGACTGTAACTCTGCCGCTGGCTCTTCCGGGAATTTTCGCCTCATGGCTGCTTGTTTTTGTCAGCAGCCTGACCGACTTTGGCAATCCGATTATTATCGGAGGAAACTTCAATGTTCTCTCTGTCCAGGCGTATCTGGAGTTTACCGGTATGGGGAACCTGCCCAGGGGAACTGCCCTGGCCATGCTTCTGCTTGTTCCCACCGTCGGCGTCTTTTTTGTACAGAAGTATATAATGAAAAACAAGAGCTATGTTACGGTAACCGGTAAATCCAGCCGCAGAAGCACTGCTCAGTCCTCTGCTGCCCTGAGGATTATTCTTACATTTATATGTGCTGCTATCTCCGGATTTATTCTGCTTTTTTACGCCACCATCATAGGCGGCAGCTTTATAAAACTCTGGGGTATTAACTGGAGTTTCACACTCAATCATTTTGTATACAGCTGGGATGTGGGATTCACCACCATGAAGAATACCCTGTTTCTCGCGATCATCAGCACCCCCATTACTGCCCTGTTCGGTATGGCGATAGCCTACATCGTCGTGCGCAAGGATTTTCCGGGGAAGCACCTTATAGAGTTTATCTCCATGCTCAGTTATGCTATTCCGGGAACCGCCGTAGGTATCGGTTACATCCTTGCCTTCAACAAGGCTCCTTTCGAACTTTCCGGAACAGCGTTTATTCTGATTACCTGCTATGTTTTCCGGAATGTCCCCATTGGTGTGGAGGGCGGAATTGCGGCCCTTAAACAGATCTCGAACGAGATCGAGGAATCCTCAATAAATCTTGGTGCTACCAGTGCCGCGACATTTCGGAAAATAACCCTCCCTCTTATCCGTCCTGCCATTTTTTCGGGGGCTACCTTTGCCTTCGTACGGAGTATGACGGCGATCAGCGCCATTATTTTTCTTGTCTCTGCACGATGGAATCACATGACTGTGCTTATTCTCGCCCAGACCGAGATAATGCGACTGGGCGCGGCCTCGGTAATGTCTTTTGCCCTCATACTCGTAATAATGGTCTTCATTTTCATAATCATGAAGATTACCGGGCTGGGGCGTGAACAGATTTTCGGAACAACGAAGTAACAAAGCGTTAGAAGGAACAGGCAATGCAACATAGCGACTATTTACAGCTTAATAATCTGGTTAAGGATTTTCATGATGGAAGGGGCAATATTGTCCGAGCAGTAGATAATATATATCTCTCGATTTCCAAGGGTGAGTTTGTAACTCTTCTTGGGCCGTCGGGCTGCGGAAAGACAACAACCCTGCGTATGGTCGCGGGCTTTGAAATGCAGACCGCGGGAGATATTATTCTGAATAATAAGAAGATCAATAATGTTCCGGCTTTTAACCGTAACATGCCCATGGTATTCCAGAGTTACGCGCTTTTTCCGCATCTTACAATATTTGAAAATATCGCGTATGGACTTCGCATACGAAAAATGCCGAAGGACACCATCCGAAATGATGTTGCAATGGCAGCGCAGATGGTAAACCTGGTGGGGTTGGAGAACCGTTATCCCGGGGAACTTTCCGGAGGGCAGCAGCAGCGGGTTGCTTTAGCCCGGGCACTGGTGCTGAAGCCTGAGATAATCCTCTTTGACGAACCCCTATCCAATCTGGACGCCAAGCTCCGGATTCAGACCCGGACGGAGATCAAACGGGTACAGCAGCTGCTGGGGATAACCGCGTTGTATGTTACCCACGATCAGAGCGAGGCGCTCAGTATAAGCGACACCATTGTTATTATGCACAACGGTAAGATTGTGCAGAGCGGAAGTCCGGAGAACATTTATAATCATCCAGCAGATCCCTTTGTTTCTGATTTTATCGGTAATGCCAACTTTTTCGAGGGGATAATAAGCGACCGGGACGAACGGTTTATTACAGTCTCGCTCCTCGGGTCGGATGTACGGATACCGGCTGCGAACGTTCAGGAAGGACTCGGCAGCGGTGATGAGGTAATGATGGCGATTAAACCGGAGGCTGTAGAGGTCAATCCGGAGACCGGACAGTTTTCCGGGAAGATTGAAGTAAGCAGTTTTCTCGGTGCAACTACAGAATACAAGGTGGAGTACTCGGATGGATTCCTTACTGCGATTCACCCCAATACCCGCGGTGAGGTTCATAACTATCGTTTTGGCCAGGAGGTGTTTTTTTCATTCAAGACCGATTTTTTCAGGGTGTACAAGCGTTGAAAAACGGAAACCTGAAGGGATTTGTATATTTTCCCAAAGGGTGTTAAATTAAATATAGGCGCCTCTAAAAGTATTTTGGTTTCTTCCGAAAATAAAGGAAAATGAAAAAAGCATGGCAGAATTCGGCTCACTGGTTCGGGCTCACGGAAAGACACAACTGGAAATCAAAAATCGGTATCCTCTCCCTACGGAAAAAAACCGCGTTTTTTACACCATTGAAGCCTTTCTGTTTAGTCCGGCCCAGCTTGGAATAAACAACGAGCGTTTTGGTATAGACCAGTTTTTTTCTGATGTTAAAAGCCATACACGATTTTCAATTTCCTATGTTCCTCTCGCCCGCCTGGTCGACCCCAACTGCTCAATCAGTCCGCTGATAAGAATCAGAAACTACCTTGAAAAGGCGACGCTGTCTACCGACCTTAATGAACATCGCGTTCTTTATGAGCTGCGAACCCTGGCTAATCTGTTTTCCGCAGAGATGAAGGCAACGTATCGTCTGCTCAATGATATCGCGAAAACCGGAATAAGCCAGCATCTGGTCCGGAAATCAGAAAAGTTCCTGGATGAAGCGTCGGTCTTTTTACAGCGGTTCCGGGAATTCCATTTCAGACTTATGGAGCCTTCAATAAGCTCCCAGCTTAGAACGGCGATGCGTTGGAGTGATGAATCGATAAGCCTTTCGGCTGAAAATATGCTTTTTTATCTGCATCGGATTTTCGCCGGTCACAAGATTCAATCGAGAATTGAAAGCATGATGAAGGCGGAGATTCAGCATCGCCGGGAAATGAAATATCCATCTGTGCTGAAAAACAAAGACGACAGCGAAGTTGAACGTATTCTGTACCGGGAGAGTATACTAAAAAAGTGGGCCCAGACAGTACTCTATATGTCCAGCGAAGAGACGGGCACAAACCGGAAGATTGGTCACATCCTGGCCGGAATTGCCGCTGCAGCCGCCATGACTTTTGCCATTGTAGCGACGTTTTTCGCCGAACAGCTCTTCGCCAGTTACAGCATACCCTGGGCAATGATTATCGTTGTCAGCTATATGCTGAAAGACCGCATAAAGGAAATTCTCCGCGGGATTTTGCTGCGCATAATGCCGCGTTTTATTTCAGACCGTACGGAAAAACTGGTGGATCAGATTATACAGAAAGATGTGGGCAAAACAAAAAGCATGGTTCGCCTTGTCCAATTGAGAGAAACACCGCAGACAGTTCAAACCATACGAAACGCGGGAGCAAATCCTTTTCGAACAATACTGCCGCCGGAAAACATAATCCACTTTCGCAAAGATATCAGCATAAACAGCGGAAAGCTGATGAAGGAACACTCCAGGATCGAAGCGGTTACTGAAATCATTCGTCTAAAGATGGATCGCTTTCTTGAAGAGATGGACGACGCTAAGAAGCTGCTTCGAACCTTGAAGGATGGTAAAGTCGCAACGGTAAAAGGAAGACGTGTTTACCATATAAATCTTGTGCTGCGTCTCTCTTCGAGTGAAGACGAAGAGCAATTATCCAGATACCGTATAGTCGTTAACAAACAGGGTATTCAGCGGATAGAAGAGGTTGCTTCCCGGTAGAAAAGCTTATCCTTTTTTCTTTAAATGAAAATTTCCGGTCTCACCTTCAAGTTCATTAATCATCATTCTGTTCTGATCGGTTTTCTCATTTACAGTACTGATCATAACAGCTATTTCATCGTTTTTCTGTTCAGTTATTCTGTCTGAAAGATCTCCCTGTCCGATGGGCTTTAAAAATGAGTCAATAAAGCGAACTCTGGAATTAATAGACCGGGTAATGATCCATGTATAGACCAGTATAACTGCTATTAAGATTGATGAAATAAGGAAAAACGTCCTAAGGGCTAAACTTCTTTGTTTTTCTATTTGCAGGTCAATTATTTCTCCGAGTTCAGAAATAGTACGATTTATAGATTCCAATGTACCATTCGTACCAATAACAGCCGTGAAGAAATTATCGAGATGCTGAAAGACTTCGCTTAAATCATGTTTATTTCGTATATATTCGTTTGTATAGAAAAGTATTATTTGCGTTGAGTGAGTTTCATGAAAATAGGTTTCTACGTCATTAATTAAAACTTCATAGCTTTTTTGAATTTCACCTGAAGCGTGTTCAACTATAGATCGGAAGTTTAAAACTACCTGGATCGATTTTTCCAGTTCCTGGTCAATCCTGGAAAGTTCCGTTATTATTTCAACCTTGTCAAAAGCCGCGGCATTATCTACCAGGGATTGTTGAAAGCGTTCATAGACAGTGTCGATTTGGTTTGTGTCCATGGAATTGACAACAGTTGTAAAATTGTTGAGAGAAATAGCCGTTTGGGAGAGTATTTACCTTTCGAGCTCAATCCTGTTCAGTTTATTTAATGTTAGAAAATAAGAAAAAGATAAAAGAGCGATTGCAAAAAACACTATGAGTGTTAGCAGGGATAATTTTCTTCGTATTGTCATTAAGCACTCCGCTGTCTGTTCTCGATAATTTGCGTGTACGTTAACTCGCTATACATTACCTTTTTCGATTTAGCAAGAAAATCCAGACAAAGAAAACCGGGCAAGGAAGAAGCAGGCAGGAAACATTGAAAACTCTGTTATTCTGACTGCAAATTGTGCCGCGCATGTCCCGTACAGATTATTGACTTCCGGCTATTATATGTTAAGGGGAAGCGGTGACAGAGGGCAAAAGTCAGCTTGAATAAGCGTGAAGGGTTGTTTAGGATGTATTCAGGAGCATGTGTAATAGCTTTTCATGGATGTATCTATAAGCCGTCGTAACAAAGAGAATATCCGCGTTACTCCTGTTTTGCAGCAGACTGCGTTCTGGTCCGAGGTAAAAAGGCTGCAGGGTGTGTCCTCCAGGGCTTTCAGGATTTCCGTTAACCCGAATGAAGCGGACGGGACTGCTGGTAACGATGATCTGACTGACGATATCCTGGTACTGTTCCAGGATATCGGCGATGGTTATTCAATCGCCTATGTTCCATACGGACCAAGACTCAACCCCGGAGAAGAGAACTTCGGGCCTTTTCTGGAAGAGCTTTCGGAGATCCTGCGCTCATATCTGCCGGAGGGTTGCATTCTGCTGCGTTATGATCTGCTGTGGAGGTCTCCCTGGTCATATGACAAAAACCGCTTTAATGACAACGGGGACTGGCTTGGTCCTCCTGAACAGAAGAGTCAGGAGATCAGGGTTAACTTTCCTACCCGTTACTGGAATTTGAAGAAAGCTGAATCCAATATTCTGCCTGCCGATACTGTTTTTATCGATGTGCGCAGAACTGAAGATGAACTACTCGGCTCCATGAGGGCGAAAACCCGTTATAATATTCGCCTTTCCCGGAGAAGGGGGGTGGAGGTTGTCTCCGCAGATAAAACAAGCCTCGATACGTGGTATATGCTATATCGTGAAACCTGCCGCAGAAATAAAATCAATCTTCATGGCCGACATTTTTTTCGTGCCGTCGCGGAAGCGGCGAAGGTTTTTCATGGCGATTCTACGGATGTTGAGCTGCTTATCGCCAGGGCCGACGGTAAGGCTCTGGCTGCAATGTTTCTTGTAACTGCCGGCAAACGGGCTACATACCTGTACGGTGCCTCGGCGACGGGAAACAGAAATCTTATGCCTACCTACGCTTTGCAATGGGACGCGATTAAAAGAGCCAGGCGAAAAGGATGCAGAGAGTACGACATGTTTGGCGTATCCCCTTCTGCCGATAAAGACCATCCCATGTACGGTTTATATCGTTTTAAGACCGGATTTGGCGGATATATCTTTCACCGGATGGGATGCTGGGATTATCCTCTGAATACCGGGTTATACGAGCAGATGCGTACCCTTGAGATGGGACGTTCCGGGTATCATGTGTAAACCGATTCGATAAACAGTCTGTACCCGGAGTCAGGGTTCATCTATACTGGGCCTCATGATGTTCAGAGCGGAAGGCTGTCAGTCTGCGGGAATACTGTTATTTCTTGTTCTTGGTTTTTTCTTTCATTTTCCAGTCTTTTCTAGTGGTCCGCTGCAAGGAAAGCTGCTGGATGCTCCGCAGCAGATCTATTATTCCTTTCCTGGTTTTCCCGCGGCTTCAGGCCTGGACCGGTCATTTCACCTTCGTACCCAGGCCTATTACCTCAATGAGTTCCGGGGATACGCTTTTGATCCGGAGGATGAAGTCCGTGGTTCGGACGGCAGATTGTCGGATGATGACCGGGCCCGGGAGCTGACAGCCATGGATTACGAAGCCCTTGTAGTAGACGGTACTTTCAGTTTTCCCTGGGGTACGGACCACAGATGCGGAATCACTCTGCGTTTATACGGCTATTATGGCGGTCTCTTTGATCCTGTTATCGAGGGGTTTCATTCGATCTTCGGGCTTCCCAATGCCTCCCGAGAATATTTTCCTCAGGGCAGGGCTTACACGTCTATTAATAATGACCGGGGAATTACCATCGAAATGGATGGCCCTTCGGTTCTGTTTGGCGATACCGAGATTTTTGGTGTCTGGACATTTGCACACAGCCCCTGTACCACCTGGGCCCTGGCCTGGGCCCTGGAATTGCCTACGGGTATCTCCGGAACACCCGGCGGAAACGGCCATATTGATGCAGGTTTACAATTGTTATATGAACGTTCTTTAGGGGAGTCCTTTATACTGCATGCGCAGCAGGGATTCGTTGTTCCCGGGGAACTCCTGTTTGGCAGCTCAGGCAGTGCTGATCCATTTATTCTGAGTCAAAGTCTATTGGGTCTGGAGTGGCTGTTTACTGATGATTGGAGTTTCCTGGGGCAGACCAGGATACATACCTCCCCATTGTCATCCAGTGCCCCCCTCAATCATTCCATGTTTCCCGATCCAAAGCAGTTTGAAATGCCGGTGACCTCCCTGCAGCTTGGCCTGCGGCGTACCTTTGATACCTGGAATCTGCAAATTTACCTGGAACAGGATTTTCTGACCCATGAGGGACCGGATATTCTGGTCAGTATGGCAGCTGATTGGAAAACCGGCAGGGAGCAGTAAGCACTCCTGCCGGAAACAGGCACGGCTGTACCCCGGGACTATATTACCAGGCTGAGGTGCTTGTGGTACAGCTTGTCGCGATGGGCACGGACATCCTCCGAGGCAAGATAATCGTCCAGTCGCATTCTGCGGTCTATAATACCGCCGGGAGTGAACTCAATAATTCTGTTCGCCACGGTATCAACAAACTGATGGTCGTGGCTGGTAAATAGAATGGACTCGCTGAACTCTATTAGTCCGGTGTTCAGCGCGCTGATAGACTCCAGGTCCAGATGGTTGGTGGGTTCATCAAAAATCAGGAAATTCGCCCCGGAAAGCATCATCTTCGACAGCATGCAGCGGACCTTCTCTCCTCCGGACAGGACCTTCACTGATTTCAGGGACTCCTCGCCGGAAAAGAGCATACGTCCCAGGAATCCGCGGACATAGCTCTCCTCTTCTTCGGCATCCGTATACTGGCGCAGCCAGTCCACCAGGGACATGTCCGACGAAAAATATTCGCTGTTATCCTTGGGAAAATAGGCGGGAGTTATGGTGACCCCCCAGTCGTAGCTTCCCGCATCGGGTTCCATACGTCCCATGAGTATCTCAAAGAGTGCCGTCTTTGCCTGGTGGAAGGGCCCGACAAAGGCAATCTTGTCGCCCTTATCAACGGTAAAGGTGATATCCTTGAGCACAGCTTCACCGTCGAGGTTTTTAGAAATTCCTTCGACACTGAGTATGGTTTTTCCGCTTTCCCGACCGGGATCAAAACTGATATAGGGAAAACGCCGGGATGTGGGTTTTATATCGTCGATTGTGAGCTTGTCTATCTGCTTTTTTCGTGCCGTTGCCTGTCGAGCCTTTGATGCGTTGGAGCTGAAACGCTGGATAAACTCCTTTAATTCGGCGATCTTATCCTCCCTGCGCTTTTTTTCGTCCTTCATCTGCTTGTTTGCAAGCTGACTTGCCATATACCAGAAGTCGTAATTTCCCACGTAGAGGGTGATTTTATTGAAGTCAATGTCCGCAATATGGGTGCAGACCCGGTTCAGGAAGTGGCGGTCGTGGGATACAACAATAACGGTGTTCTTGAAGTTGTAGAGAAAGTCCTCCAGCCAGCTTATAGATTCCAGGTCAAGGTTATTGGTCGGTTCGTCCAGAAGCAGAATATCCGGGTCTCCGAACAGGGCCTGGGCCAGCAGTACCCGTACCTTCTGTGCTCCTTCCAGCTCCTTCATTCTCCTGGTGTGGAACTCCTCGGGAATACCGAGTCCGCTGAGAAGTTGTGCTGCTTCCGATTCTGCCTCCCAGCCTCCCATCTCGGCAAATTCTCCCTCCAGTTCGGAGGCGCGCATCCCGTCTTCTTCGTTGAAGTCTTCCTTGGCGTAGAGGCTGTCTTTTTCCGCCATAATCTCGTAGAGCTTGCGGTGTCCCATAATAACCGTGTCCATGACCGTGTGCTCGTCATAGGCAAACTGGTCCTGCTGCAGTACGGCTATCCGCTCTCCGGGTGAGGTGATTATATCGCCGCTATCAGCCTTGATTTCTCCGGAGAGAATTTTCAGAAAGGTTGATTTCCCCGATCCGTTGGCGCCAATTACACCATAGCAGTTTCCCGGGATGAATTTGATATTTACGTTCTTGAACAGGGCCCGCTCTCCAAAGGAGAGGCTTATATCACTCGCGCTTATCATACTATGTATATTCCTTTACCGGTGCGATTGTTTTTGAAGAGTATTGGTAATTCCTACCTGAGACAGCTGGAAAGGTCAAGTCCGCGGGAAAGCAAAAAAGGTGTGGAAAAAAATGTTGACATATTGGTCCGACCAATGGTAACATACTTACAGGCTATACTGTGGCTTGTGCAGTATAGCTTCTTTTTTCTGTTCCTTAAGTGGAACAGGGCGGTTCTTCTGGATAAGCTGCCGAAACCAAGCACTGTCCCATCCGTTCTTAGGGGGGCACGGCGTTGCCGTGTCCCCCTTGCTTTTTACTTGTCCGTACTGTTTGTGTAATCGTTCTTTGCGAATGAGTGGGTAAGCCGGTCGATTATTATCGCCAGGAGCACAATACTGATGCCCGCTTCGAATCCCCGTCCCACTTCTATGCGGTTAATCGCCAGCAGTACTTCCATTCCCAGTCCTTTTGCTCCGATCATTGATCCGATAACGACCATCGCCAGTGCCATCATGGTCGTCTGATTTACACCTACCATGATCGAAGGTTGTGCCAGGGGAAGCTGAACGTCGAAAAGGACCATTCGCGGTGTAGCACCAAAGGCGAGGGCAGCTTCAACTGCTTCTTTATCCACGGTTCGGATTCCCACATTGGTCAGCCTGATTACCGGAGGCACAGCATAGATAATAGTTGCAATAATAGCGGGAACCTTTCCAAGACCGAAGAACATCAACGCCGGTATAAGGTACACAAAGGACGGCATAGTCTGCATGCTGTCCAGTAGTGGCTTTATCATGGATTCGGCGCGGTCACTGCGGGCCATCACTATACCGATGGGAAGCCCGATCAGGAGCGAGAATATTACCGCTGCAAATACCAGGCTCAATGTACGCATTGCCAGCTCCCAGTAGCCGAAAGTACCGATAGTGAACAGCATAATCGCGAAACCGAATCCTTTATACCATTTGCCGAGGAATTTCCAGCCCGCCAGAAAGGTGAGGAAAATTATGACGAACCATGGGACAAGGGTAAAAAAATTCTCAAAGGCCAGCATAACCTGCAGAATTATAAATCCGATGATATCGAAAACCTGGTCCAGGTTTGTAAGAAGCCAGCTCATGACGGCGTCGATCCAATCGGCGAGGGGGATGGATATCACGTCTGGAAACTCAATCATTTTTTGCTCCCTCATCTGATTTGATGGTCTCGAATATGGTATCGGTTTTTACAACGCCAAGGAGTTTCCCATTTTCGTCAGTTACGGGTATAGGGTAGGGGTTTGCATTGACGATACTGAAGAGTTCTTCTATATAGCTGTCTTCCCTGACGGTGGGTACGGAACGGATGGCTTCGGGGGAAATCTTGGCGTCCTTCTTTTTTTCCGAAGCCAGGGGCTTAAGGCGCTCTATTGTGGCGACTCCGAGCAGTTTGCGGGTCTTATCTACAACAAAGGCTGCTTCTCGCTGGTTGGACTGCAGCATGTGAATTGCGGTGTTTGGACCCTCCCACGCGTAGAGCAGTACCTCTGGTTCCTGCATGATGCTCGAGGCAGTCAATACTCTGGCCGGGGACGCATCGCGGACAAACTCCTGTACATAGTCGTCGGCCGGTTCGGTTACTATCTGCTCCGGTGTGCCTATCTGGACTATGCGGCCGTCTCTCATGATCGCAATGCGGTCTCCCAGTTTCAGGGCTTCATGCAGATCGTGGGTTACAAAGATAATGGTCTTTTTCAGCTTATCCTGCAGTTCTACCAGCTCATCCTGCATCTGCCGCCGGATTAAAGGATCGAGACCGGAAAAAGGTTCATCCATTAAAAGAATATCCGGATCGTTTGCCAGAGCTCTTGCCAGGCCGACGCGCTGCTGCATTCCGCCGCTAAGGGCCCCGGGATAGTAGTCCTCCCATCCTTTGAGCCCTACCGTTTCCAGCGACTGCATGGCTTTTGCGTAGCGCTTGCCCTTAGGAAGTCCTTTGACCTTCAGACCGTAGGCGGCGTTATCCAGAACCGTCATATGAGGAAACAGTCCGTAATGCTGAAACACCATGCCGTAGGTAACCTTCCGGAAATCAAGAAGTTCTTCCCTGCCGAGTCTGGTTACATCAGTACCGTTTACGATAATCGAACCGCTGGTAGGTTCGTTAAGGCGTATCATGGACCGTATCAGGGTGGATTTTCCGCTGCCGGAGAGTCCCATAAGAATGTAAAACTCACTCTTGTTCACTCCCAGCGAAATGTCCCACATCCCTACGACACAGCCGGTTTTTTCCTGAATCTCTTCTTTTGAAAGCTTTTGCAGTTTCGACGAAAGCACCCGTTTAGGATCCCGGCCGAAGATCTTCCAGAGATTCTTAACCTCTATGAAATTCTCACTTACAGCCTCTGAATCCTCCGGGGTGGAAAGGGGAGCCTCTCGGCCCCCCTGTGTGATTTCACTGGACATAGTATCCGTATCTCCTTGAAAATTACCCACTATAGAGACGCGAGGGCTTCCTTTACACGCCTTGCGACTTCCTCATTTACCCAGGAAGTCCAGATCTCTTCTTTTTCCTTAAGGAACCAGATCGCGGTTTCCTGATGATCCCAGTCTGCATCGTCCATCCTGGCAAGAAACTCGTTGTTGTCTGCTACACTGGTTGAATAGTTCCTCAAAAAATCGACTACCTTAGGAGCTTTTTCCAGCATGCTCTTGTTGACCAGAATGTTGACAAGGGCCGCGTCGTATTCGCTTCCTTTAATACGGACCATATCCAGTTTTCCGAGCACAGCAGTCGGAGCCCAGTAATATGCCAGAACCGGCTCTTTCTTTTGATAGGCACCGACCATTACAGCCGCCAGGGCCGAACCTGAACCGGCAATGGTCAGGTTGAAGGTGTCGCCCAGTCCGTATTCTTCAAAGATCTCCTCGGAAATCTCCATTTGTGACCAGCCGGCGACTCCACCGTAGATAACGCCCTTGCCTGGGTCCTCTGGATCCGAAAAGAGATGGGCGTATTTCGGCAGATCCTCAAGGGACTCAAGATCGGGGGCTGGTGCGTCGGGTCCTTCCACAACATAACGGGGCATCCACCAGCCCTGAGGCGCGTCGGGCATATTCTTGCCCAGATCTATCATGTTTCCGGAATCGATTCCGTCTTTATAGGCTTCGGGAAAATTGGAGTGCCAGGATTCCATATCAACATCGATATCTCCCTGGATAATTCCATTTATAATCGGGAGTGTATCGCCCGCGAGATATTCTATATCATACGAGCCTTCCAGTCCGTTCTGTATAATAAACGCAGCAATGCGGTTGTGGACCTGCACGCTGTCCCAGGATACGTCACCAAATACAATCTTGACTGTTTCATCTTCTTTTTGCGTGCATCCGGCAATTGTAAAAGCTGCTGCCAGGACAGTTAGAGCCGTCAAGCTCCATAACACGATTCGTTTCATTCTCTTCTCCTAAAATAAATTACTGATTATATTTCGAATACTAAATAATAAAAATACTTAAGTCAAGTTCTCTACAAGCATAAATATGACTATTTCATTGAGATAGGTGAGTAAATGTTTATGCTATATGTAAATATGTAGAACAATGTGCTATTTGCTTATTGAGGGAGGATAGAATAGAGAAAAAAAGATTTTATGAGAACTTCGTGTCAGAAATTATTTTGTATGTGCCTCCTCTGTTTGTGCTAATGGGAATCCAGGAAGGTCCCCTCCTCCAATTCTCTGAAGGCCGTTTGCAGTTCCTCCCGGGTATTCATGACGATAGGACCGTACCAGGCGACTGGTTCTCCCAGGGGATTACCAGAGACCAGCAGAAACCGGATGCCTTCATCTCCGGCCTGGACAGTTATAGCATCCCCATCGGAGAATAAAAGCAGGTGGTGGTTTACTATCTGCTTCTCAACAACCGTATCCGCCCATCCGGCGCTTGTCTGGGGTACTTCGAAGGGTTCCCGTGTTCCGCAGAAGAACCCGCCTCCTGCGATTACATAGGCAAAGGCGTGGCGGCCGGGGGCTATCGGTATTTCCTGGGATACACCGGCGGGCAGTTCAATGTCAAAGCAGGCCGGATCTACACCGATTCCTTCTACCGGACCGCTCAATCCCCAGAGTTCTCCGCAGATTATCCTGGCTGCAGCACCAGATGAGCTTTGAACACGCGGGATCTCTTTTGATCCGTACTGCTGATACCTGGGAGCAGTCATTTTTTTCGCTGTGGGCAGGTTTGCCCACAGCTGAAACCCGTACATGCGCCCGGAATCATCAGGTTTGGGCATCTCCTGGTGTATAATACCGCTTCCGGCGGTCATCCATTGAACCTCGCCGGGCCGAATGGTTCCGCTGTTGCCGAGACTGTCCTGGTGCTCCACACTGCCGGCGAGCATATATGTAATGGTTTCTATTCCCCTGTGAGGATGCCATGGAAAGCCGGCGGCATAGGCTGCAGGATCATCGCCCCGAAAATCATCCAGAAGAAGAAAAGGATCATAATCTTCGGTTTTACCAAAGCCGAAAGCCCTGCGCAAGGAAACTCCTGCTCCCTCGGTGGTCGGAACAGATTTACTGACAGATACAATTCCTCTCTGCATTACTGTGCCTCCCTGTATATATCATAGAGTGCTTTATTCCCCGGAACAAGAATTTTCGGTAAAAAAAATGCGGGCATCCTGTGCCCGCATCAAGTTGATTAAAAATCCTTCTGTTCTATCCAATGGGAGCGCCGAAGGTTAACCCCAGACTGAAGGCCCTGTTGTCGTCGAGAGCATCGGTCATGATGGCGTCAAGGGCGAATTTGAATTTTGAGAACGCGGGGATGCTGGCCAGATCTACCCTGATACCGGTATTGAATACTCCCCGGAAGTTAGCATCTGCTGCATAGGCGTCGGCTGAATAGGAGAAGTTGGCAAAGTCGTTAATCCAGTGAATGTAACCCTGAAAGATATCCGGGAACAACAGCAGGTCAAAACCCATTCCGAAATCGATAGCATCGTCGGGTGCCCTGTCACCGAAACTTTTGCCTACTACAAAAGTTGTTTCCGCGGGCATCTTGAAAAATTCTCCCGGGTAGGTAGCAGCCAGGTATATCTGGGTAAGATCGGTATCATTTCCTGCGGTCTGAAGCATCTGGTGGTTTCCGCCGACGGCAACGGCCGAGGAGCCCTTGATGGGCAGCTGGATTTTTCCGTGCAGTATGGTGTCAGAATTGTCTGAGTCATCCTGGGTATCATAGGCAAAGCCGAGTTCCGCGATCTTGAAGAGGCTGATTGACGCTTTGGGAATGTGAACGGTCTCGTCGTCAACAATTGCATGATATCCAAGATCAATACCAATATCGGCGCTCCGTTCCCATCCGATGCGGCCGGAAGGAATGCTTATAAGCCCGGTCGCGCCATTGAGGGACATTCCCTTTAATGGTGCAGAATAGGCGAAAGTGGAAACGATCATTAGTATCAGCAAAAGTGTTGCAAGTTTTTTTAGTTGCATGATTTTTTCTCCTGTAAAGGTATTTTGGCTAGATAATATCACTATTCACCTGTATTGACCAGTTTCTTTCTGTAAAAGGGAAAAAATGCTTTTGAAGGAGCTTATACAATAGTATCTTATTGGGAGATATGGATTTCCTGGAAAGAATCTGGAAAGCAATATATCAGCGTTCTCTTAACTCTGGTCCTGTGGAAACAGCGGTCTTTCTGATCCTGATCTTCCTGTTTATTGCCTTTTTACTGGCAGCAAACAAGCGTCGGAAGATCAGGGAGCGGGAGACTCTTTACAAAGCCTGGGAAGCCAAATGGAACTACTACATAAAGAAGTTTGAAATCACTCCTGAGGAGGCTGCCTTCATTACGCAGCTGGCCGCTTTTCTGGAAACCCCTGAAAAACGATACTCCCTGCTGGTGGACAGCCATGTTTTTAACGCCTGCCTGCGAAAACATCTGCAGAAAGGAGGAAACCGGGATGATCTGGCCCGTAGTGTACTATATAAGGCCAGGCTCAAGCCCATCTCGGAAGAGGTGAGGGCTGTCGCCCTTACGCGCAGAAAGCTGCCGCGCAGAAAGGTCGATATTACGGCAACCCTTACGCCAGTGGGCCATGACGATCAGGAGTTTACGGCACGAATGTACGACCTGAGTTCCCATGGCGCGAGCGTCGAAAACCCTGAGAAGCGTTTTTCCGAAAGAGACGATTTGAAGATCAGCTTCTCATATCAGCATAAAAAGTACCGAAACATTGGCGCGGAGGTACTGCGGGTTTCCCGAAAAGGCGAACGTCTGCATCTCAAGTTTCACCGCCATGATTCCTGATCCGCTTTTACGAAAGCAGTTCACCTTCAAGCTGCCGGGCCCAGGCTTCCAGTTCGCCAACGATGATTTTCCTGCGGGGAGGCAGGGTTTTGTCCTCCCGGCAGGCGGCCAGCTTCTTGCGGAACTCCGGCAGCCTGACTGCTTCTGAAGCAGAAGGAATCAGTATTCTGGAGGCGCAGAAGCTTTTCCACTTCCTCTGTTCACTCTCCGGCATAACATCCGGGTAGTTACGAAAGATATAGCGCCACAGCATTTCCGGTATTCGCGGGTCCTCCCATTTACGCTGCAGCTCAGGCAGGTCTTCCGGTTTCGCCGCGTGGATCTGCTGGAAACCCTCTCTGTCGCTGTCCTTGAAAAAGCCTCCGGAGTAGATTTGAAGGTCCGGATCCCGAGTCTCCTCCTGGGGCCTATCGATGGTATATACCTGCCGGACCTTTTGCAGCAGGTCTCCCGCATCCCGGAGGAGTCGGTAGTTTTCACGGCAGGTATCCAGGTCGATTCCAAGACGGCCGGCAGATTTTTCATCCAGCATTTTTACCGGTGAAATTGACGGCCCACGGTTAACATGAATCCCCTTTATGTGGATACGGTCTCCGGAAAGCTCTTTGGACGGGGTAAATATTTGCCTGCGGACCTCGTCGGTGGTCAGTTCGATCAGGGGACGCGGGTCGTAACGGAGGTCATAGCAGAGAACGCAGTTTCCGTTATTCGGATCGACAGTCAGGGGCATTACAAGGCTTGTGCAGCCGTAAGGGGAGGTGAACATTCCCGATGTATGCAGAAAGGGAGTCTGCTTGTACAGGTCGATATGTTTCCATACCTCCTGTTTTTTACGTAAACGGAAAAGATACCGAAAGAGCCTGGGCTGTTTTCCATGTACCAGCCGGGCCAGTCCAATGGTAGCGTATACGTCGCTGAGGGCGTCGTGGGCGTGTTCATGTTCTATTCTATTGGCTGCGGCAAGGGTCTCCAGGGTAAAATCCGGTTTGCCGTCTTCCTTTCGAACCCAGGTGATCCCCTCGGGACGCAGATCGTGAGCTGTTCGCAGCAGATCAAGTATGTCCCAGCGGGAATTACCGTCCTGATACTCCCGTTCATACGGGTCGTAGAAATTCCTGTACAGGGCATTGCGGATAAACTCGTCATCGAAGCGGATTGAATTGTAGCCTGTAACACAGGTTCCGGGTTTGGAGAACTCTTGTAGAATATTATGAACAAACTCTGCTTCCGGCATGCCTTTTGACTGCACTTCCTGGGGGGTAATGCCGGTAATCATGCAGGCTCCAGGGTCCGGAAGGTAATCCGGGGAGAGTCGGCAGTAATAGACTTGGGGCGAACCGACAGGCTCAAAGACGTCGTCTGTTCTGAGCCCCGCGAACTGGGCAATGCGGTCATAGAAGGGGTTTCTGCCAAAGGTTTCCAGATCGTACCAGTAGATGCTTGCCATATTCGGCAGTCTATCATGGCAGGGACCGTGAAACAATTGCCCGGAAAGATCTCTTCCCCTTCTAATCGATTACAAATGAGGCTCCCGTTACGTAATCCTCGAGCATTTTGTTATCGTGTTCCAGGCTTTTTAAATGTGCCTTAAGTACGTCTCCAATAGAAATAATGCCGATTATGCAGTCTCCGTCGAGTACAGGCAGATGGCGTACCTTGTTGTTTGTGAACACTTTCATGGCGTACTCGATGGTGTCGTCGGTGTGGCCGATAATCAGCCTGGACCTGGGGGTCATGATATCTTTAACTGACAATCCTCTGCTGCACTCGGTAAAGTGGTGCAGTATATCCCGTTCTGACAGGATACCCAAAAGCTGTTTCTCCTGATTCACTACCAATACCGCCCCGATATGGTGCTTGTTCATTTCTGTTACAGCGTCGGCGACGGGAGTATCCCCGGTAATGGTAATCACACCGGGAACAGCTTTGCTCTTAAGCAGGGCTTCGATAAGCATATGCTCCTCCTCGTCTTTGTTAATTTAAGTGTAAGCCCGGACGGAGAATTCCGCAATCAGATTCGGATTGCTCCAGATTCGCGCGTATCCAGAAATATTCAAAAAAAACATTGACAGATAGTAACTCCAGAGTTACGATAGATCAAACATCGGACAACCGATGTTAAACTTATGATTATTTGCGGGAAATTGAATGAGACCTAGGACAGTTATGACACTGGTGACCGGTGCAGCTCTTGTTGATCCGTTGAAAAAGATGGCACAAGAGGTGTTAAAGAATGTACGGGTAATTAGTATCCTGGATGACAGCCTGATCGCGGATGTAATAGAGGCGGGAAAAATGACGCCTGCTGTGCTGGAGCGAATACATCAGTATTGTCATATCGGCGCCGGGATGGAAGTTGATGTTATTCTTGAAACGTGCTCTTCCGTGGGCGAGTCTGTAGACTATTTACAGCCGTTTTTTGATATACCTGTGCTGCGTATCGACAGGCCAATGGTTGAGCAGGCTGTGGATACGGCGCAGACCATAGGAGTTCTGGCGACACTTCCGACAACATTGAATCCAACAATGGAATTGATCAAACAAGTTGCGGAAGAAAAAGGGAAAAAAGTCGAAATAGTAAACGGTTTGGCCGATGGTGCATTCAAAGCATTGACCGAAGGAGATCCTGCACGTCACGATCAGCTTCTTTCTGAAACCGCTAAACAGGTTTCAGATTCGTGTGATGTTATTGTGCTGGCACAGGGTTCAATGGCCCGGATGGAGGCTGCTCTTCGAGAGAGTACTGGAATTCCCGTTTTAAGCAGCCTTAAATCCGGACTTGAAGCCATACGGAGGTACATGAAATGAATGACACTGGAGTCCCATTCACCGATACGCTGCGTAAAACTGCATCGCTTCTACGAAAAGATGTTCTTGAGATGATCTATGATGTAAAAGACGGACATCCTGGTCCGGCCTACTCTGCCGCAGAAATAATAACAGCTCTCTATTTTGGTGGGATTCTCAATGTTCGTCCAGATAATCCCGCCTGGGAGTATCGTGATCGCTTTGTTTTATCAAAAGGTCATGCATGTCCTCTTCTTTACGCGGCGCTTATGCGCCGAGGGTTCTTTCCGGAAAAGGAGAAATATTCTCTTAGGAAAATTAATTCCAGACTTCAGGGGCATCCGGATATGGTGAAAACCCCGGGAATCGATGCAACTACAGGACCGCTTGGTAATGGTCTTGCAATGGGAGTCGGGATGGCCTGGGCGTTGAAGCACCAAAAGAAAAATAGCAGAGTATACGTACTTGCCGGAGATGGAGAACTTCAGGAGGGAATTGTGTGGGAAGCCCTCCAGGTGGCGGCCAAGTATTCATTGGATAACCTGTATATTCTTATTGATCATAATAAACGACAAAGTGGCGGTCCGGTATCAGAGGTCAGCGGTATTCTCCCTTTAATGGAAAAATTTGAAGCCTTCCGCGTTGCTTGCAGGGAAATAGACGGGCATGATTTTGATGAGATTTTCTCGGCTCTCCGAGAGTCTGAAGCTGAGCCCCGCTCTTCAGTTATTATCTGCAATACCGTCAAGGGTAAAGGGTTGGATTTTATGGAAGACAATAATTCCTGGCACAAACGTGTTCCCACCGAGGAAGAGTTCGCCAACGGAATACACCAACTGGAGGGGACTGATTAATGAATCAGAAAAGTACGCGAAGAGCTGTTACCGAAGGTCTGTTCGATGTGATTGAAAATGATAAGTCGATCGTCCTTGTCTCCTCTGACTCTGCCGGTGTAATCAAGGCGCAGGATTTCATGGAGAAGTATCCGTCAAATTTTATTGAAGTCGGAATCTCCGAGCAGGCGGCTATGGCAATTTCGGCGGGGATTGCATCATGCGGCATGACCCCCGTATATGTTTCCTATGCTGTATTTGCAACCCAGCGGGCGTGTGAGCAGTTACGTAACGCTGTAGCTTATCCGGGATTGAATGTAAAGGTAATCGGAGCTAATGGAGGAATGGGATCAGGAGAGCGCGAAGGCGTTACTCACCAGGGTCTTGAGGACCTTGGAATTACCCGGACCATCCCGGGAATCACGGTACTGTCGCCTGCCGATGCCGGGCAAGTCCGTCAAGCCGTGCGTGTTATGACGGAGCAGATCGACGGACCGGTGTATTTACGCATAGGAAGTGGACGTGATCCCGTTTTCTGGACGGAAGATACACCTTTCGAGTTCGGTAAGTGCCGTACTTTCTTCGATGAAGGAGAAGATCTGGTCATTTTCGGTCACGGCTTTGTACTTCCTTATATCAAAGAGGCATGCAAGGAACTCAGTTCCCGGGGCATAAGCGTCCGGGGAGTAGAAGTCTCAACGATTAAACCCTTACCTGTAGAAGAGATTCTGGATCACCTGCAAAGTTGTAAGGCAGCGCTTGTTGTGGAGGATCATAATACAATCGGTGGCCTGGGAAGCGCCGTCTGCGAAACTTCTTCTGCTTTCTGTCCCCGGAGGGTTGTTCGAATCGGACTTGATGACAGGTTCTCGGAATCGGGCACACCAGAAGAGCTCTTCGAAAAATACGGTATCACCGTACAATCCATAGTTGAAAAGGCCGAGAAGGCCTTGTCAAATATAACATCAATAAGGAGTTGAGTATGAAGAAAATTGCAGTAGCATGTCTTGTTATGGTGCTTGTTACGCTTGCCTACGGGAGCGGACAAGAGGAAGGAGAAGTCATTAAGTTGAGATATGCTCATATGAATTCTCCGGAGAGTGTCGCCGGTAAGCAGGCGGTGTATTTTGCCGAGATGGTTAAGGAGAAAACCGGCGGAGAAATAATTGTTGAAGTGTATCCGTCTTCCCAGCTCGGAACAATCCAGGAGCAGGCTGAAATGGTCAGCAATGGTACCGTTGCGTTTCATCACAACACAATGGCGGGCATAGGTTCTCTGTACCCGGATTATGCAGTGCTTGATACTCCGTTTTTGTACAAGAGTGTAGACCATCTTATGCGGGTAACCGATGTCAATTCACCTGTTATGAAAAAACTGAACGACGGTGCAATTGCAGAGCGAAACATCCGAAATATCTATAATTTCTTCTTTGGCGCTCGTCAGCTGACGACCAACAAAGCTGTATACACCCCGGCCGACCTCAAAGGTATGAAAATTCGGGCAATTCCTTTTCCTATCTATATGACGGCCGTCGAAGGTATGGGTGCAATCGCGACTCCTATAGACTGGTCTGAAGTGCCAACGGCTCTGGCGACGGGTGCAGCTGATGGACAGGAGAATCCTGTCGGCGTAATTTATGCAAATAAATTATTTGATATTCAGAGCCACATGATGGTTACATCCCATATTATGGGTGCTGAGTGTGTGGTGATGAACGAAGCCGTATGGAAGAGCTTAACTGAATCCCAGAAGAAAGCAGTTATGGAAGCCGCTGAAGAAACAGCAGAATGGGCGACTGCAAAGACCATAGAGTCGGAACAGGCGGATATCGAGAAGCTGAAAGAAGTCGGCATGACAGTTATCACTGCTGATAACGGATTGCAGATCGACGCCTTCAGAGAATCTGTAACCGCGCTTGTCCGTGAAAGATTCGATGACAAGTACGGTGATTTGTACAGTATAATCGACACTATTAAATAATTTCCAGCGCGAAGGCGCCTCCATGTTATGATTGCATACGTAATGGAGGCGCTGATCTCAAAGGGGCGATTGTTAATGAAAAAGATCCTGGCAGGTGTTGAACTTGTGGCGGTTTTTCTTCTGTTGGTTTTATCTGGCATAGTTTTTCTCCAGGTTATTTTACGTAACTTCTTTGAGACGGGATTCGTCTGGAATGAAGAATTTTCGCGCTTTCTGCTGCTTTCGATTGTTCTGATTGCTGCTCCGGTAGTTTTTTACCGGAATGACCACGTTCGTTTCGATATGCTGGCTATGAGGTTTTCTGAAAGGTTCAGAAAGATACAATCCCTTCTTTCTGTTCTTGTTGTAATCGCCTTTTATAGTGTTTATATAATCAGTCATTTTTTGCTTATGAAAAACAGCGGAAATGTCCTTTCGCCCTCTTTGAATTTACCAAATACAATTTTCTTTTCCGCGGGACTGATCGGCGCAATTCTTGGTGTGGGAGCCGGAATCGCAAGGTTTTTACGCATCCTGTTCTATGGGGGGCGGCAATGACTGGTCTTACCATGACGCTTGTTTTTTTTGGTTTGACGTTGTTCGGTATTCCTATCGCCTATAGTTTGGGTTTTTCCTCTGTGTTGTATTTATTGTCCTCGGATCTTCCCTTGTCCGTTTTAGCTCATCGTTTACCGAACTCACTGAACTCGTTTCCTCTGGTTGCAGTTCCTGTATTCATTTTCGCAGGGAGTTTGATGAACACATCCGGTATAACTGACCGACTGTTCAATACGGCCCGTCTTATGGTCGGCAGGAGAAAAGGCGGTCTGGCCCATGTGAACATTCTTGCCAGTCTTATTTTTTCTGGAATCTCAGGTGCGGCATTGGCGGACATCGGAGGGCTAGGAAAAATAGAAATCAAGGCAATGAAAGACCAGGGATACGACACCGGCGAAGCTGCCGCCATTACTGCGGCTTCCGCTACAATAGGTCCGATCTTTCCTCCAAGCATTCCTTTGATAATCTTTGCAACTGTCGCGGAGGTTTCCAGCATCAAGCTGCTTATTGCAGGGATCGTTCCAGCCCTTGTAGTCACCGGGCTTTTGATGATTGTCGTAACTATTATTGCGCATATTAAGGATTATCCGCGGGATACGCTGCGTCCGGAAAAAAATGATTTGAGGAGAGTCGTTGTTAATGCCTTACCAGCTCTGTTTGCTCCTGTATTGCTTGCCGGTGGTCTTGTTTCGGGTTGGTTTAGTCCCACGGAAGTTGCGTCCGTAACAGTTGCATATTCCTTAGTGCTTGGGGTATTCGTGTATCGGGAAATGTCTGTAAAAAAACTTATTTCCATGGCGAAGGAGACGATTCATTCGACCGGACAGATCCTTATAGTGGTTGCTTGCGCATCTGTATTCGCCTGGATTCTCACTATTGAGCAGATTCCGATGAAAATGGCGACTCTGTTATTATCGATCTCAAAAAACCCGATCATTCTGCTGTTATTAATTAATGTTCTCCTCCTTGTAATCGGGATGATAATGGATACCATAGCGGCTATACTCGTGCTTACGCCGATAATTTACCCGGCTATGATGATGGCCGGCGTTGATCCAATACATCTGGGTATTGTTGTTGTTTTTAATCTTATGATTGGACTTCTTACGCCTCCAGTTGGAATGAGTCTGTACATGGTAAGTGTTGTTTCGGGTCAACCGGTGGAAACAATCATGAAGAAAATACTGCCATATTTTATTCCTCTGATTATAGCTCTGCTGGTAGTTACTCTGTTTCCGGGAATTTCTACCTTTCTTCCGAATATTATTTTCCCATAATAAAGAAGCACCAGAATTAATGCATGTATTAAAGGAGTTATACAGTGAATGATACGTATTTTCACCAGGTCCAAAGTAAGACCCCGACCAGGTTTTGGGTTAATAATCCGACCCCGAATGAAGCAATGATGGCGATAGCTGCAGGGGCTGAATATTGTACAACAAATCCAACGTATGCAAGCAAGATGCTGAAAAATAGTGAGACCATGGGAGCTTGCAGGGAAATTATGAAGGAGATTCTGCAGAAGGAGCCGGATGACTCTTTGGTGGTTTCTCAGCTCCAGTCCAGGATTGTAAAGAAAATAATGGATGCTTTTCTGCCAGTCTATGAGAAATCAAATGGCACGCGGGGATGGGTATCAATCCAGGGGGATCCGGAAAAGGAAGACGATCCGTCTGATATTCTTCGTGAAGCAGAAAGTAATTTAAATCTGTCAAAGAATTATATTGCTAAAGTTCCAGTAACGAAAAGCGGGATTTCCGCTATTGCCGAGCTGTCCCAAAATGATGTACCGGTTATCGCTACGGAAGTTATGTCTATTGCCCAGGCGGTCCAGATATCTGAAATCTATACTGACATCGTAGTAAAACGAAGAAATCCTGCCCCTATGTATGTAACTCACATAACCGGTATCTTTGACCAGCACCTTGCAGAGTGGAAAAAGAATACAGGAGCAGAAGTCAGCGATGAAATCCTATGGTATGCGGGTATTCTTGCAGGAAGAAAGCTGTATTCAATCATCAAGGAACGGGAGTATCCAGTCGTTATTCTTGGCGGCGGTGCGCGGGGGCTTCACCATTTTACTGAATTTGTTGGTGCGGATATGCATATTACAATTAACTGGAAAGGAACTGCGGACAAACTGATCAAAGACAATCCTCCGGTAGAAAATCGTTTCGACGTTCCAATAAAAGAGTCAATAACACGGGAACTACTGGAGAAAGTCCCAGTTTTTAAGGCAGCATGGGAAGAAAATGGTTTGCGCGATGATGAGTACAGTGATTTTCCTCCCGTTGTTTTGTTCAGGAACATGTTTCTTGACGGATGGAGAGGGGCGAAAGATGCGGTCCGGGAGGCGAGGAATGAAGGCAAAAAGAGTTAACAGCATAGCTGATGTAGTTCCCGTGGAGTTGAGGCCGGGGATTATGCGAAAAACCCTGGTGTATGATGCTGATCATATGCTGTGTCATTTTCATCTTGATAAAGGGGCTGTCCTGGAGTTGCATTCCCATGAAGCTGCACAAATAGGTTATGTGGTATCCGGAAGGGTAGAATTCTTCAAAGAAGATGGTTCCTCGGTCATCGTAACAGACGGAGGTGCATACTATTTTTCTTCATGGGAAAAGCATGGTTCCAAGGTGCTGGAGGATACCGATTTTGTTGAGTTTTTTTCACCCGGCAGGCCTGAGTACATTGATGACTGATTACTTGAATATTGTATTCTTCACTTTGTATAATCCTGGCAGGTGTATGTAGTGGATGATCTTTTCAGGATTGAAGAAAAACGGAAATCGGCGGTCGACATTGTTGTCGATCGCATAAAAGAACTTCTTATAGAAAAAAAGCTGAAACCTGGTGATATGATCCCCAGTGAACCTGTTTTGGCGACTAATCTTCAGGTCAGCAGGGGTTCAATTCGTGAAGCCATGAAGATATTGTCAGCATATGGTATTGTTGAAGTTCGGAGGGGAGCCGGAACCTTCATCAGCAGTTCGGCAAATCAAAAAAACTTTGATCCCTTGTTATTTAGGATACTGGTAAGCGATCCGGACTATAAGAGCCTGATAGAAATACGGGAGATGATGGAAAGAGGTATTGTCGATCTGATTTTTCGGAATGCCGACGATGAAGACTTAAAGCGGCTCGACGAGGCCATGAATGAATTCGATACTATAGAGTCACAGGACATTGTGGACCGCGAACTGGGTGACTCAGCAGATATTGAGTATCATCGAATTATGGGTGAAATCACTCACAATAAAATTGTTTCAAATATCTATAACTTCATCATAGATATGTTTTCTCCCACCATTAACTCTTCGTATGGCTATAGAACGCACAAAGCGATGCATCAAGCCATAATGGAGAAAAATTATGATGAAGCACTGGAAATGGTCAGGGAACATACTGGTGTATGGAGTATTTCTCATCTAAAGATCGAGGAGTGAGCCGGGACCTTCTCCTCAACAGGAGAGAGCACCGGCCTTTTATCGATCCTAGCCCATCGTCTTATTTCCCCGTTCCCGGGTTCGAATGCGGATGCACTCGACCAGTTCGCTGATGAATATCTTATCGTCGCCGTTCTCTCCGGTACAGGCGCCTTTGCAGAAGGCGTCGATGGTGGTTCCCGCGAAGTCGGCAAAGTTGAGCTCGCCGAACCGGCCCCCTCCTCGTACCCGTACCCAATAACAGTGTATACCAGGCCCGAAACTATGAAGGGCAAATAAGATAGGCGGGATACTTCATGCGTTCCGCATTCCTCCTGACACAATTGTGCCCGCGGGCTCCTGCAAATACCGCCTTGAACAGCCGGAAGGTGTAGAGCGGAGCGTCGGCCCCTGTTTCAATGTTCAGAAGGAACAGTTCCGGAACAAATTCTATTAGCCAGTCCGTTCACTGCTGTAAAAGGAGTGCGGAAGTGTCTCTCCGAAAAAAACATTGACAGGTGAGTATAGCCATCGTATAATAGGTTAAACATTGAACGATTAACGATTAACGATCAATAAAGGAACACCTGTGTGAATAATGGAGAACTGAAAAAGATAGCAAAACAACTTCGCCTGGAAGCTGTTCGAATGATTTTCGAGGGCGGTGACGGGCATCCGGGTCCGGCTCTGTCAATTGCAGATATTGTAACTACCCTGTATTTCGATGAAATGCAGCTTGATCCAGGGAATCCCGAATGGAAAGACCGGGACCGTCTGATCCTGTCGAAGGGGCATGCATGCCCGATCTATTATGCAGCGCTTTCCGCAAAAGGCTTTTTTGGGGAGAAAGTCGCTGATTACAGATTGCGAGGTCTGGGAAGCATCTTCCAGGGACACCCAGTCATGAATAAGACCAGGGGGGTGGATATGACCTCCGGGTCTCTGGGGAATGGTATTTCCATCGCTGCCGGAATTGCGATAGGTGCCAAAAACTTAAAGAAGAACTTCAATGTGTTTGTAATTGCAGGTGACGGTGAACTCCAGGAGGGAGTCTGCTGGGAAGGAATTAATACTGCTGCAGCCCATAAGCTGGACAACCTGATTGTGTTTATTGATAAAAACGGCTGGCAAAGCGGAGGAACAATACTGGATACAATCGGGTCAGACAATATTGCAGAACGATTTGAGGCTTTCAAATGGCACACTCAGGAGATCGACGGGCACGATTTTGATCAGATAAGGAAGGCCATCAAAAATGCTAAAGAGGTCAGGGGAAAACCCAGTGTTATTGTCTGTGATTGTATTAAAGGTAAAGGATTGAGTTATATGGAAAACGATAATCTTTGGCATAAAGGAGTTCCCACACAGGAACAATTTGCTGCAGCGAGGAAAGAACTGGAGGTGTTGGTCGATGGCTGATTATAAAGGGACCCGGGAGGCTTTCGCCGCAGCTTTAACCGAACTCAGGGCTTCTGATCCGCGATATGTTTTTGTCTCACCGGATTCTCTGAAAGCTATGCGGGCTACGGGGTTCTCTGAAAAGTATCCCGAAGCTTACATAGAAACAGGTATTTCAGAGCAGAATGCTGTCGATCTTGCCGCGGGATTATCTACAACCGGTCTGGTTCCCTTCGTCGCAACCTACGCGGGGTTTCTGACAATGCGAGCCTGTGAACAGATGAGGACCTTTGTTGCGTATCCGAATCTGAACGTCAAGTTTGTAGGAATAAATGCGGGCCTGTACGGCGGGGAGCGGGAAGGGGTGACCCATCAGTTCTATGAGGACATCGGCATACTGGCTACTATTCCGAATTTTACAATCTTTACACCTGCAGATGGCAACCAGACATATCATGCCGTGAAAAGGGCCGCAGAAATTGACGGACCGGTGTATGTACGTGCAGGAAGCGGTAGAGAAAAGGATATATATAACAAAAACGATGCATTTAACCCCGACGGTATTACTCTCATTACAAAACATGGTGCAGATGTGCTTCTGCTCTCCAGCGGTTTTGTGCTCGGTCGTGTGCTTGAAGCGGCAGACCGACTTAAAGCTCAGGGACTTAACGCAACGGTTGCGGATGTAAATATTCTGTACTCCAAAGAACCTTCCCGATTTTTGGACGTAATAAGTGGATTCGACAAGATCGTAACCGTGGAAGATCACAACATTAACGGTGGACTGGGCGGATATGTCAGTAAGCTTGTGTGCGAGAGCAAGCCTGCTTTAGTCAAGCGAATAGGTCTTTCAACTTTTGGAGAATCCGGTCCTGCGGAGGAACTCATCGACCATTATGGTTTTCACCCGGAACAGATAGCAAATACGGTTTCCGGCTTTGTAAACAGAAACTAATTCACGGAAAAGGTGATACGCATGAAAAATACTGTTGTTACGGTGATAGGCGCCGGTGGGAAGATGGGAACCCGCACCTCAAATAACCTTGCCAGGGCGATGGATGAGGTGGAACTGTATCTTGTTGAGACTGCAGAACGCGGCATTCAGAGTATCATGGAGCGAGAATTCTCTGTGGTTCCCATGGAGGAGGCGATCCCCCAGTCTGATGTTGTTGTTCTTGCAGTGCCGGACTCGGTTATACATACGGCAAGTAAACCGGTTGTTGATAGAATGCGACCGGGTTCGGGCCTGATAATTCTCGATCCGGCAGCTGCGGTTGCCAAAGAGCTGGCCTTACGGGACGACTGTACATTTGCCGTTGCTCACCCCTGTCACCCTTCGTATTTCCTGGATCAGAATACGCCTGAAGCACGTAAGGACTATTTTGGAGGACTGGGAGGAAGGCAGGACATTGTTATGGCAAAAATACAGGGAGATGATGATGTTTTTGCCTCCTGCCGCAGAATTGCAGAAATTATGTTCAGCCCGGTTGTAAACAGTTATGTAATGGGCATAAGGGACATTGCATTTCTCGAGCCGACCCTGGTTGAACTGTTAGGTGCTACCTGCCTGTTCGCAATGGCCGAAACGGTGAATGAAGCAGAGCGGAAGGGAATTCAACGGGAGGCTGCGGTGTCTTTTTTATCCGGACATATCTATAACCTTTCTGCCAATTTTCTTGGATTTCTCGGAAATACACCCGTATCAGATGCCTGCAAGGTTGCAATTAACCTGGGGAATAAACTGGTCCTTCGGGAAAACTGGAAAGAGATATGGAAAGAGGATGTGCTGGATAGGGTAATCGCCACCATGCTGCATCCGGATAAGCCGCAGATTTAATTTGGATATGTGCCTGAACGGCATAAATATATTAAGGAGGAACTATATGTTCAAACGATTATCAGTTTTCTTGCTTATTGTCTTCCTCGCGCTGTTTTCCTTGACTGCAGAGGGAAACAAGGAAAAAAGCGAAGGTCCTGTCACTCTGCGCCTCGGTCACGGTATTCAGCTGACCCATCCTGCGCATTTGGCAGCGGAGAAGTTTGCGAAGAGTGTTGAGGAGAGAACCAACGGGAATGTAGTTGTACAAATCTTCCCGAACAGGCAGCTTGGGGAAGAGCGTGATATGGTGGAGGGACTTCAGCTCGGTACGGTTGACATGACTATTGTTTCCACCGGTCCTCTGGGAGGATTTGTCCCGGAAATCGGTGTTGTGGATCTTCCCTTTCTTTTTACTTCTTCAAAACATGCCTATGCTGTTCTGGACGGAGAAATCGGCAGGAATATCATGAAAAAATTCGAGCCCAACGGCATTGTCGGACTCTCCTTCATGGAAAACGGCTGGAGGAGTGTTTCCACCAGCAATAAGAAAATCGTAGTTCCTGATGATCTCAAGGGCATGAAAATCAGAACAATGGAAAACAAGGTGCACATGGCCTCGTTTAAAGCCATGGGTGCGGCTCCTGTTCCGATGGTATGGGGAGAAGTGTACACAAGCCTGCAGCAGGGCGTTATTGATGGACAGGAGAACCCGCCGGTGATTTTAGCGACCAATGCCTTGTGGGAAGTCCAGAAGTACTATGCCCTCACCAACCATTTTTATACACCCCAGGCTTTTCTGATGAGCAAGAAGACATCAGACAGTCTTTCGTCTGAATATATGGATATAATAATGGAGGCTGCTCAGGAAGCAACTGATTATCAGAGGCAACTTATGGCAGAGCAGACTTCTGAGTACATTGCCACACTGAAACAGAACGGCATGGAAGTGTACGATGTCGACAGATCAAAGTTTCAGCAGGCAGCAAAGGCTGTTTATCAGGAATATGAAGGTGTTTTTGGAAAGGAACTGATTGATTCCATAATGGCGATTGGCAGTTAGAAAGAACCAAATGTGTCGATTGATTGGGCAGGATGTTATCTTGTCCGACCAATCGACGAATCTTTGAATTGTGATAATCTCAATAGCAGGGAAAAAAGAAGATGATTAGGCAGAAAAGCGGTGTTTACACAATTAAAAGTGTTCTGGATAAGACTGTAGACACTGTTGTCATTATTCTGATGGCCATGATTGTCATTGTTGTTTCGATTCAGGTGTTCAGCAGATATGTGCTTAACAATCCGCTGACATGGTCTGAAGAATTAGCCAGATATCTTTTTGTCTGGATAGTATTTACCGCTTCTGTCGTTGTTTTTCGAGAAAACAGGCACATGAGTGTTGATTTCTTCGTTTCCCTTTTTCCCGACAGCATCAGGAAGAAATTTGATTTTACGGTTAATCTTATTACAACTGTATTTTTAATTGTGATGATTTACGCATCGCCGGAAATTCTTACTGTTACAATGCGTCAATTATCTCCCACCTTAAATATTCCCATGGCAGCTATCTATCTTGCTTTTCCTGCCGCCCTTTTTTTGATGCTGGTGGAGCTGGTTTTTCGGGTTTTGTGCTATATCACGAACAGTATGCATGAGGAAGGTAATCTGCCATGACCCTGGTGTTATTTCTCACATTTTTGCTTCTTCTGATTCTCAATGTACCAATTGCTTTCAGTTTGATGATATCATCTCTGGTGGCAGTGATATATGGTGGATTCCCAATTGTAGTTGTAATTCAACGCGCTATTACTGCGACCGACTCGTTCATTCTTCTGGCTATTCCCTTTTTTATGATAGCCGGAAACCTGATGGACAATGGCGGGATTTCCAAGAGGCTTATATCCTTTGCAAATTCCTCTGTCGGATTTATCAGGGGCGGCCTTGCCCATGTTAATATTGTTACCAGTATGTTGTTCGCCGGTATCACGGGGGCTGCAGTAGCAGATACTTCCGCCGTTGGCTCCATTCTGATACCTGCAATGAAAAGTGAGAAATATAGTAACAGTTTTTCAGCCGCGGTTACCGGCAGTTCCTCGGTAATAGGTGTGATTATACCTCCGAGTATCCCTTTTGTAATTTACGGCGTAATAACCGGGGTTTCTGTCGGCCGTCTTTTTATGGCTGGAGTCATTCCCGGAATACTGATCGGTTTATCCCAAATGCTGATTTCTTATGTGTACGCAAAGAAATATAATTTTGGGCAGGTGAAGCATTTCAGCTTAAGAAACTTCTTTGCTGATTTAAAAGGAAGCATATTGGCTCTCCTGATGCCGGTAATTATTCTCGGGGGAATCATCCTTGGAGTTGTTACCCCTACGGAAGCGGCTGTTTTAGCTACGATTTATGCTTTGTTCATTGGATTCTTCGCTTATGGAGAGTTGTCAATAAAGATGATGCCTGGTCTGTTGCTGGATTCTGCAAAAACTGCAGCAACTGTAATGTTCATGATTGCCGGGGCATATTTATATGGATGGATTATTACAAGTGATCAGATCCCTCAAAAAGTTGTGGCTTTGGTGACCGGTTTTTCCTCAAATCCCTCAGTTGTACTGTGGATCTTCGTAATAATTTACTTTCTTACAGGGATGTTTATCGATCTCGGTGCCAGCATAATTCTGCTGGTTCCAGTATTATTCCCTGCTATACAGATTCTGGGAATTGACCCGCTTCTGTTTGGAGTTGTAACAGTAATGGCCCTGGCAATAGGATTAGTTACGCCTCCTGTGGGAGCCTGCCTGTTCATTTCATGTGAAATTGCCGGGATTCCCCTCGCAAAGGGAGCCCTCGCTGCAATTCCTTTTATAATTGGAATGTTTCTTGTATTGATGTTGATCATCATGTTTCCCCAATTGGCACTTTATATTCCAAAGGTTGTAATGGGATGATTATGCAGTGCTGGATCAGGGAAACGACTTTTATTATGAAGATATAATATAGTATATTCAAACATGTATTTATGTATGTAGTGGAGGACTGATTTGGAAGAGAAGAGCATAGTTGAGTTACTATCTCCAAGGATCAAGGAATCGGCGGTTGATATTGTAATTCGGAATATTAAAAGACTGTTGCTCACAAAAAAATTGACTCCAGGCGACAAGCTGCCTAATGAGACCGAACTGGCCAAAAATCTTGGTGTCAGTAGAGGTTCTGTTCGAGTAGCCATGAAGATTTTTCATGCCTTCGGCATAATAGTGATAAAACAGGGAGATGGTACATACATTTCTCGATCTCTGGGAAAAGTTCTTTTTGATCCGCTTATCTTCAGTCTCATCCTGCTTGAACCGGATATAGAAGAATTAGCAGAATTCCGAAAGATCATGGAAATGGACGTTGTATCCCTGATAATCAAGAATGCTGATGACAAAGATCTTGAAGAAATTAAAAAGGTTTATACAGAAATGGAGGCTGCTGTTAATTCACCCGACTATGATGGTCTTGATCTTGCCAAGTATGACCTTGAGTTTCATGCTGCCATGGGAAGGGCCACTGGAAACAGGCTGATAGAGAGAACCTACTCATTTATTCTTGATTTCTTTGCTCCATCCATTGAGCACACCCATGAAAACCAGAAAAAGGGTCTCCAGGCTCTGGATGTTCATAAAAGGATTCTCGATGCGTTAACTGAAAAGAGAATAGACAAAGCTGTTGATGCTATTGACAACTCAATGGTTGTTTGGAAGACCCTTTCGAAGTAGATCTGACACGTTTTCTGTTGATAAATGGGCCGGGGCCTTCTCCTTCGCAGGAGAGAGCCCCGGTTTTTTATCGATCCTAGCCGATCGCCTTATTTCCCCGTTCCCGGGTTCGAATGCGGATACACTCGACCAGTTCTGTAACGAATATCTTACCGTCGCCGATTTCTCCGGTATAGGCGCCTTTGCAAATAGCGTCGATGGTGGTTCCCACGAAGTCTTCGTTTACCGCGATGTCAAGGCGAATTTTCTTCAGCAGGTTGATTTCGGTAATAGCCCCGCGGAAGGTTTCGGTATAACCCTTCTGCTGTCCGCAGCCCTGGGAGGATGTTACAGTCATTTTATGGACGTCCGCCTCGAACAGAGCTCTTTTTACATCTTCCAGTTTCTGGGGTTTGATCATTGCTGTTATCAGTTTCATTTTTCCCTCCCTATTCGATTATCTGGAATCCGTTATACGACTCCACACCGTGTTCGCCGATATCCAGGCCCCGGTATTCTTCCATCTCGCTGACTCTGAGGCCTATTGTCTTTTTAAGAACCAGGAATACTATTCCCATGGCGGCAAACACAAAAATTGCGATGGTGATGGTGCCCAGAAGCTGAATGCCGAGCTGGCTGAATCCTCCGCCGAATAAAAGGCCTTCGCCGGCGAGGCCCAGGGACTGTCGACCGAAAAGTCCGACGGATATAGCTCCCCACATGCCGTTGACGCCATGCACGGGAAAAGCACCGACGGGATCATCGATTTTCAGATCGTCCAGGCCAAGGGTCGCTACTACTACGAGAAAACCGCCGATCCCTCCGATGATTATCGCCGAAACAGGGGAAACGAAGGCGCAGGGAGCGGTTATTGCAACCAGACCTGCAAGGGCGCCGTTCATGATCAGCGACAGATCGGGTTTGCCGACCTTGATCCAAACAGTAATCATGGCACCGATTGCTCCCGCGGCAGCCGCGAGGTTGGTGTTGATGGCCACCAGGGCGATGAGCGACCCGTCTCCGACTCCCAGGCTCGAACCGGGGTTAAAGCCAAACCAGCCGAACCAGAGAATAAACACGCCCAGGGCCGCGATGGGAATATTGTGGCTGCCAAGAACATTCGGTTTCCCGTCGGAACGATACTTTCCCCTCCGCGGTCCGAGGATGATGGTTCCCACCAGGGCCGCCACGCCGCCGGTCGTATGAACTACCGCGGAACCCGCGAAGTCGGCAAAGTTGAGCTCGGCGAGCCAGCCGCCTCCCCATACCCAGTGTCCAATAACAGGGTATACCAGGGCAGAAACTATGAAGGAGTAAATAAGATAGGCGGAGAACTTCATGCGTTCCGCCATTCCCCCTGCTACAATTGTGGCCGCGGCTCCAACAAAAGCCGCCTGAAAGAGCCAGAAGGCGTAGAGCGGAACGTCGGCCCCGCTTTCTGCGCCTATCATAAAGAAGCCTGAGAAACCGATAAAACCGTTACCATTGCCGAACATAAGTCCGTAGCCCAGGATAAAAAAGGCAATGGATGCCATGCAGAAGTCAAGAAAGTTCTTTGTCAGTATGTTGGCCGTATTCTTCGCGCGGATAAAACCGGCCTCCACCATTCCAAAACCGGCCTGCATAAAAAAGACCAGAAAGGCTGCCAGCAGAACCCACACAGTATCCAGGCCCACCTTGATAATCTCCCAGTCCTCCATCGTCTGTGCGTAGAGCGACCCGCCTGCACTGATTGCCATGATCAGGAGAATAAGCAGAGCTTTGAATCTTCCATTTCCAGTTCCATTATTCACAATTTCCTCCAGGAGTGTGTTGCTTATAAGAAGCAAAAGGTGTGCCATATCGAATGAGTGAATGCAGAGTATTCCAGGCGGGAATAGTTATTTGTTATAAGGGAATAAGTTGGCAGTTTTTTACCTTTATGTGGACCTGAACTGCATATGTTACTCTTTTGCAACAAAACGACTTCAAAGATACAGGAATGTAGATTAAGGTTCAAAGAAACTTCTGTTATGTAGGATGCGGGTGCTGGATTTCCTTGAGATGGAAATCATGAGAAAGCCTTGCACCTATAAAAGATACCGCTGATACTCCCTGAGAAACTGAATCTGATTGACTGTTAATCGTGAAGAGGGTCGGGCGGCATGAACGGCTGTTATGGCTTTGGGAGCGCTGTGTTTAAGCCTGATCAGTATCCCTGCAGCTACCATGGCGGTACGCCCGCATCCGGTTTTGCAGTGGATCAGTACCTTTGTTATTTTCAGATAAGCGCTGATGTGCTCCATCAGGTTGTGAAAAACGTCTATGCTGTTTGGGGTACTGAAATTCTCAAGGGGAAAGTGAATTACCTTGAATCCTGCCAGGTTGTATTCCCGTAACAGATCGGTACCCTCATAGTTTCCTATAATTTCCTCCTCCGGCAAGAGGACGGTTATAGTCCCGATGTCCAGATTCCTTAACTCGGCAATATAGTTCCGGAGTATTCCGGGAAGATCTTCATTCATCGGAGCTCCTTCCAGCGGATGGGCAGACATGACGATTGGATGTCTTCCCGGTACCTCAAGGATATCTAATTGCACCATGTATAACAGTATGCTTCTATTCTGATTATTTGTCAAAATCCACCAGCCAGGAAACCGTGTTGGTAATTTCCTGCATGCTCGTGTACAATATGATCAATCTTTTCGGTATAAGGAGTTATATCTATGGCTGGGGATCTGCTCTCTCCAACCTCGGTACTGGTGTTCCTCTATGCTGTATTTGTAGTTTCTCTGACAATCCGTATTCTTCTGGATAACAAGGCACCAGAGGTCTCCATAGCCTGGCTTCTTGCAATCTACTTTCTGCCCTATTTCGGGGCGGGTATGTATATTCTCAGCGGCATAAACTGGAAGAAACACAAAATCATGAAGCTTCTGCCGGAAAAGACCTTCGAAACCCTGCTTGGACCAATACTGAAGCAGCAAATGGACTTTCTGCGGGACGACTGGGATTCCATGGACAACGATATAGCTAAATCTATTAATCTTGCCCTGAAGGCCGGGAATTCGGTGATAACCCTGAACAATCAGGTAAAAACCTATTATGAGGGACGCGATTTTATAGAGGACCTGCTTACCAATTTGGAGGAGGCAAAGGATTCCATACATCTGGAAGTCTATATTTACAGGTCCGATGAACTGGGAAGGAGGATTCGGGATGTCCTGCTGCGCAAGGCCGCGGAGGGGGTCAAGGTCCGGCTGCTTTTTGACGGTGTCGGCTGCTTTAATAAAATGAGCTGGAAGTTCAAGCGTGAACTGCGGCAGTCCGGCATTGAAACCCGCTATTTCCTGGATCCCGTGAATGTGCTCTCAGGCAGGCTGCTGAACTACCGCAACCATCGGAAAATCATCGTTATCGACGGGCAAACGGGCTATACCGGCGGAATGAACATAGGAGTCGAATATATAACCGGCGGTAAGCAGTTCAACAGCTGGCGGGATACCCATATCCGGCTTGAGGGTGAGTCGGCTCAGCTGCTGCAGGCGGTGTTTCTCTCGGATTGGTATAATTCCGGCGGCGAATTAATACAGGACCAGCGGTTTTTTCCGGAAGAGGGTCGCCGGCGGGGGCGTTCCAGTCAGCTTCCCATGCAGATTGTGTGCAGCGGCCCTGACTCGGACTGGAACAGTCTCAGAATGATGTATGCAAATTTGATCCATAACGCGAATCATCGTATTTACATTCAGAGTCCCTATTTTGTTCCTGAAGCGACCGTTACCAATGCCCTGACTACCGCGGCTCTCTCCGGAGTCGAGGTTCATGTCATGATGACAGGGATCCCGGATAAAAGGGTTCCGTTTTGGGTGGCCCATACCTACTTTGAAGAACTTCTTAATGCCGGTGTGAATATCTACCTGTATCAGAATGGTTTTTTCCACTCAAAAACCCTTTGCGCCGACGGTTCCATAGCTACCATCGGCAGCTGTAATCTTGATGTGCGGAGTTTTCATCTGGATTACGAGCTTAATGCTTTTTTTTATGACATCAATGTCGCACAGCAGCTGGAAGAGAAGTTTTATGAGGATATACCGTATTGCAGAAAGATTACCCGGCAGGATGTTAAATCCATGGGGATGCCGAAGAAACTGCGAAACTCATTATTCCGCATGATCGCGCCTTTGCTGTAGGTGCTGGAATCATGAAAAGCTCCAATCATTGATTTTTCTCGCTTCTTACTCTATCATTCATTTTTTAACATACATTTAAAGGAATCATCGTGTCCAATTCCGAGCACGCATACAGAATGCCGTCCTGGGTCCTGGCTGTAATTTCCTGTCTGCTCTGGTCCAGCGCGTTTGCCGGCGTTAAAACAGGTCTGCACTATGCTCCTCCCCTTTTCTTTGCCGGGTTGCGTTTTACCCTTGCAGGGCTTTTGTTGATTCCCCTTGCAGGCTCTCCCCGCAGATACCTGCGGGAGCTGCTGAGTTCTCCGCTGCTGCCTTTCAAGGTTGGAATATTCCAGACAGTGCTGCTCTATTCTCTGTTTTTCCTCTCCCTTAGTCTGGTTCCAGGCTCGGTAGGGGCTGTTGTTAACGGTATGCTTCCCCTGTGGGCTGCTTTAGCGGCCCATGTTCTGCTTAAGGATGACAAAATGGGTCGGCGAATGGTGGTAAGTCTTGTTATTGGATTTGCCGGAATCGTCCTTTTAAGCGTGACCCGCAACGGCGGTGTCTCCGGCGAAATCGGGGGTTCGGAGTTGATCGGTATTCTCCTTATGCTCATGGCGAGCTTTGCGAATGTCCTCGGGCAGATAGTCGTATATCATTCACGGGGCAGGATGAACTCCATGGTTCTGACCAGTTCCCAGTTTATTTTTGGAGGACTGATGCTGTTGGTAATCTCCCGTTTTGTCGAAGGGTCTTTTGTCTTTCCGGCAGCGCCTGTCTTCTGGGGAGCCCTTAGCTATCTTGGTTTTCTGTCCGCCGCTGCTTTCTCAATCTGGTTCCACCTTTTATCCGTCCGGGGAGAGAAGGTTTCGATAGTCGGTATCTGGCAATTCCTGATTCCCGTCGCTGGAGCGGCTTTGAGCTGGCTGATTATCCCGGGAGATGATCCCAGTTGGCCGGTGTTCGGCGGTATGGTTTTAATAGCCGCGGCAATTATCTACTTTTTTTATCCCGCAAGAAGGAGTACCCGATGACGGAGTTCAAACGGGACCTGCAGTACTGGAAATTTTCTCTCTACGGTTTTGTAAAAAACCTGCAATTCTTTGATCCCTTCCTGATACTTTTTTTTCGGGAGATGGGAATCAGCTTTTTCCAGATAGGTGTGCTCTACTCTGTACGGGAAATCATAACCAATATCACCGAGATTCCCACCGGTATTATCGCTGATACTCTTGGACGCCGCAGTGCGATGCTTTTTGCCTTCGGATTCTATATCGTCAGTTTCGCCCTGTTTTACCTGTTTCCATCCTATTGGGTATATATCGGCGCCATGGTTTTCTTTGCCTTGGGAGAGAGCTTCCGCTCCGGTACCCACAAGGCAATGATTATGGAATATTTAAATATTCACAACATGGCCGACAAGAAAGTAGCTTACTATGGGAATACCAGGGCATGGTCACAGCGGGGGTCGGCGATTTCCGCTATTATCGCTGCACTGCTGGTTTTCTTTTCCGGCAGCTACCGTTCGGTTTTTCTCTGGAGCATTGTTCCTTATCTGGCGGGAATGGCCCTTATTGCCAGCTACCCGCGGGAACTGGATTTTTCCTGCGATGAGGAAGAATGCAGCGAAGAACAACGGGAAAAGGGCTGGAAGGATGTGGTTGCCACGGTAAAGAACTTTATCGGACTGTTCACCGAACCGAAGATTCGGCGGGCTCTGATCAATTCCAGCCTTTTTGACGGAGTATTTAAAACCGTCAAGGATTACGTTCAGCCCATACTCAAGAATCTGGCCCTGGCGCTGCCGTTTTTTACCGCTCTGGAGGGGAACAAGCGGGTTGCCATCATGTCGGGGGTGATCTATACGATTCTCTACCTGCTAACCAGTGTCGCCAGCAGCCGGGCATCCCGGTTTCATTCATTATTTCCGAACAGAATTGCGGGGCTCAATGTAACCTACATCAGCGGTGTTCTTGCTATTCTGGGGATCGCTGTTTTTCTGAACGCGGGTATTCCGGCTCTTGCGGTTACACTTTTTGTAATCTACTATCTGCTGGAGAATCTCCGCCGCCCTGCTACCCTTGGGTTTGTCAGCGACCGTATAAAGGGTTCCGTTATGGCTACTGGACTCTCCGGAGAAAGCCAGCTCAAGACTCTAATGGTTGCCGCTTTTTCTCCCCTTTTCGGTCTTATAGCCGACCGTTTTGGCCTGGGACCTGCTATGTTGCTGATTGCTCTTATCCCGGCCCTGGTGTATCCCCTGGTGCGTTTTCGCTCGGAGGACTGACCCTCTCAAAGGAGTTGCGGTCGGCTCTCACGCGGCAAGCCGCAGCAGACGCATACCGTTCAAAAGAACCAGCATAACAGAAGCCTCATGAATCAACATTCCCCCTGTCATGTGAACACATTACCTGTGATATCTCCCTACTGACGGTAGCTCGAGGCAATCCGCAGCAGTTCAACCCTGCTGGAAGCGCCGGTCTTTTTAAAAATGTTGTAAACATGGGTCCTTATGGTTGGAAAACTGACACAGAGGCGGTCTGCAATCTCCTTGTTGCTCATACCCCGGGAGAGCATCTCGATAACTTCGGCTTCGCGCCCGGATATTCTGAACTCCTTTAGAAACTGCTCGCTGATTCTACCCTCTTCTATGAAAGCATTAAGTAGTGTTCAGAACCGTGGGGATAGAGTTACGATAAACCTTTGAATATCCAGGAATTACATTCAAATCTATTGTCCTGTCGGAATTTTATCCAATTTTCCGGTATTTTAGCGGACTGAAGATTATCCATCCCCACGGTTCGGGACACTACAAAAGCATTAGGCCGCATCAGGTAGCGGATAAAGGCGGTTACGGTAACCATATTCAGGAGGAAAAAGAAAAAGAACTCCAGCATTACCACCGGACCTGCCTGGATGCCCAACAGGGCCAGTCCCAGGCTCAACACCAGAATGGCGGCACCGAATATCAGCAGTGAAAAACCGTACCAGCGCAGGATAAACGAGGCTGTTTCCTGTTGTACGTTGCCGGCGGCCTGCAGAAACCCGCGGCCGATGTAAAAAACAAAGATCGAACCGGCGGCCACATTGAGAACCATGAATGGAAGAGGGTGGGTTTTGGCAAGAGTAAAGATGGCGGGTACCGCGGTACCTCCAAGTACCAGAAGAAGGTAATACAGCAGCATGGGAGAAAGCGCAATAATAAACTCTGCCTTTTTTATGGGGACGGGAGAGCTCAATCTGGCGCACAACAGAAAGATGTAAGCCAGAGTACCCATCAGCAGATTGAAGGGGCCCAGGAACCGTCCCGTGGAAAAATGTACAATGTGTTCAATGTAATAGATTACCGCGCTTATCAGAAGCCAGACCGTGAAGGTCGCAAGGACCGCGGCTATCCATCCAAGAAACAGGTGGCCTAAACGTCTCCATAGTACGGTGATCATGATGATTCCCGCGAAACCTGAGGAGAGAAACAGAAAGTAGAGAAACAGCACAAGATGCCGCATATCAGGAAGAATAGGACGTCAGGGCGGAGAGCCTGTAAATAGCCTTTCCAACCCGGGTATACAGGCGGGCATCCGGATATCTAAAATCGGTACGAGACCCCCAGATCGCTCCAGAATCCGGAAAGTTCATCGGTTTCTGCAAGATCGGTTCGGATGGGGCTGGTTATCCTGTATCCGCCGCGGATTACCAGGGAATAATGGCGGACCAGGCGGAACAGGCTCTCTATGCCGGCGGAATAGACTGCGTAGTTCAGCTGATCGAGGATCTCCTCGCTCCAGCGCATATCCTCGGCATATTCATGTTCATAGCGGTAGGTAAGCATACCGGAGCCCATTTCCAGCGGCATGGCAAGCTCTACTCCCGGCACAGGTTCCATCTTCGGCCGCAGGCGCAGTGCCGCGTAAGCAGTTTCCATGTGGTACTCCCTGCTCAGGTTATCCTTCATTCCGTGGTCTATCCGGCTCAAACCCCGAACAGCTGCGCCGATGTCCAGCCAGTGTCGGATTTCACGGCTGACGGCGGCACCATACTCCAGTGTGCCTTCTCCTCCGCTGTTCCCGGCCCCGGCTTCCAGCTGGACCGACCATAATGCTGATGCTTTATGGTCCGGCGGAGACTGGCAGGGCAGGGGTGCTGCCAATACTGCAATTACACTCAAAATAATACCAACACGGTAGGTAGCCTTCATGTTATCCTCCAAGGCGTTGTGATGCTCCTACCCTAAGGTTCCGGTTGATTATGAGGAATCGGAAATCTGTATGATTTTTTAGTCTATGACAAACTATGACGAAATTCCTAGGCTCTTCAGCAGCATGGTGTAAATCCGGGAGGCCCGGACCACCTCTTCAAAGTCTACGGATTCATCGATGGTATGAGCCAGAGAAAGCTGTCCCGGCCCGAGGATCAGGGCGCCGCAGCCGGAATCCCGTAAAAGATTGGCATCGGAGTGGCTGCGGAACGCGGCGGGTTTCCAGTCTATGCTCGATTCCCGGTAGACGTGCTTGAGAGTTTCCACCAGGGAGGCGGATTCTTTTATAATAAACCCGTCGGTACGGGTCGGGAATTCAATTTCGTAATGGGAGGCTCCGGTGGTGTTCAGATGCTCGATGGAAAATTCCTGCAGGACAGCGGCGTAATCACTGGAGGCAAAACCCGGAGGAATGTGCAGATCCACCGCGGCGGCACACTGGTCGGGGACCGCAAAGCCGGACTCGGAACTGTGGAGGTCCCGGATATTGATGCGTGTTTCCGCTTCTTCCTCGATTCGGTCTTCCAGGCGCAAAAGATAATTGAGCATACAGCGGACGGCGTTGGTCTCCCGGCTGGCCATGGCTGCATGGCGGCGGTACCCGTAGGTCCGTACCAGCATTTCCACATAACCAAAATGTTCCAGACAGGGCTGAAGCCCTGTGGGTTCCGCCACCAGGGCTTCCTTAAAGCTGAACTTTTCCAGCAGCGCGGTGGTCCCGTCACCGCTCTCTTCCTCACCGACAACCAGCGCAAGGGTGGCGGTTTCCGGCAAGTAGCCTTTCTCCTGGGCACTGATGAAACCCTCGATCATTGCAGCGCAGCCGCTTTTCATGTCAGCGGTGCCCAGGCCGTAACAGCGGCCTCCTGACTGACTGAACTCGAACTGTTCAATATCAAAGGCGGGAACGGTATCTATGTGCCCCAGAAAGAGCAGGTCCTCCGTTATGGTCCCGGAACCTATTATCAGGTTGTCTCTTCCTTCGTCCACCGTTTGCCGGCGCACGGTGAGTCCCCGCTGACGCAGATATTCTTCAAGGTAATCCGTCAGCTCCTCCTCCTTGCCGGAGGGGCTGTATATGTCCACCATATCCTTAAAGAGTGAGTAGAGCCGTTTGCGGGCTACCTGGAATTCTGCCATCAGCGGGACTCCTTCTGGTAATTCTGCAGGTTAAGGGTCATGTAAATGTGGTCAACCGGATTCTCAAATCCTCTGCGCTCAAAGAAGCGGATGGCCTCTTCGTTATCGGCCTGGGTGTCCACCAGGAGCATGCGGATTCCCTCTTCTTCCATGATTTTACGAAACCGGTCAAAAAGCATTCCCCCGATACCCCGGGCGGCGAAGGCGGGGTCCACCCCGAGCCACAGCAGATGACCATAGGTCCAGGCCGATCGGGCCTTTTCTATAGTTGTTCCCATTGCAAAACCGATTACCCTGCGGTTCAGGTCCGCCACCAGCATGTGCTCTGATTCGGAATTAAAGAGGTTTGTGACCTCGTATTCGTCCCAGGTACGGTACAGGTTGGAATAATTCTGGGAAGTAAAAACCCTCTCGCCGATATGGAAAATCGCCGCAAGATCGTCTATTCCGGGAGACCGGATCTTCAGCTCATCAAGATTCTTCATGGCTTCTCTGCTCATTGGTCAGATCGTATTCCCCGCTGCAATCCGGGAAGGACACTTTTCCGGAGTTTTATACCAGAAACACGGATTACAGCGACGGCAGATGTGTATGGAATCTTCTGCATCTTTAATCACTTTCAATGCCCACTGGGGATCTGCCAGGATTCCCCGTCCCACTGCCGCAAGATCGGTGACCCCTTTGTTTACAGCCCGCTCCGCTTCCGCAGGTGTAAGGATTCCGCCGATACCGATGACGGGTATTTTTAATTTCGGCCGCGCTTTTCCCGCCAGATGCAGCAGCGGATCGAAGCTGCTCCCCTCGGGACGCACAGAATCGGGAACCCCATGAGCCCGGGATATGTGCAAAATCGGGGCCCCTTCGGCTTCCAGTCTGCAGGCTGTGTCGATACCCTCTTCCAGGCTAAGGCCGTCCTCATCCTTGTCGATGATTCCCAGGCGGCAGCTTAAAAGAGTCGAATCGCCAACAGCATCCCGGCAGGCGCGGTAGGTTTCAATCAGAAAACGCTGCCGATTCTCAAGACTACCGCCGTACTCGTCGGTCCTGGTATTGGTCAGAGGAGAGAGAAACTGGCTGCCCAGATATCCGTGGGCGTAGTGCAGCTCGATATACTCAAAGCCGGCTGTAACCGCCCGCCTGGCAGCGGCAACAAAATCTGTCTGAATTCGTTTGATATCATCGATTGTAAGGGTTCGGCATTCAGGGCTGTCGGGTTTGATACTGCCGTCTGTGGAGGGAGCAAGGGGAGGAAGCCCCCAGTTCCATTCCGAAGTGGATCGTCCTCCGGCGTGATTAATCTGGATTCCCGGCAGCGCTCCGGTTTTGCGAATGGTTCCGGCAAGACGTGATAGACCTTGTATATGCCGGTCTTCAAAGATTCCCAGCTGGTTCTTGTGAAGTTTTCCGTCGGGCGATACGGCGGTGGCCTCAACAATCATCAGTCCAGGGCCGGCGCTTGAAGCGTAGTGCTTCCGATGGATATCACGGACCTCGGCGTCCTCGCCGGACTTCCAGATTACCATTGGAGGCATAACAATTCTGTTTTTCAGGGTAACGTCAGCAACTTGAAAGGGTGAAAGCAGTGTCGGGTAGCTCATGGATGTTTCCTTGTCTTCCTGGATTGTGTACTGTATGAGTATTATAGGATTTCACATGGGCTCGGGCAAGCGGATCAGCAATAATCCTTAACTAGTGTCCCGAACCGTGGGGATGATTTGAAGCAAACTCCTTGTATCGCTGGTATTTACCAGTAGATCCGCGAAAAAAAGGAGTTGCAAGCATGTTTCGTCCCCCATTTTGTCCCAACAGGGACTGTCAGAATCACCCTTCCGACCAATCTGTCACCGGTTGGTATGTAAAAAACGGCAGCTACCAATCCCGCCTCTTTGGAAAAATCCAGCGTTTCCACTGCAAACACTGCGGTGCAGGCTTCTCTTCCCAAACCTTCAGCATCGATTTTTTTGCAAAGAGAAAACTTCCCTGCCGAACAATCTTCTCCCATCTCTTTACCTCCTCCGGAATCCGGGATACCGCGCGCATTCTGAAGGTCTCGCCGACAACAATCACCAACCGCATCAGCAGGCTTGCACGGCAGGCAATCGCCATCCACGCCTCCTTGTCTGCAGAACTCCATTTAACCGAAGATCTGGCAGCCGACGGATTTGAAAGCTTTGTTCTGTCCCAGTACTTTCCCAATAATATAAACCTTCTGGTTGGAAAGGAATCCCAGTTCTGGTTCTCCTTGGACTATGCCCATTTGCGGAGAAAGGGACGCATGACCGAGTATCAGAAAAAACGAAACATACAAATGCAGGCCAGGTTCAACCTGCATCGGAGAAGTATTTATCGATCATTCCAGGAGTTAGTGCGTGTATGTCTCGATTTGCAGGAGCAAAGTGCCTGTTCCAGTGTTCAGCTCTTTACTGATGAGCATCTGCAGTATGCTAAAGTGTATCGTGATCTTACTGCCGAAGACCAAAAGCGCATACACCACCGGCGAATCAGCTCAAAATTACCCCGGACACTGCGGAATGATCTATTCAGTGTCAATTATCTTGACCGGGAAATACGAAAGGACAGTGCAGATCATACCCGGGAGACAGTCCGGTTTGCCCGCAATGCGTCCGACTGCATGGAGCGGCTTGCCATCTACCGCTTGTACCACAACTACTGCAAACCTTATCGGATAGCGAAGCAGGGAGACAACACCATAACCCACGCAGAACGAGCGGGGATTCTTGCACAGCGGATCAAAAGTGAGATGAAAACGCTGTTCACCCGGCGGCGGTTCTTCAGCAGAATGTGTCGGATGTCTTCCAGCGACAGAATGATATGGCTGCGCAGCATTGTGACTCCCATGAAGATTACGGCAGAGTATCTTCCGGCCTATGCGTATTCGTAAAATATCCCCACGGTTTGGGACACTGATATGATGTGACCTTTGTCAAGGTTTTTTCTTTCTCTACACGATAAAACTCCCAAAATATTGAACGAAGAAAAGGATTGATAGACAGGAAATCAGTTTTCGGCATTTGACCATTCTGATATACGCATATTGGTTAATGCAGGCCAATGGTCCGCCTAAAGCCCTTTCTGTCTAAAAACGTGAATCACCTCTTGGGTGTCAACATAGTGTCCTCGAAGATAGCTGGATCGTTGCCCGATTATCCTGTCTATCAATCCCTCTCATCTAAAACCCCTCTTATCGAAACAGTATTGGTTAGTTGATTCTATTGTTCATCATCCCCCAGATGAAGCAGGATAACTCTCTGGCAACAGCGACGGTCGCCTTGTTGTGATGCACACCGCGAGCAACAAGATTATTGTACACTCTGTGCAATCTCCTGTTAGCCCTGTCAGCATACGCAATGACATCCGGATCATTTCCTTTCTGTCTCGCCAGGAGACGCTTTGATTTCTTTCCATAGATATTGCTTCGCAGGGTTGATTTGGCTCCTTCGATAAGCAGGAGCCGTAAACGTTCATTCCCGGCCTTTGTGATACTCCCTCGCCGTTCTCTCTGACCACTGGAGTTCTCCTTGGGAACCAGGCCCAGAAACGAGGAGAACTGCTGTGGGTTTGCAAACCGGGAGAAGTCCCCAATCTCTGAAATAAACGATAATGCCGTATGCGTCTCTATTCCCCTGAAACAGCGAAGTCTCGATACCCGGTCTCGGTAGGCATCCAAGGCGGCCAACTCTTCGATCCGCTGATTATAGCGGTCTACCTTTTCCTGTTGGTCGTGTACTTCCTGCAGATATTCAGTAAACGTTTCCTGGTCGACCTCATCATGAAACAGTTGCCCCTTCAGCCATGTATAGTGGGCAATTGTCCAAGAATTTTTTCCCTCGGTGAAACATCGTCCATGACGCAGTAGAAAGGACAACAGGTTCTGTTTTGCTCGTCCTAGAGCCTTTTTCCGGGTATTTCTCAGCCGTGTATAATTTTTTACCGCTTCATCTTGTGGCGTCGGTATATGCACGGCACTGTAGGTCCCCCACGCCAGGTGTCTGGCCAGTTCTTCAGCATCTATCCTGTCTGTTTTTATGTGATTGCCTGGTGCTTTCGGCAACGTAGTCGGGGCCATAATCACACAGGGGATATCTGCTTTCGCCAAATCCCGGTAGAGTCCGTATCCGGTTGGACCTGCTTCATAACCGCAGAGTACTGTACACTCAGGATGTTCCTTTTGTAGTTTTCGTACATATTTGATCACCAGAGAGCTCTTGCTGGCGATTCTGGTTTGCCCGAAACTCTTCTGGGCTGAAAAGTTGAATGAACACAGCGAGTAAGTATCTTTGTGGACATCGATTCCAATGTGCGTTACAGTATTCATCCAGTGACCTCCATTTGCATGCGGTAGCCGCATACGTTGATTTTGTTATTCCCAGTATGCCCGGTGAATCCACGATTTGCAAACTGGGGGTCACTTCATATTGTCTAACTAATCAGAAATCTCGATGCTGATGTCCGGAAACTCCTGTTCGAGTTCTTCAGAGAGATTGCGTTCAATGGATGAGCGCAGATGTTCGTTTACTACTGAACAGACCATGCAGGTGGATCGGGGTTCGGCGATAGCCATGAAGACGATAAGGCGCTTTTCGTTCTCGCTGTAACGTACCAGGCGCACAAGGTTGAGCTCCGCGATACTGCGCCGGGTTTCCGGCTCCTTTACCCTCTGAAGAACAGAGTCGATCTTTTGCTGTATCGGCAGCGGCATTGTGCCACTCATTTTTTTATAAACTCCGGCAGTTTCTGGTAGATTCCTTTTAGAAGCTGCTCAAGCTGAGGTTCTTTTGGAATGCTGTGGATAAAGAAAACCCGGTTGTCCCGGTAACAGCAGAAGTGCAGCAGGGTATCGATACCCTCTGTGTCCTCCAGTAACGTCCGCATTTTGGCTTCCAGATGCGGGTTGTCCCACAACAGAATAAACTCACCTTCCCTGGTTTGAGCTGTGTCCCGTTTTAACTTGTCGATTCCTTTTATATCTACCCGCATTTTTGGATAATACTTCTTCGCGATAATATGTCCTTCTCCCTGGAGTTCCCTGGATGAAAAAAGGTGCAGGTAAAAACGGTCGTGGCGTGTAATCAGCAGCGAAAGAGGAAGATATAGAACTGAATGCCGGGGCAGCAGGGTAAAGGTCCCTTTTGCTTCGGTAAAAGGTTTGTCCAGCGTATAGGTAAAGTTGTGACCCAACGTGCCGCCGATATTTACATACTCCTTCTTTTCAGGAGTGAGTATCTTTTCCGCAGCTTCTCCGATCATGCCGCCTATTCGGCGGTTTTTCTTTCTTCCCTTGAAGTATCCCAGGGTTGTTGCAATTGCCAGAGCTATAAGAAGATAAATAAAAGGATTCATGCTGGTGTCTCCTGCTGATTGATATGGGAAAGCAATTTTTCTATGGAGATAGACTGGAGGTCTTCGGTGCAGTGAATTCCTCCATTCACCGCGGCGATCTTGTTGATCGGAAATCCCGCAAACTGCTTCTCTATTTCCGGGTGGGAATCATCGACAGAAGAGAGCTTATTAAGGCATACGCTGTTTAAGGTGATCTGGAGTTTCTGCAGTTCCTGCCGTATTCTCTTCGACTCTTCCAGACTCAGGCGGTCATCGTTGATTACCAGGGACATATAGCTTCTTTGGGTAAACAGAATAAACAACTTTTCAAGCCGGCACGACATCAAACCCAGCTGCAGGGAGACTTTGTCGTTTTCTTCCTTTGTGGCCCCTTTTAAAACAGAGGCGTCGGGATTCAGGCGGGTCACAGTCTGCCGTTTGCTCAGGATCTTTGCCCGCATAGCCGAAAGCTCCTTGACCCACAGACGGGTTATCGACGGCATGGCCAGAAACTGCATGGTCAGGGCGGTAGGAGGGGTATCGAAGACCAGAAATTCATATTCATCTTTCCAGGTTTCGTATATATGTTCTATGGCCCAGAGGGTAGCGTACTCCTGGGTTCCTGGTGAATATTTCAGGATATTCATGTATGAGTCGAGATTGATGGTCAGATTGTAGTTGTAGTTGGAGATTATCTCGTCTCTGCTCTTTTTCAGGTAGCGCTGGATCCAGCTCTGCAGATCTATCTCCATCGCGTCCAGTCCCGGGGCTACGTTGCGTTTGTTATCGGCCAGAATAGTATTAAAGATATCACCGAGATTATGTGCCGGATCCAGGCTGATCAGCAGGACCTTGCTTCCCTGACGGCTTAGCTGATAAGACACCGTTGATGATATGGTGGATTTTCCTACCCCGCCTTTTCCCAGAAAAAACAACATCCTGCGCATTAATCTATCTCCAGCATACCGAGAAGGCTGCCCAGAGGGTCCTGAGCGAGGTCCGCCCGGGAGATCATCAGTTTTATCTCATCTTCCATATAGGGCATTAGTTCAAAAGCCATTGCCGAAGGGGGCGACGGAAGTCCTACAAAGCTGCCGAAGAGCAGCAGAACAAAGATGTTTTCCATCTCTTTGAGCTCGAACTCAAGTATTCCGGTGGCCTTGTTCCGATGGACCTGAACGGCCGTTTCCCAGAATACCTTGAGCCCTTTGGTGAGACTGTGCAGCATGGTGTTCACGGTACTCCTTTTTACTGGTACGGCCCGTGGTCCCTCAGGTAAACGGGGACACACAGGCCGTAATATAAAGACTGTCCGTTAATCGGCTCAGGCGCCGCCGGATTTCTCGTTGAAATTCTTGAAGAACGAAACGATCATGGCGACATTCATAATCAGCATGATCAGGGTAATAAGACCAACCGCGGTACCGGTAATCATGCTCTTTGCAGTAGCGCCTGCGGCAAAGTGGCTGGGAATAATTACAAACTCGTACCAGATAAGTCCCGCTGTTACGGTAACCCACAGCAGAATGGCAGGAATCAAAACAATGTTGGTGTATTTTACGCTCAGCTGTTTATGAACCCACATGGCAACGGTAAGCATAACAACCGATGCGATCAGCTGGTTGGCGCCGGAGAAGGCAGGCCACAGAACGGTGTAGTTACCTGTCCAGGCGAGTCCTATACCAAGAACTGCAACCACCATTGATCCGAACCATTTATTCTGGAACAGGTTGTAGGCACCGGGGTTCTTTCCCTTGAAGGGCAGGGCAAGCTCGCCGATGATATAGCGTCCCAGACGGTTGGTTGTATCCAGGGTGGTCAGGGCGAAGGAACTTACCCAGATAGAGGCAAAAAGCTTCATGAAATCTGCGGTAAAGATCGGCATTGCACTGGCAACCATTGCACCGTAGCTCGTGGTAAAGCGGGGAAGCGCGCCTGTAGTCAGAACGTTTCCGGCTCCCAGGGCCTGGATACCGAAGGCGGCAATGGAGATTACAACGATTGTGGAAAGGAAGCCTTCAGTCAGCATGGCGCCGTAACCGACAAAGAGGCTGTCCTTTTCTTCCCTGAGCTGCTTACTGCTCGTACCCGAGGCGACCAGGGCATGGAAGCCTGACAGTGCGCCGCAGGCGATTACCAGCGGAACTGTCGGCCAGAAGGGAGAGGGCTTACCGCCGATAACCTTTGCGCTGAATTCGGTAAAGAGGGGAACTGAATCGAAATTTTTAACAGCGATTACCGCTGCCAGTCCTCCGGCAAGGAGTCCGAAATAGAGCAGGAAGCTATTCAGATAATCCCGGGGCTGAAGCAGGATGTTTACCGGCAAAGCAGCGGCGATAAAGATATAAACCAGGATAACCACAAACCAGGTGTCCTTGCTGGCGGGAATACCGACATTGCGGCCTATTATAAAGGCGGCTACCAGCATGACCAGACCGATTACTGTGCTCACAGCAAAAGGAAGTTTTGTCCGGTACAGCAGAATGCCGAGGATAATAGCGGCCAGACAGAAAAGGAAGAAGGTCGAGGCCACGGCACCGTCGCTGGCAAACTGCCCTGCAACGATGTCACCGAAGGCTGCGACGATCAGGATGCAGAGAAACAGGATAAACCAGCCGAAGGATTTACCGGCTTTTTTGCCGATCAGGTCCTGGGCAACAAACTGTACCGAGCGCCCGTCGTAGCGCACTGACGCGGTCAGAGCCAGATAATCATGAATGGCCCCGATAAAAATATTACCGAACCAGATCCACAGAAGACCCGGCAGCCATCCCCAGGCAACAGCAAGGGCAGGTCCGACGATGGGTCCGGCTCCGGCAATCGAGGCGAAGTGGTGACCAAAAAGTACAAACTTGCTGGTCGGAATGTAATCCACTCCGTCCGAAAGACGTTTGGACGGCGCGTCGCCCGCATCCTGCGATTTAATCAGGTTAGACTGCAGCTTCTTTCCGTAGACGAAGTAGAAGACCAGATAAATCGCCAAGGCAACAAGAATAATTAATGTTGACATAGCTCCTCCTTGAAGGTTTTTTATTATATCTGTCTATATCCTACGCCTGTTTCTAAAACCGCGCAAATATTTTTTTTGCGTATAGTTCTCATTTTTGTCCATCCATCCGCTTTTTTTGCGCAAGCAGATGGATTCATACGCCTGTATGAAGCGCAGAAACCGAGAATTCAGTTCTTGACCGACAACACCGACAGGACCCTGGGGACCGCGTTCCGTGATTCCGCAGTATAGAGCTTATACGCAGCCTTTGAGCCGAAGCGGAAAGATCCCTCGGCCATGATAAAGCGCCACCCATTCCGGTTGACACTTGTGCTGTACGCCAGGGCGATATCGGCGAGGGTTCCGTCGGAATAGAGCCCAAGGTCAATTGACGGTTCACTGCGGGTCATATCGAAAACAAACAGGTACATATCCTCCATGCCCTCGTCCGCCGCGTTCAGGTCTTCCGGTTCGCTTGCGTTGGCGGCGACCAGGGGAAGAAGCTCCTCAAACTCCGCGTCTTCCAGATACGACAGGGCAGGCAGCTGGTCCTTCTCTACAAAAAAGAAGCGGATTCTGTCGAATTTACCGTAAATCGGAGCAGTGGCGGAGGAGAGTATAAAGATGCCTTCATCCTGCAGCAGGTACTCTGCGGCATAGGACCAGTACATCTCCGCCGCCTCCCGGGCGGCGATTTCTTCCGAGTCTGCCCCCCTGGACGCGCCGATGGTCTCTATCTGCTGGTCCAGCACCTCTCCGGTGGTTTGCCCGGTCAGTGGCAGTGCCATGAGGACCAGTGTCAGCAGCAGGATCCCTGTTTTATATATAGAAGCCTCCAAAGTTCAGAAATATTTGGTAATGTTCAAAGTGTTTCGAAGTTTCATTCGGAATATACCGCTCATACTAACCTTCGGCTTGAACGGTGACTGTAAAAGTCTTCTCTTGAGTATAACCGGCTCCAGGACAATCAATTGCAGCAGTCAGGATTACGGCATGATCCCCTTCAGAATAGGTAGGCCGTACGACATGACCGGGAGTTGTATAATCACTGTCATAAATACAAGCGTCCTTGTTGGACTGCCAGCTGACGCTTGTATTCCACTTACCGGTATCTGTTAAGATAAGATCTTCTGTAACCGAGTCAGTGTGATCTTCGCCGTTAAAGCCGATGGTCAACGCTTCTGCTTGCATCATCGACAGCCTGGGAATCCGCAATCCCTGGGTTCCCGGGAGCTCGGGGCGTCTGGATGAACTTCTTAACCTGATGGGCGAGATTGTCTGGAACAGAAACTACGGCGTTCATATTCCCCGAATCGATGAACAGTATCCCCTGGCGGAGCTTTTTGGAGCGGTAAATGCCATGCGGGGAGACCTGCAGGAACTGTCCCGGGAGAACAGCAAGAAACAGCAGCGCCTGGAGCACGCTAATAAAATCAGGGACGAGTTTATCGATACCATGTCCCACGAGGTACGCACCCCCCTAAACGGCATTCTGGGGGCTGTCCGGCTGCTCGAAAGCGGGGGGGGAGTCGGAAAAGGAGCGCTATCTGGGTATCCTGAAAAACTCCGCCCAGGACCTCCTGGCCATGGTAAACGATCTTCTCGATGTCTCCCGCCTTGAGCAGGGAAGGATCTCCCTGGCCCCGGAAAGACGGATATTGCCGCCCTTGCTTTCAGGTCTGTCGATGCCATACGTCCCCGCTGTCAGCTCAAAGGGCTGACCCTGGACTTTACCTCCGATCCCGATCTTCCCAAATCCGCTGCAGTTGATTCCCTGCGGCTTAAGCAGGTTTTTGACAATCTTCTGGCCAACGCGGTCACCTATACAGGAGAGGGAGGAATCATGTTTGCCCTGAAGATATCGGCCGTGGAAGATTTTTCTGTACGGCTCCGTTTCCAGGTCCGGGACACGGGAATCGGGATTCCTCCGGACCAGCAGGAGCGGATATTCCGCCGTTTTGAGCGGGTCGAAGGTTCAAATTCCCCTAAGGCTTCAGTAGTGTTCAGAACCGTGGGGATAGAGTTACGATAAACCTTTGAATATCCAGGAATTACATTCAAATCTATTGTCCTGTCGGAATTTTATCCAATTTTCCGGTATTTTAGCGGACTGAAGATTATCCATCCCCACGGTTCGGGACACTACATAAGGCTTCCGGAAGCGGGCTGGGCCTCGCCATAAGCAGGGAGATTGTGCGCCTTATGGGAGGGGAGACTTGTCTGGAGAGCAGGGTTGGACACGGCAGTACCTTTCGTTTTGACCTCGAATTACCCCTCCTGGATACAGGGGCCTATGAGGCACCCGGGAACACCGGGACAATGCGGTTTCCCCTGAAAGCCCTTGCAGCGGACGATAACGAGACCAACCGGATTATCCTGGCATCCCTGCTCAAGGAACTCGGCTGTGCTGTCACCCTTGCCTCTTCGGGGGAGGAGGCTCTGGATCTGCTGGAGACAGAGGTTTTCGATGTTCTGTTCCTGGACTGCCGAATGCCGGGAATGGGCGGACTCGATACCGGCCGCAGAATCCGCTCCCGTACAGACGGCGCGGGAGATATTCCGATCATTGCGGTTACCGCCTATGCTATGCCTCTGAAACCCGCAGGACGGAGATCCTGGAGGCCGGCATGGATGGTATTCTTGAAAAACCGGTAAAGATCAAAAATCTGCTTGCTATTCTCGGGAGTTTTTTCCAGGCCGACTCGTTTTTCGATACACATTCAAGCGGCCAAGCCCCCGTGTCCGGAGTTTCGGCCGACCTTTCCGCCCGTATTCGCCGGACGCTCCGCCATTATACACCACCTTTCAGCCGCCCCAGCCGGGGTCCTCGGGCTGTACAGATCGATTCTTCCCGGCGGGTGGTGTTTGTGGAGGGACGGGAGATCGATCTTACTCCCAATGAACTGAAAATACTCGGCCTGCTTGCTGACCGGCAGGGAGCTTTTGTGCCCTCCGAAGAGATTGCCCGTAACCTGGACTATGAACAGACAGGTGCGGAAGCCCTGCAGGCGGTCCGGGTAAACATCCGGCGCCTGCGAAGGAAAATGGAAGCCGATCCGGTCTGTCCACAGTACATCCTGAACAAGTGGGGGGCCGGTTATTCACTCAAGGCCTGAAATCCTGCCTGAAATGATTACTTCAGCGTCAGATTGAATACCCCGTCCCAGGTGTCTGCCGGAGGAGTGCTGATAAACTTTCTGCAGCGTTCAATATAGAAGTTTGACGGCCCGTCATCGGGAAGCAGCTTGAGGGCTGATCTGAAGATTTTTTCCGCTTCTTCCCAGTCCCGCTGCTCAAACAACTCCAGGCCGGCATGGAAGGTGTCCAGTCCCTCCCGGGTGTTGGAATCCAGATGATCGGTCTCCTCGATAAGTTCATACAGGCGTACCGGCTGGTGGATCCCCACAACCCGTACCCGGTCGAGCTGGCGCGCGGCAAAGGATTCTCCTGCTGCGTTGCGGGTTTGTTCGCTCGTCAGAATCCAGGTACCGTACTGCTTGTTTACTCCTTCCAGGCGGGCGGCGAGGTTAACGGAGTTACCCATAATGGTATAGTCCATCTTCTGCAGGGTTCCCATGTTGCCGACGACCATCTCTCCGGTATTGATTCCCAGCCGGGTAAGAAGAGGCGAAGGAGTTATACCGTCCTGCAAAAAACGCCGGTTCAGTTCCCGCTCCATCCTCTTCATGCGTACCGCGGAGAGGCAGGCCCGGTAGGCGTGGTCGAACTGTTCGATGGGAGCCCCGAAAAAAGCGATAATCGCGTCTCCTTCGTACTTGTCGATTGTTCCTTTCAAGTCCAGGATGGTATCGCTCATGGCGGTAAGGTACTGGTTCAGCAGCTTGACCAGGTCCGAAGGATCAAGCTGTTCGGAAACGGTGGAAAAGCCCCTGATGTCGGTAAAGACCGCCGTCAGTTCCTTCTTTTCGCCCCCCAGGTTCAAGCGGTCAGGGTTGTCGATTATCTGTTTGATTACGTCCGCCGACAGGTAGCGGGAAAAGGCGTTCCTCAAGAAGCTCTTTTCCCCCTCGGTCTTCAGGAACTTGATGCCCGAAATTGTCAGAAATGTCAGGGAGAGCATGATAAGCGGTCCCAGCATGGGCAGGTACACCCCGGTGGCCAGAAAGAGGATCAGTCCCGCTCCAAGAGTTCCCAGAATAAAAATCAGACTTACGATGATCGACTGCAGCGGCGACAGGGTACGCAGAACTATGGACAGAATGAGGGTCAGTACAAGTGCCGCAAGCAGGGACCAGCCGGTATGCAGCTCGTCCAGAAAGTCCTCCTGCAGAATGGTATTGGCCACCGCCGCGTGAGTTCCTACGTTCATGTATTCCTTTTCAAAAGGATTGACCCCGATATCGGTGGTGGATATTCCCGTATGGCCGATTATTACGAAGGAGCCGGCGAGCTCATTCCGCAAATCCCCGCGTATACTCACCAGCTGTTCCACATCGGCTCCCAGGGCGGTAAAGGATGCGCTGACCTCCTCTCGAACGGCGGAATACTCGGCTCTCCGGGGTGCATCAAGCTCCGGCGAGGAGAGAATCCGGTCGATCTCTTCAAGGATCAGGCCTTCAGTGTCTCCCGAGGTAAGGTCTGCACAGGATTCAAAGAAGATTTGGCGCAGTTCCCGGTATTCGGCAATCAGTGCCTCATCAGGAGAGGAACTTTCCCTGGAAAGGAGCAGCTCCTCCTTAAGCTGAGCAATGTACTGAAGCAGATCCGGCAGGGGGGCATCGGTCCGGTGAAAATCAAGGTAGCCCGCCTGCTCCATTATGTTAAGATTTTTTATGATCTGGCTCTCCAGCCGGTCGTGGACCACCAGCTTGTTGTAGGAAAGGTGCCGGAAACTGTCGTTGAATTTTTTCGGCGGCCAGTTGATCAGCATCCGTCCTTCCGGATCCAGGGGAATGGAGACTGTTTTATCCGTGGTTTCGAGAACAAGCCGGCCTTTTTCCAGCCTCAAGTTAGCGATTCCCATTTGGGAGAGCAGCGGACTGAAAACAAGCTGTCCGAACCAGCTGTCCCGGTAGCGGGCGACAAGATCGATTCGTCTGCGTACCCCGTCGTCGTCCACTACAACGTTTGGAAATCCCGCCCCCGCGGCCCGGCGTATAACCGGAAGTATTGTCGGCTGAATGGCCGGTGTCGTATAGGGATGCTCGTAACCCTCCTGGACCTCCATGTTCTCAAGACTGACCTCTTTTTCCACGTAGCTTTTCAGCTCTTCACCGACTTTAACCAGCTCCACCTCGTCGGGAAGCATATTTACCGTGACCCAGGCATTACCGAAGAAACCCAGGGATCGTCCCAGGTATTCATCGTTGTCCCGGGCTACATGTCGAACCGCCTGTAGCAGGTTATCCCTCAGGGAAGTGCTTATATCGGTCAGGTCGTAGATATATTCTTCTGCCTCATCCATGGGGATGTAACCCTGAAGAATGGCGTTGAAGAAGGCGGTAATGTTTTCGTTCAGTTCGCCGAACTCTTCCCGGAAGCGCTGAGGAACCTCCTGCTCAAGGTAGCGGGCGTCGACTCCCATGGGGCTCGGGTCGACATACTCGATATCGAAAACCACCGTATCCGTCTCGAACTCCGTAAGCAGCAGAAGCCCGTCGGCAATCACGCTGCGGCTCCAGGGCCAGGTACCGACCTGGGCAATGGCAAGGTCGTCGATATCCAGAAGCAGCAGCGACGGCTCCTCCTTGACTGCCGGTTTTACATGCAGAAAAGTATCATATATGCGGCGGTCCGCGCCGCGTAAACCTGGCAGCAGGAACAAACCGCAGGTGATTACGGCGATAATAAGGGGGGTAACATAATAATTACGAAATTCAAACTTTCTGGCCATTTTTTCCTCCGTTTTTTCCGGGGGCGCTTGCATACAGGAAAATATAAAATTATAGTTTCCATGTCTGTTTATAGAATGTATTATACTTAAAGAGGAAAGTATGAAAAGAGTAACCCTGCTGCTGTTTGTGCTAATAGCGATCAGCGCCCCGCTATTTTCTCAATCCAATGAGATTATTGACCAGATACTCCTCGAAGAGCGTCTCAGCGCCGGCAGCGCGGCTTATCTGCTTGCCATACTGGACGGGGACGTCACCTTCGAATCCCGGGAGGAGGCCTTTGCCGCCGCGCGTTCGGACATCGTATTTGAGCGCTTCGGATTGACATCCTCCGCCGGAGAAGTAAACCTTGGTCTGTTTGCCCATCTTGTCCAGAATAAACTTGATCTGCCCAAAGGGCTGGGAAGCACCCTGTTTCCGGGGCCCAGATACGCCTTGCGGGACCTGAAGTTTCTTAAAATGATCCAGGGAAGGGGAGCCCCCGATTCGCCGGTCTCCGGAGAAAGGGCCCTGCGTATAGTCGGACGGGCCCTGACCGAACTGGAGGAACGTTCATGAAAAAAGGAATACTCTGTGCAGCTGTATGTGTTGTTATCCTGCTTCCCATTGCATCCCTGAACGCCTTTGACTGGGGCGTTGTTATGGATACCCGCTCCGATATAGAGCTGATGGAGGACGAAGACGTCGAATACACCCCCCGGTTTAAGAGCTCTCTCTGGCTCAACCATTTCTGGGCCGATGACGCCGAAACCCAATACAGTTTTGCCGCCAACATCTTTTACCTGTACAACGAAGAAGAGTATCACATCTTCGACACCGACCTGCTGCGTCTGGGCATAAAGAAGGGCGGACTCTTCGGCGGCACCGTACTGGACGCCTCTGTAGGCCGCTTCCGTTTTTCCGACCCCACAGGAATCGCCCTGGACCACCTGGCCGACGGCGCACGGGCCCGCTTTGATCTGGGTCCTGCGGCAATTACAACCGCTGCGGGGTATACCGGCCTTCTGACCAAGCCGGAAGCCTCAGTTAACATGACCAGCTCCGATCGTATGGATGACGATGACGACGACGTCTATTTCGCGCCGAAACGGGTATTTGAGCAGGTGAGGGCAGAGATTCCTTCCCTGATTGAAGGGCATCTGATTTCCGTGGAGGGAATGTTCCAGCAGGATCTGAGCGGCGATGATGATGAACTGAACAGTCTGCACCTGAGCGGCTCCCTGGAGGGCGGTATAGGCGGCGGCTTCTTTTACGAGATAAACGGAATCTTTGCCAGGGACCTGAGCAATGAACTGTCCGGATATTACGGCTCCGGTGAGCTATATTTATTCATGGAGAGCTTTTACAGCAGCCGGGCTTCCGTCGGATTACTGGGAGGGAGCGAGGACTTTTTTACCGTCTCTTCTCCCACCCTCGGTTTAATAGCATCGCCGGCCCCGGCGAACCTGAGACGGATCTCCGCGGATTATTCCATCCGTCCCTGGGCGGACCGTTTTGACCCGCTGCTGCGGAACCTGCAGTTTACCGCCGGCGGACGGTCTTTCTACTATGACGGAGACTATTCCGGCATGGAGCTGGAAGGGGGCGTAAAGTTCAAGCCCGCCTCGGATGTCGGGGCTTCCTTGAAGGGCGGCGTTTTTCTGCCCGACGACGGCCCAAATCAGGGGCTGATCCGCGTGGATGTCTCCGTAGGGCTTTAAGGTATGGAAAGGAGAGAAAGTATGAAGATGAGAACATGTATTATTGCAGCGGTCCTGCTGATCGCGATTGTCATACCCGCCGCCGCCCAGACAAGCGCGGTGGTACAGAGTTTCAGCGGCAAGGTGGAGTTTCAGCCTGCCGGCGGATCATGGACCGCGGTAAGCACAGGGCAGACCATACCCGAAGGGGCAACAATCTCCACCGGCTTCCGCTCCGAAGCGGTGCTGCGGATCGGAGATTCCACCCTGGAGGTACAGCCCCTTACCCGCATGCGCATCGATGAACTTGCCGAGCGGGAAGGGACCGTAAAGACCGACCTCTACCTGCGGGTGGGCCGGGTCAAGGCGGAGGTGCGCCGCACCGGAGGCCTGCAGCAGGAGTTCCGGCTGAGAAGCCCCGTATCCACCGCTGCCGTGCGGGGAACCAGCTTTAGCTACGACGGCTATAACCTGCAGGTTGTGGAAGGGCTGGTGGCCCTGATTAACGCCTACGGCCAGAGCACCGGTGTCCCCGCAGGGGTCAGCATAACTTCCGACGGCATCGAGATTCCCCCCGGTACCCTGCAGGCCCTGGAACAGCATTTCGGGGTGAATATCAGCGCCAACCAGATTGAGGAGTTGATTGATTCTATTGAAACTCCAGATATTACTTCTATTGGAAGTGTTGTTATTTATTGGGCAGCTCCATAAGGGATAGAGGTTAAGTATATGAAGACGAAAGAAAAATTTGTTTTTTCCCTTTTATTCATATTATTTATAGTTGTTAGTGGTTGTTATGTTGAACCGGAATCAAACGCGGATAATCTAACATTAAATATTGATTTGCAGGGGCAGGATATTGTGGGGTATGCCGGTACCGGATATTATATGAGAGCAAAACTCTATGAGTCCGATACTATCCAGCAAATGATTAATAATGAAATAATTAACATCTCTGAACCTTATATATACTATACAGAATCAAATCTACTGTCTCCGGAGTATGTTCAGTCATTTTATGTTGGTTCAGCACCTCCGAGTGCAGGTATAGTACTTATTATTGATATTGCCACGAATAAGCGTTTTCGCATTCTTCTGGAACGGGTATATTATGATACCGGAGATGGAGGTTACAGTTATATTAGTTCATATGCGGGCTTGACGGATACTTTTGAACTTACGCCTGGTGAGATAAAAGAGATAAATCTGGCAATGTATTATTATTCTTGATCGTATATGTGAAAGCCTGAAATTGAAAGTCACATTCTTAACTCACCAGCGCCCCGAAATCCTGAAAGAGGCGCTGGTTTCTTTTATTCAATACTTAAAGAACAGCGGCAAACCTGCGGATATTACCGTCCTCGACGATTCCATTGACCCTGCCGCGGTTGCGGCGAACCGGGAGCTTGCCGCCGGCCTTACCGGAACTTTCAGCGGCAGCCTGCGCTGCTTCGGCTGGGCTGAACGGGAACTACTTGCTGACAGGCTCTGTCCAGGCAGTCCGGAGCCTGCCCTTGATTTTGCCCTGAGCCTTCCGGGAGCGGGTGTAAGGGGTCACTCCGGGGCCAACCGTAATACCGGGCTCCTGCTGTATACCGGTCAAAAGATATTGAGTCTGGACGACGATACCCTTTTTTGTTTCCGACGTCTTCGGGATGGCAGAGCTTTCCATGAAAACAGCGGGGACATTCCGTTACTCCTTCCCCTGGGAAGCCGAAAACGCCTGGAAAGATTGACGGTCCCGACAGACTGGGACCCGGATGTCCTGCAAGAGATACTGGGCAGCCCGCCGCATACCGGGGACTATACCGGGCCGGTAAAGCTCGCCATGTCTGGTATTTACGGCGGCCGCTGGTACACGAATCCCCATGCATATTGTGCGGTTCCTCCCCGGACGGCCAACAAAATATGGCAGGGTAAAAAAGAATACGTCGCGGCCCGGCAGGACCCATGGGCCCTGATGGTCCAGCCCGAAGTCAGCTTCTCCGGAGCCCCTTTTTTGGTCTCTACTTGTTTCGGCTACGACAGTTCTGAACCTGTACCGCCTTTTTTTCCGGGTATCCGCAGTTCCGACAGCCTGTGGGCCTGGATGCTCAGGGCCATGTATCCCGAATCTCCGATCTGTCACCTGCCTCTGGCGATAGAGCATGAGCGAAGCATTAAGCAGCCCTTTGAGGAGGACGATTTTTCCCGGATTGTTCCGGGAGCTTCCGAAATTATAGTAAAACTCCTTGATTTTCTCCGTCAGGGTGTTCCCGGAAGCCCGGAAGCTCCCGGTATGCTTAGCGCCCTGGGCAGCGGCTTGTCCCGCTTTGCGGCAGAACCTGTGCAGCGCCGCCGGGAAATCCTCAGCGAACTCTACCTTGCCTCCCTGGGCAGGCGGATAGGGGCTTTCCATGAACGGCTGGAAGCGGGCGGCGGCAGGCCCCGTTTTTTTGGGGAGGACCTGAAGCGGCATATCGATCTGCTGCATAACGAGGCTCTTGATTCCCGTCCATGGCTGCCAAAAGAGTTCCGGCTGAAAGATGATATTGCCGGGGAAGAGGCTTTCCGCCGCTACCTGGACAGCTGCGGCGAACTTCTCTGTGCCTGGCCGGAGATCTGGCAGCGGGCTGAAGCACTGTGCAAGAGCGGAGACCAGATACTATGAATGAGGGGTGTTTTTACCCGGCGGAGTGTACGGTATTTCCGGCTGCCGGTGGAGAGGTGCTGCTGAAAAACAGGAACAGCGGGAGCTCCCTGTTTTTACCGGCCGCCCAGTATGAACTCTTCGCGTTTCTGCACGGCTGCGTATCCCTGGAGGAACACCTGCAGACCATGCTGCAGGCAAACCGTTACGGAGTTTCCCCGGAGACGCTGCGGAAACTGCTGCAGGGTTGGGTCGCTTCCGGTTTGCTGCGGCCTGAGACCCTGCTGAAGGCGGGAGCAGGTAAGAAGGGCAGGGCTCTACCGGGCACGGAAGATCGTTCTGCTCTTACCGCGGCAGTTATTACGGCGGACCGGCCGGAGGCCCTGAAGCAGTGGGTAGAGTCCCGGACCGGGCACCCTGATTTCTCCGTGCCGGGAATACCAATTTTTATATTCGACGGCAGCAGAGACCCCGGCAACGTAAAGGTAAACCGCAGAACTGCCGTTGCCGCTTCGGAGGATTATTCCGGTTCTCTGGTCTATTTCGGGGAAACGGAAAAAAGACCTTTCCGGGATTCTCTGATAGATGCCTGCCGGCAGAAAGACATACCCGAATATCTGGTAGATTTTGCTCTCTATGGCCCCGAAAGCGGGGATGGTTTTATCCGGACCGGGGCCAACCGCAACACCGCCCAGCTTGTCTCTGGAATGGGGAACACCATATACAGCGATGACGACCTCTATTATACAAAGTTTGCCCATCCCGGGTCGGTTTTGCAGGGCCTGCGTTTTGAGGCCGGAGGGTATTCACGGTTGAAGTTCTTTGCTTCTCCTGAGGACTTGCACAATTACGCCGTGCCTCTGGAAGATTATAATCTGATAGCGAAGATCGAGGAGCAGCTCGGAGGATCTCCGGAAATAAACGGGGGAGAAGGTGCAGATGTAAGCGCCGTAACTCCTGGTATGGCGCGGAGCCTTGAAGAGGGAGGGAGCTTTATCGGAGCCGTCAGTACCGGCTATTGCGGTGCCCGCTGGTTTACCGACCGCTATTTTGTGGACGCACAGAGGGTTTTTTCAGACGACAGCCTCTATCTTGACCGCCTTCGTTACACCGCTGCCGCGGAGACAGGTTTGAATATCCACGCAGTTTCGGTTCCGACGATTAATGATGGACTGATTCAGCAGGGGGGCAGCCTTGCGCTGGACGGGTCCCGGGAGCTTCCGGCTTATTTTCCACTGGACCGGCAGGAGGATTCCTGTTTCGGTATGCTTTTTCTGGCCTGCAACCCCGGGGCCCGGACCCTGCATCTGCCTGCGGCCCTGTACCATGATCCCTCTGTTAAAACCGCGGTCCTGTCCGGTGCCGGGCGTTCTCTTCTGCCGGGGCCGGGACAGATGAACCATATTATTCTTAGTCGGATTGCAGGGCACTTTATTTCGGAGTCTCCGGGCAGGCGGCTTTCCGAGGCCGCGCAGAAGTATACAATGGCGGCATCACTGCGGCCCGGTTCTTTTCTGGAGTATCTGCGCAGCTGTTACAGCGAATACGCCCGCGGCCGCCTGGCCTTTATTGACAGGCTGCTGGACATTTACAACGCGGAACCGCAGTGGTGGGCATCCTCATTGCGGGATTATCGGGAGGCTCTGACCAGTGTTCTCTCGGATCCCCTTGTCAATCTTCCACCGGATTACCGAACTTGGCTTTATATGTATGGCGAGCTGCTGGAGGCCTGGCCGGTACTACGCACGATGTCGGCGGAGATTGTTAACAGGATAATCTGAAAGTATCAGTGCGCCTGTTTAAGCCATTCAAAGGCTTCATCAAAGTCAGAAAAGATCTGGACTGTCACGCCATGAAGCATAGCGGTCAACAATCGGGCGCAAATTTATTTTCCCGGTTGCTTTGTCCGGCATCATAAGGGCCCAGTACTTCCAGCCTTCCCAGTTCTGCTGTCCTCATTCAAGGGGTACAAAAAGATTCTGCTTTTAAGTATGTGGATTCCGGGAAAAAAAGCAAATTTTCAGTAAAAAACGTTGGATTTCGATTTTTATTCCAATGATTGTTTTCTGACAGAGAGTATTACGCGGTACTTCAGTCCAGGGGATTCGTAACCTGAAAAAGCTTAAGCGATTCAAAGTCCCGGATATTACGGGTATACAATGTTTTTACTCCGTGGGCGGCGAGGCTAACGGCAAGCACAAGATCAAAACTGTTCCGTGGAGGAATACCTTTGTTTCTCCAGAAGGGAAGCAGGCGCGTCATCATATCGGGTTCCCATGCACAACAGAGCCACCCCGACTGGTTGCGATACCATTCAATTGTACCTGCCGCCTGTTCGGCTGCAAGGGGTTTGCTTAATACCGCAGGATTTCGCAGCAATCGGTATAATTCAAACCATACCTGGTCGGCTAGTATCCAGGACCTGGGCTTTTTCAGGGCATGTTGAATGAACTGCATGCTGGTCTTGTGCTCCGGACAGTCCCGTAGAGCAGAATAGAATGTCGGTGTCTATGCTGTTCACACCAGGTCCCTGTCCTCATATGCGTTTTCACGGAGCATGTCTGCCTGTACCAGGATATCTCCGCAACTGTATACCGGCGGACTTTTCGCAGAGGAATCAGGCTCCTGATCGCCGTAACGGGAGAGCCAGAAATCTACCGCACTGCGTACCAGTTCACTTACGGGACGATCCTGGGAAGTTGCAATACGTCTGAGTCTGGCAATCTGGGGATCGGGAAACAGAATCTGCATCTTTTGCATGGATACGGTATATACATGGATGTCTGTGGTCGTCAATTACTATTTCAAATTACATTCACAGTTGACAGTAGCAATCTGCCATACCATAATGATGGTATGGCAATAATGACGCGAAGAACGACCTTTTCGTTCGATTCAGCCACAATCGAAAGAATTAAACTTTTAGCTGCGCGGTGGAATGTCTCACAGGCGGAGGCGGTTCGTAGAGCGGTTGAGATTGCTGAAGCGGAAGAAAACACTCGCTCTCTGGAACTAGGCAAACAGTTACAGGAGTATCATTCCGGCGGCGGAATAGCCCGGGATAAGGCTGAGACCTATCTTGACAGGGTTTTTGAGGACCGCGATTCCCGGCGGGAAAACAGATGATCCTGCTCGATACCAACTATCTCATAAAGGCATTGGCTCCCGGCACGGATGAAGCTGCAGATGTACGACGGTGGATAGAGCAGGAAAAGGAGCTGGTGACTTCGGTTGTATGCTGGTACGAGTTTCTTTGCGGTCCTGTCGACATAAAGGGTAAAGAGCTTATGCAGTCTATAGTAAAGGGGCGCATCATTCCTTTCGCAGCCGACCAGGCAGTCGAAGCCGCTCGTCTTTTCTATCTGGCCGGCCGAAAGCGAAGCCTGAGGGTAGATTCCATGATAGCTGCCGCTGCTCTTCTTAACAAAGCCGTCCTTGCCACCGATAACCGGCGGGATTTTTCAAGCTTCGTTAAACAGGGGCTGGTGGTAATCTGAGCCCTGCTTGCTTGACCTTTATTTAGAATAAAAAAAGTTTTCATTTATTCTCAATATTCGGTACTGGGTAGTCGTCGGTTCAATCCGCTCTATCTTGTATGCTAAGAAACATACAAGATAGACTTGAATGATTTGTTATGATATTGAAATCCCAAGAGAGAGATAAGAATACTCATTATTCGGCGAAAAACACCGATATTCAATAAGAAATTGTTTGACAGATAGGAAAAGTCGTTTAATAATACCTTTGTCTTGTATGACAAGATGGATTTTTCATAGTGTAAAGGAGGAGAATGCTATGAACAGAACCCGAAGTGTTTTATTTGTATTAACCATGCTGGTGCTATGTTTCGGTCTGATTGTTAATGGCTGGAGTGCAGGTTCCCAGGAAGGTGGAGAGGCGAAACCAGTTAAACTGCAACTGTCGCATCAAATGGCCGCAACACACTCAATACATCAGACTACCCTCAGATTTGCAGAGCTTGTCGAGCAGAAGTCAGGCGGTGCTATAACTGTAGAGGTTTTTCCATCTGCATCTCTGGGTACAGAACGGGAAAACCTTGAAGCCCTGAAGGTGGGCACCCTGGATATGGCGATTCTCGCAGTAGAGTTCTATCCTGCATTTGTGGAAGAGGCAGGGGTGTTTGTGTTGCCCTTTATGTACAACAGTTATGAACACCAGACAAGAGCTCTCCATGGCGACGCTGGAAAGAAGCTGGCTGAAATCATCTTGGCCAAGACAGATGTAAAGGTTCTCAGTTATTATTCGCTTGCATTTCGACACGTTTTTACAACTCGTGAGCCTGTCAGATCGGTTCAGGACCTTCGAGGCCTGAAAATTCGCGTTCCCGAATCTCCTACATATGTGAATACCTTTCGACTTCTAGGTGCAGCCCCCACACCGGTTGCATGGGGTGAAACCTATACTGCTCTGCAGACTGGCGTCGTCGGTGGACTTGAAAACACTCCTGAAAGTATTTACTCCGCCTCGATGCATGAGGTTGTTAAATATATGAACATTACCGATCATATATCCGCACCTACAACCTTTTCCATTTCTAATTCAGTTTATCAAAAACTGTCAGCTGAGCAGCAGGCAATTCTGATTGAATGTGCTGAAGAGGCTAGCGCATACGGCTTGGAGTTAACCATCAGGAATGACTCAGAATTCCGGAAGAAGCTCGCCGCTATAATTGAAATTATTGAAACTGATAAAGAATCACTTCGTGACGCGATAAATTATGATGCTTTTGATGTAATGCGTTTGAGTGATGCTAAAGAATTAAAGAACTTGATAGATTCAGTTCGATAAAACTGAAGTCCATGGGCATTTGCCCATGGACATAAATAGGGAAGTATCTATGACTTTCAGGGAAACGATGCTGAAATTTATTCAATCGGCACGCAGGGGTCTGCACTTTGCGATTATTCTGCTTTTTTCTGCCATGTTCATTGTTGTACTAGTCAATGTGATAATGCGTTTTGTATTCAATAACCCGGTTGCTTCTTCCGGAGAACTGGCCAGGTACCTTTTTGTATCAATTACATATTTGGGAGCCATAATTACTTTCAGGGAGAATGCACATATCGGACTGGATATAATTGTGGAAAACTTTCCCAAAAAGGCTAAAACTGTAGTATACATTTTCGATCGATTGCTTGTTGCAGTATTTCTTATTGTATTTACGTATGTCAGTTTTAAAATGGCAATGTTAAACATTGAAACCAAGTCATCGGCAATGTTCATATCTATGGCCATCCCGTATATGGCCCTTCCAATCAGTGGAGCGGGAATGCTCATCGAGATGATCATAGGGCTCACTGGAATTGATAAGCCCGGACAGGAGTCGATATAGCATGGCTGTTGTTATAATTATTTTCTTTATTTTATTGATCTTTGGTATACCGGTGAGTTTTACACTCGGTCTATCGACACTATTGTATCTGGTGATAGTTGACAGTAATCTGATAATCATTGCACAGCGTATGTTCGCGGGTGCCGATTCCTTTACTCTCATGGCCATTCCGCTTTTCATATTTGCCGGAGAGATTATGAATGAATGTGGAGTGACCAGGCGAATAATTAATTTCGCACAGTCATTAGTAGGGTTTATTGCCGGTGGACTTGCCCATGTTAATATCTTTGCCAGTATGCTTATGGCGGGAATCTCCGGTTCTTCGACCGCTGATGTTGCTTCCATAGGCAATATGGTAATCTCATCAATGGAGCATGCAGGTTACAATCGTGCATATTCAGCGGCAGTTACTGCTGCCAGCGCAACTATTGGTTCGATTATTCCCCCTAGTATTCTGATGGTGCTCTATGGTTCAATAACCGGTATCTCCATAGGAAAACTGTTTTTGGCGGGGTTTATTCCCGGAATTGTAACAGGTCTATCTCAAATGACCTATGCCTATTTTATGGCAAAGCGTAATCCCGATAAGTATGATGGTGATCGGATCCTCTTCAATTGGCGTAACTTGGGTAAAAGTTTTCTTGAAGCAATACCTGCGCTGGTTATGCCTTTGATTATTGTTGGAGGTATTCTGTCCGGGGTATTTACAGCAACGGAAGCAGGAGCTATTGCTTCAGCCTATGGATTATTTGTTGGGATCTTCATTTATCGAGAGTTTAAAGTTGTCAGTATATTGCGCACCATGATCAACAGCGCTCGGACGACAGGCATGGCGATGCTTATTGTCGCATCCGCAAGCGCGTTTTCTTGGATTCTGGCCAAAGAAGGTTTTCCTTCTGCAGTTTCGGGGATAATTTCAGGGTTATCTGAAAATCCTGATATTATTCTTTTAGCAATGATCATTGTTATGCTGATTATTGGATTATTCATGGATACAACAGCCGCAGCTATTATCATGGTACCGATTTTCGCGCCTATTGCTGCAATGATTGGTCTTGATCCAGTTCACTTTGCAATGATCATGGTTCTGACCTTTATTTTCGGCGGAGTAACACCTCCGGTAGGAGTCATCCTCTATGTTGCATCGGCAGTCGGGAAGGTTAAAATGAAACCATTGATTATGGAAATCATGCCCCTGATTGGCATTTCGTTTTTAATTATTATTCTTGTTGCGTATATTCCGCAGATTTCTTTGTTTCTGCCAAGTCTGATTATTCGATAAAAGGAGAAGGAGGTTCTTTTGAAATCTGTTTATGTAACAGCGCCGTATAATTATGCGGTTCTCGATACAGAGATTCCTGAACTGAAGGATGATTATGAAGTATTGATCCAGATGAAAGCATCTGGTGTATGCGGATCTGATTTCCATCTTTATCATGGGAAAAACCCTAACTCAACATATCCCAGGATACCGGGCCATGAAAATGCCGGTATTATCAGGAGAGTCGGCAGGAAGGTAACGAAGGTTAAGGTCGGTGACCATATTGTGATCGATCTTATAATTTCCTGCGGCGAGTGTTATCAGTGCAGAACAGGAAGAGAAAATGTCTGTGAGAAAGTCAAGGTACGTGGCAGCGGAACTGACGGCGGGTGGAGAGAGTTTTTGATTGCGGCAGAAGATGACGTATATATTGTTCCGAAAGATATACCGATAGAGTATGCGGCGTTAATAGAGCCATACGCAATCGGGGCGCATTGTACTACCCGTGGCAGGGTAGTGAGCGATGATATCGTTTTCATTCTTGGCGTTGGCACTATCGGAACGATAATTATGCAGACCTGCAAAGCAAAAGGATGTACTGTCATCGCTTGCGATATAAATTCTGAAATATTGAATCGAGCTGAAGAATTAGGAGTCGATTCTATTATTAACAGCCGGAATGAGAAGGTAGTCGAACGTGTTCAGGAGATAACCGGAGGTAAGGGCGTCTCTGTTGCATTTGACTCCGCATGCTATCACGGATCATTGACAAGCTTGTTCGAGCAAGGTTTAGTGCGGAACGCAGGAAGAATTGTCAGTCTTGGATTTGTAACAGAGCCGGAAAAAATTTCTCAGGCAATGCTGAATATACGGGAGTTGGATCTCATTGGGTCACGTATGTCGGCATATCAGTTCATGCCGACTATCGAGGCGTTCCTTCAAAAGCGCTACGACTATGAAAAGCTTGTCAGCGATTTTATTCCTTTCAGCCGGATAGATACAGTTTTCTATAATATGGATCATCCCGGCAGGGATGTCAAAAAAATGATCATTACTTTTGATTAGAGATAGTGGAGAAGATCATGACTCACCCCCTATTTGATGTTACAGGTAAGAAAGCGATTGTTACTGGCGCCAGCCGGGGTTTAGGCCTTGGAATGGCAGAAGGATTTCTTGAGGCAGGATGCGAAGTAGTGCTGATGGCTCGTTCGGATCAGTTGGATGATGTTGTTCAAAAATTTTGTCGGCAGCGATATAAAGCGTATGGTGTCAAAGGTGATCTTGGAAACCGGGAAGAAATACAACGAATGTTTGACGAGTCTATGCGGTATCTGGGTGATCGTGTTGATATTCTGGTAACAGCAGCCGGCATACAGCGCAGACACAGATCGGACCTTTTTCCAATTCAGGACTGGGACACGGTAATTAATGTAAATTTAAACTCTGTATTCATCCTTGATCAGTTGTGTGCACAAAAGATGATCAAACAAGGTAAAGGGAAAATTATTAACATCACTTCCATGGTTTCCTGGTTTGGTGGTATTAATGTCCCTGCGTACACGGCAGCTAAGGGTGCGGTAACTCAGATGACTAAATGCATGGGGAACGACTGGGCCTCACTCGGAATAAATGTCAACGCGATTGCTCCAGGGTACATGGCGACTGAAATGAATGAAAAATTGATACAAGATAAAGTACGGTATGCTGAGATAACAAACCGTATTCCCGCTGGACGTTGGGGAGAACCGGGTGATATGAAAGGACCGGCGATCTTTCTGGCTTCAGCAGCAAGCGATTATCTGAGTGGTGTTATAATCCCTGTAGATGGTGGTTACTTAAGCCGTTAAAATAAAGGATTAAGAGGATTGCAGTACAATGCTCTCGAACAAAGAAATAGCTGAACCTGAAGTAGCCAAGCGAAATGTAACTGAAAGGGTAATTGATTATTTTATCGAGAATATTCTCAATGGAAATTGGAAGATAGGAGAAAAAATCCCTTCCGAGAATACCCTGACAAAACATCTCGGCGTTAGCAGGTCGAGCATACGTTCTGCAATCCATCAGTTTGTAGGTGTTGGAGCAATGGAAAGCGTAAAGCGGAAAGGGACTTACCTCAGAGATACCGACTTTTCCAGAAACCGTTTGCTCAACAGACATGAACCACACTTCGATGTTGTCGATATGCTAACCCTGCTGGAATTCAGAATCGTACTGGAAACAGACAGCAGTTATCATGCTGCAATGCTGGCAAGTGACAAGAATCTCTCAAATTTACGTCGCTATCTCATACAAATGAAGGACTCTATCGGCAATCCAAAGGATTTTGTTCATTACGATATGTTGTTTCATGAAGAGATTATCAAATCTACCGGTAATATACTGCTTCAAAATGCTTTCAGTTCGGTTATGCACCAGAAGACAACCAGCCTGGAAGGGTTTAATGAATCATATGGATATAAAGATGGTATCTACTATCATTCATTGATTTTGGATGCAATGGAAAAAAGGGATCCCTCACTCACACGACGCTTAATGAGAACGCATCTGCAGAAGGCAATAGATGACATCAAATATGAAGAAATAATTAAAGAGTGATGATCATCTTACCAGATTATAATCCATTTTCGAAAAAGGAGCCCAAAGGTGGCTGTAACTATACGTGATGTAAAGGTAATTCTGACCGCTCCAGAGGGAATAAACCTTGTAGTTGTTAAAGTTGAAACATCGGAACCGGAACTTTACGGATTAGGGTGTGCAACGTTTGCTTATCGCCATTTAGCTGTTAAGCTTCTTGTAGAGGAGTATTTAAAACCATTAGTTGTTGGATTAGATGTTGCAAATATTGAGCAAACCTGGCAGCTGATGAACAACAACGCCTACTGGCGCAATGGGCCTATTGAAAATAACGCGATATCTGGAATTGATATGGCATTGTGGGATATTAAAGGTAAACTTGCAGGAATGCCGGTTTATGATTTATTTGGCGGTAAAGCAAGAGAAGGTGTTCCTGTTTACCGGCATGCAGACGGTAAAGATATGGAGGAGCTATGCGATAATATACGGCGTTATCAGGAACAGGGAATAACAACTATACGATGCCAATCCGGGGGATACGGGGGAGCTTATGGTATGGCTCCAGAAACTGCACCTATAGGATCTCCAAAGGGAGTCTATCTGGATTCACACCATTATATTCGTGAAACAATTCGATTGTTTGAAACCGTTCGAAGTAAACTGGGCTATGAAATTAATCTATGTCATGACGTACATGGACGTATCCGTCCGATGGAAGCCATTCAACTGGCAAAGGATCTGGAACCGTTCAGACTGTTTTTTCTTGAAGATGCAATCTTACTTGAACAAGGCGATTGGTTTCGTAAGCTTCGTTATGCCACAAGTACACCGCTTGCTATGGGAGAGTTATTTAATAATCCCTGTGAGTGGAAGTATCTGATTACTGAACAGCTCATTGATTTTATTCGTATACATATCAGTCAGATAGGTGGATTAACACCAGCACGCAAATTACAGGTTTTTGCTGAGCAATTTGGTATAAACACTGCATGGCATGGACCTGGAGATGTCTCTCCAATTGGTCATGCAGCAAACGTTCATTTAGACCTTGCTGCCCAGAATCTGGGAATCCAGGAATGGTCGGGTACTGAACCACCCAATTTTATCATCCAGGATCTTGAAGGTAGACCGGGGGCTTTGCTGGATGTGTTTATTGGACTGCCTGAGTATAAGAAAGGGTATGTGTACGCAAATGGACAACCCGGTTTTGGTATCGAAATTAATGAGAAGGAAGCTGCAAAATACCCTTGTAAGAATACAGTGACTATGTGGACACAAACACGTAGGCGGGATGGAACCATTCAATCTCCATAGATTGATCCGCAGACAGAGTCCCGGGCTTCAACGGTGCTTTCCTTATTGACCCTCGCGTTGGTATAGTGCGAAACTTGGCGACAGAAACCCCATGAAGCCTAAAATCATTTTTTTATTCCTGACTTCTCTGCTGCTGATTCTTCTCTTTTCTGCAGGGCTGCACTATGTAAATTCCCGGCTTGTTCCGGATTTATTCACCTCGCTGTCTCAAGGTCTTGAGTCCCGCGCCGGCTTGACCATCAAAGCTGATTCTGCGGCGTATGTACCCTTTAAGGGCCTGCGCTTTACCGGTGTCCGTGTTGTATCCGTTGATGGTGATCCCGGTATGCCTCTCTTTGCAGCCGGCAGGCTGCTCATCGATGCAGACATAATCAAATATCTTACCAAAGGTGCGGATACAGAGGATCTGATACGCAGCGCTGATTTTTACGATGTAGAAATCTGCCCTGTCCCTGTAGAAAGTCTCCTCTTCCTGACGAAAGGTCGCAGTGTTGAGGTACCTGCAGCAAGTCCCGGTCCGCCGGATGCCGAAAAGCCCGATCCCGGTTCCGATCAGGCTCAACCCCGATCTGCGGCAGGGCCTGACAGCAGGGGGGATCCGGGGGACCGAAAGTCCCTTGATTTTAGCCGCTTCTGGGACCTCGGCACAAAAGTGACGCAGCACCGGCTTTTCCCTAAACAGCTTTTTATGTACAACACGATTTTTCGCTGTCGGAACAACAATGTGGAGAGTGTTTTGCCGGGAAGAGTTGATCTGCAGATTATGCTGGAAGATTCGCCCATGTCCCTGCGGATTGAGGCGGAAGGAGACAACGCGAAACTCGGCTCCGTACTGAGTTTTGAGGGGCGGCGGGCAGAGGCGGAGATCTCCGTATCCGATATAGATATAGGGCAATTGGCAGCACTGTTTGACAATGCCGGCGATTACCCCCTGGTTTCCGGCTCCGTCGATTTCGATGGGCGTTTTGTAAGCCCGGTTCCAGGGCTTATTGAACTTGAGGGCATCCTGCGGGGCAGAGATCTGTCGATTTCCCACCAGACTCTGGGGGGGGAGGCGGTATCCGGATTTGCTCTGATCTATGATTTTAACCTGATTTTTGATCCTGAGGCCTCTCTTCCGCCGCCGCGTATCCTGGGAAAAGCAACCCCATCGAATCCCGGGATTATCGCTGCCATGCAGGAGTCCCACTTGAGGGACCCCTCTTCCGCCTGGGGGGAGCTGCGCTTCCGTAAGGGGAGGCTGACTCTGAACGGTATTGTCATGGAGTTTCTACCGGCATTGCGGGGCATTTTCCCTCAAGCCTCTCTGCCTGCAAGACTCGATCTGCGGCTTCATCTACCGGAGACACGGGCACAAAAGATTCTTGCCGCAGTGCCGGAGGGCCTTTCCGGACCCTTTGCGCGAATGGAGCTTTCCGGGAACATCTCCTGGAATCTGGACCTGGAGGTTCCTCTGGACATGATTCGGGAGATGAACTGGAGGTCCGCGGTGTCCATGGAGGATTTCGCCGTTGAATCCATACCGGAGGAACTGAATGTTTACAAACTGAAGAGGTCTTTTTTCCATACTCTGGAAAGCAGCGGAAGCTCAAGGCGGCTCCATATCCCGGAACCGAAGATTGCGGGGCTGGATTGGATGCGTAAGAATTCTGAACTTACCGAAGGGCAGATAAAGCGCTTGCGGGCCTGGGAAAGACATGGTGCTCCGGAGCCGAAGAATCTCGGAGCAATGCAGGAGGCTGGTGCGGTTCCGGCGGACTGGCCCTACCACTATATTTACCTGGAAGAGATGTCACCGTGGATTCCCCTTGCTGTCCTGACCTGCGAAGACGGTGACTTCTTTTTCCACGACGGTATAAACTGGCTTACCTTTCGCCACGCGGTGGAGCGGAATATCAGCTCAGGCGGTATTGAAGTCGGCGCAAGTACCCTGACAATGCAGCTGATAAAAAACCTTTTTCTGAACCGGGAGAGGGTAATATCCCGCAAGATTCATGAAGCCTTTCTTGTGTATCTGCTGGAAAGAGACGCCCGGGTATCCAAGGAACGCATTCTGGAGTTGTACATAAACCTGGTCGAGTTCGGACCCGGTATAATCGGCATAAACGAAGCCTCCCGGCACTTTTTTGGCAAGGACCCAATGGATATCAGCATAAACGAGGCCGTCTGGATGGCTTCAATTCTGCCTGCTCCACGCCGGTATTACAGTATGTACCGGGAGGGCAGGGTTCCCGATTCCTGGTGGAACCATATGCAGCGTTATTTAGATGTAATGCTCGAGAGGGGACGCTTGACGGAGGAGGAGTACCGGCAGGCCCTTGCTGCACGCCCCGTTTTTACTCACGGAGAACAGTGATGCTTATACGACTCTTTCTGCAGTTTTTCCGGATAGGTCTCTTTACCATCGGCGGCGGATACGCGATGGTGCCGATCATCGAGCATGAGGTTTCTACAAGCTCGAAGCTGCTGAGCAAGGCGGAGATCGACCACATACTGCTGGTGGCCCAATCAGCTCCTGGCCCTATTGCCGTCAATACAGCCCTCTTAATCGGGCGTCAGATTGGCGGATGGAAAGGCGCGGCAGCCACCTGCCTGGGGGTCTCTTTGCCCTCGTTCCTGATCATCCTTTTCATTGCAGTGCATCTCTCCGGTTTTTTTGAATTACCTGAGGTTATGGCCTCCTTCCGGGGAATCCGGGGAGCTGTTGTCGCCCTTATTGCATTGACCGGGGTACGGGTGGCGCGCAGAACTCCATCCGGGTTTCTTTTTATCCTTGCGGGAATCTGGTTTGCTCTTCTCATTTTTACCGGGATAAACCCTTTCCAGGTAGTGGTTCTCTCTGTTATCGCCGGACTCATGCGGGAGTCTCTGCGCAGAAGACGGAAGGGGGCAGAATAATGCAGCTTCTTTCCTTATTCGCCGCTTTTTGTAAAATCGGGGCTTTCAGTTTCGGCGGGGGCTACGCGGCGATTCCCCTTATCGAGGTAGAGGTTGTCCGGATTCACGCCTGGATGTCTCTCCATCAGTTTGCGGATCTCATTGCCATCTCTCAGCTGACTCCCGGGCCCATTGCAATTAACTCTGCCACCTTTATCGGTTACGGAGTCGCAGGGCTTCCCGGCTCTATTGTCGCCACTGTGGGTGTCCTGATGGTCCCTGTCATGGCTGTGCTGCTTTTGTGGGCAGTAGCAGACCGTTTTTACCATTCTCCGTGGATTAAAGGCGCGCTGCTGGGGCTGAAACCTGCTCTGGTGGCTCTGATTTTTTACAGTGCTTATTCGATTGGGCGGGTTGCATTTGATTCACCGGGACCGATTATTATCGCTGTGATAGCCTTTGGCGTACTAAGGTTTTTTTCCATACATCCGGCCATTCTGATTGTCGTTAGCGGGGTTTTCGGGTTCCTCCTGCTCTGATACTGCGTATCTTTACCTGTATGGAATGATTTCTTGACAGTCCATCTCCCTGGGGTATTATTAAATGTAATGACTATATTCAATCGTATGCTGTCCCCGGACTCGATCTTTCTCTATTCCGCGGGCAGCCCTGTGGATAAAGACGAGGTACTGCGGCGGCTCTGTGGTGCCGTTGCGGCTGATCTGGGAGGCATGGATACCGGTCAGATTGAGGCCCTGGTGCAGAAACGGGAGGTTTCCCTTTCTACCAGGCTGGGGCCTCTGCTTGCTGTTCCTCACGCGGTTATTCCGGGTATCAAAGAAAACCGGCTGGCGATAGCTGTAATCCCCGAAGGGGTCGACTGGGACAGTGACCGGGACAATCCTGTCCGCCTGGTGGTGCTCCTGGCGGGTGGCCGGGATAGACACCTTCAGCTCTTAAGCGAAATGGCGGCGGTATTGCAGGATGAAGAGCTTCTGCGGCGGCTTATCTCTACCGCCAGTGCCGCCGACTTTCTGTCTCTGCTGGGACAGCCGGAGCAGGAGGCCTCGGACCCCTTTTATCATGACCGTCTGGGGCTTTCTACACTCATCTTTCGCGAAGCCGCCAGGATTCGGGATTCCGTGGAATCAGCAAGGCTCATTCTGCACTCCGATGCCATCGACGATGATTCTTTTATTAGTTCCCTTGTTAAAGGGACGGATGCAATCATTGTTACCAGCCGTGAAGGTCGCTTTGATCCCCGGTTTATCGCCGAATATAATCCCGTCGTTATGCCCTTCAAGGGAGTAAAGCGTTCAGCCCATGTCCAGTTTACCCTTATGTATCTTCTTGGCAGAAAGGTTGTAAATCAGAATGATATAATTGTGAATGTTTTTGGACAGCCGGGGTCCGGATTTCTTGATTCAATACGGCTCACCCATCTGGACAGGGAAGGGGATATTCCGTACACGGCCCAGGCTGGAGGGTTTCCGGACGACCTGGAATTGTCTACATTTACACGGGTACTGCAGGTGGCAACCCAGCTGGCGGTTGAAGGCAGGGAGGGAAAACCTGTGGGAACCCTTTTTGTTGTAGGGGATTACGAGGGGGTAACAAAGTATACCCGGCAGATGATTGCCAATCCCTTTCACGGCTACCCCCGGGAGGACCGGAATATCCTGGATCCGAGTATCGAGGAGACCGTCAAGGAGTTTGCAAGAATCGACGGAGCCTTTATAATAAACGGCGACGGGACAATTGAATCGGCAGGAACCTATTTATCCGGCCAGCCGACCGCCGATGAGATGCATTCGGGTCTCGGCGCACGGCATGCTGCTGCTCAGGGGATATCCGCGGTCAGTTCCGCTTTGGCGGTGGCGATTTCCGAATCGACACGGAAGGTCAGCGTCTTCAAATCCGGACGGCGCATAATGGAACTATAAAAATGGAGGACAGAATGACAAAGCGAATACTATTCACCGGCGGAACCGGAAAAGCCGGTAAGCATGTAATCCCCTGGCTGGTGGAAAAGGGGTACCGGGTACTGAATTTTGATCTGAAACCCCTGGATTCTCCCGACGTGCATACGCTTATCGGCGATGTAACCGACAGCGGGCAGGTTTTTAATGCCATGACTACCCATTTCGGGTTTGACGGGCTGAAAGAGGGTGCTGCTCCGGGACCGGTGGATGCGGTAGTCCACTTTGCCGCGGTTCCCAGAATCCTGATCAACACCGATAACGAGACCTATCGGGTAAACGTAATCGGGACCTATAATATAATCGAAGCAGCCTTGAAACTTGGAATCCGCAAGGTTGTAATTGCTTCAAGCGAAACGACCTATGGCGTCTGTTTTGCCGAGGGAGATACTGATTATCATAGTTTCCCCCTGGATGAGGAGTACGATGTCGATCCCATGGACAGCTATGGACTATCCAAGGTGGTTAATGAACGTACCGCACGGGGATTGGCTGCCAGGTTCAAGGCGGATGTCTATGCCCTGCGGATCGGGAATGTGATCGAACCCCACGAATACAGCAACTTTCCTGGCTACCTTGCGGACCCGCCTTCGCGCAAGCGGAATGCCTGGAGCTATGTGGATGCCCGGGATCTGGCGCAGATTGTACATCTCTGTCTTGAAAAAGACGGGCTGGGTTTTCAGATTTTCAATGCTGTAAACGACACAATCACCGCAGAGCTTCCTACAGAGGAATTTCTCGCCCGCTGGTCACCTGGAGTTCCCCTGACACGGCCCCTTCCCGGGGATGAGGCACCCCTCTCCAACCGTAAAGCCCGGGAAATCCTTGGATTCAAAGAGCAGCATAACTGGCGCGAGGAGCTTGAGAAACTGCAGAAGTAGTGAGGTGATGGAATAGAAAGAACGGAAAAAGGTTGGCAATTTGCGGTGTATTTTGCTGCAGCATTACCCCTGTTTTTGAGCGTGATAGTTCAGGCATGCCTCGCATAAAGCCAATTGTTTCCCCAACAGGTTTTATTGCGCCCGTTTATCAATCCTCAATAAACCCAAAGCAAGATTTGCTTCGATTCGTACATGTTCTTCAGGATCCTTTTTCAATTTCCTGATTGCATTTCTGATCATTCTATCCTGCAAAGCGCCGATTTTCGAAAGAGCGTAGATGGAAGATCTTCTGACAATCCATTCTTCATGTTCCAGAAGTACCAGTAAATGCGGTACGGCTCCGTAAGCCTTTGATCCCATTTCAGCCAAATCCAACGCTGCAGCATCCTGTACTATCCACTCTTCATTGTGGAGTGCAGTAATTAATCTGTTGATCTCTTCTTCCAGTGCAGGGACCGGTAACGTCCTGGTATCAGCAGCGTCTGTGATTTCTTCCTCTTTTAAGGCGGCGGATAAAACATTCCAAACAGGATTAGGAGAACGGCTTTTCAGCTTATCCGGGTCTATTCCCTTTTTATGTGATTTGACAATATAAAGCCCTGAATCGGGTGCATCGCCAAGCTCGTAATCAAGTCCGGTATAACTGCCATCCGCACGGAATTGCCAAAACCCCCAATGCCAGTTATTTTTATTGTAAAGAGATATCAGGTCATTAAAATATTCCGCGCAGCCGTGAATCCTCCTGTTACACCAGAATTCACTTGCGACAATCTGATAATCCTGTATTCGATTTTTCTCCATAAACAGCACAACAGGATCCAGAAACGTTTCAAGATCATTTAATGTCCAGGGTACGGCGGGCCCATTCCAGTATTTCGGCATTGCCGCCGGGTAACTGTATTTACCTTTATTGCCTTCCAGGGAGGAAAAAATCCATGGGGCGGGATTGTGAAAAGCATAAAGAATATTAGGATCCTCAATTGCTTCCATATAGGGCAGCCCTTTGGGATCCGCCCAGAAATATCCGTCCAGCATAATCGGAGTTAACTTGTCTGCCTCCCTGATTGACGTAACCATCAGTTTATTAAAGAGATTCAAATCTGCTGTAGTCCCCCGTGTGTTGTCCAGCCATCTTGTAAACCTTCTGCCCGGGTCTTCAAAGCCATATGCATATGCGGCAACAGGTTCGTTTATCGGGTTGTATGCGACAATTGCAGGATGGTCTTTAAGGGCCTCAGCAAGCTGCTTCCAGAATTCAAATGATTGAAACCAGAACTGTTCATCCTGCCATAAACGGCAATCTGTTTCGACTTCCCGCGGGTTCCCGTATCTGTGACCGGGAAGCTCGAACATGGTGAGTACGATTCCTATACCGTTGTTATATGCATCATCCAGAATGCTTCGCAATGTCGCCAGATCTTTTTGATTTATATGCGTAAAATTATCAAGGTCCCCGATCAGAAAGTCTTTTGAATCGGAGGGAAGCAAATCGGGTCCGTAGCGCAGGTACTGTATTCCGGCAGCTTTTGCCTCTTTAAAATAATCCGGTCGATAATTATGCAAAAAAGCGTTGGATCCCCGTTTCTGTTCCCGCCAGAAATGCATTTTTTCAGAAATTTCCGGTGAATTTTTTAACCCGCTGTTCGGCTCCATCTGTTCAAGGAATGAGACTTTCTCCGGAATTTGGTGATTTATGGTGCAGCTTAAAATCATACCCGCTATAAAAGATATAAGGAGCAGGTACGCGATTGGTGTATATACAAAAGCGGGCAGTCTATCTGCTGCGGGTGCCTTGAAGTATCTGAACGATTTTGAATTATGCATTTTTATCAAAGTACTTCTTATTCTATCGGCCATTAGCTGGCATTTTACTATCTTTTTCATCGATGTAAAACCAAACCTAAAGAAAAAAGGAAATCCATGGCTGCTTCCTTTATGCCGATATCTCCATCATGGATATATGGCTTTCAGATATACCGGGCCAGTCCTTCCCAATGGACAGTCCAGCTTCCGTCATCGGGAAATCCGGGGTTCTCTCCGCTGCTGCCGTCCCAGCCCGCCGTCATCATCCCTACTGCCAGAAGCAGGGCCCCGTTGCCGGGAAGATACAGAGGCAGGACGTCGTGACCTTCCTGCCGGTTGTGTCCGTTCTCCATATAGGTGTTTTTCGGACTTTTCATCAGAAGAGCTTCCACCGCCTTCTTTCGGTGTCCCAGCCTGGCAAGCGTCATGGCTATGGCCGGGAAATCCCAGCCCCACATGGTTTCCTGTCGCCAGTACTTCAATACGGTATCACAGGTATTCTGCATTATCCGGAGGTCTGTTGCCTGGGGAGGCAGAAAACCGCAGGCCAGAAGCATGGAGGGATGGTCGGTTGCAAAACGGCCGAAGCTGTCGCTGCACAGCTCGTGGGCCGCGTACCTGTCCGGATTCCCGGGATCTATTGGACAAGCGCTGAGCTTTTCGAGGACCGCCTTCCACTTCCGCGGGACCGCCTGCTTCAGCCGCTTTTTCCACAGGATCGCTGTTTTCAGTCCCCAGCGCCAGTATTCAAGCTCAAAGAGGGGATTCAAGGTCTCTCCGGGGGAATGGTTTTCCTGGGCCGGAATTACCGGAGGTCCCAGTACATAGCGTTTGTTCGGCTCATCCCATTGGAGATAGTCGGCCATAAAGACTGCTGTTTCAAAGATCAGTTCCGAGTATTTTTGCAGGAGCTCTTGCGAGGGCTTGAGTCGGTACAGCAGTTCTGCAAACAGGATCAGGTGAGGCTGCTGCCAGCACAGAAGACAGCCGATGGGCGATGGACTGTCGTTGCCCGAAGGATCTGTCATCTTGGGCCAGCGGGCGCCTTTGTAACCCTGCTCTTTAGCCCGGGTTTGTGCCCCGGGTAGAATGGTGCTGTACCAGGACAGGCTCTGTTCCACCAGGCCGGCCCGGTTCCACACAAGTCCGTGGAGAGCATGCCAGGGGTGCATCTCCAGATGGTATTTCCCGTACCAGCTGTTGCAGGTCAGCCCCGTTTCCGCGGGAGGAAGGGTTCCCAGACTCTGGATGGCCAGCAGATACTGGGACAGGATGACCCGCCGCTCCAGTTCCAGAGCCCGCGGGTCCGAACTCCCCTCGAAGGATATTGCTGCCCCTCCGTTCCAGAATTTCTTCCAGTGCCGGGCACTGTCTCCGGCGGTATTCGTAAAATCCGGTAATGCTGCGCGGTGCTCCGAAGCAAAAGAGAAAAGGATTGAGAATTCCATACAGCGTTCGCTGCCTGTAAAACTCCAGTGATGAAGCTCCCGGGAAAGAAGCTCAATCTTTCGGCCGTGGGAGAATTGAAGATCTGCAGAATAACGGCAGCTGTCCATATTTCGCCGGATCAGAAATCTGTTCTGATTCAGCCTGTTGAGGCTGGAAGTATGGGCACCATCACAGTCCCAGTCCGCGCCGCCCATTTCATGGGAAGCGTAGGGGAATCGCAGGTCAAGCCCGATTTTTCCTGTCTCCAGCAACGGGCTTTCTATCCTGATCGCCAGCAGAGGCAGGTCCAGGTGGCAGACCGTTGTTACGGAAACCTCTTGTCCGTCAAAGTCGAATCGGCTGCTCAGCTCTCCTGTCCAGAGGTCCAGCTTTTGCCGGATATTGCTGATATGTTCTTTCAGCAGGTTCGCGGCAGACGGACCTTCCGGATTATCCGGGTTATCGGGAACATCCGCCAGATACAGACCGATCTTGCCCAGATGAAAGCGGTGGGGATTTACCCGAAGACCGGTAAAAAGATCCTCCTGTCCTTCGGAGTCGGTCATATAGGCGACGGTCCGTTTGCCGCAAGTGTACTCCTTCAGGCGCAGGGTACTGTAATCCGCCGGAGCCCCGGGGTAGCTGTGAAAACCCCGCTGGCTCATGGTACAGCGGGGAATAGCGCCGGGGGGATCGCCGGTGCAGGTCTGGAGACCCGTAAAATCGGTGGTAAAGGAAAAGTCGCCGTTGCCTACGGAAAGGGGACTCCGGGGATTCCAGTCTGTAAATTCTGGATTGTGTCTGCGGACCAGGGTTTCTCTGTCTATCGGGCTCATAATTCCTCTGTCGGGTCAGTCAGAATCAATCCTTCCGGGGACTCCCTGACTTCATGATACACAAAACGCTCATAGGGGGTCGTATTCGGTGTATGCCAGGTCATCTGCAGCCGTCCGGAAAAATCCCTGAATACCATACCATGTCCGCCGTCCCGTATCACCAGCGGTTCCGGGTTTTGCCGCCATGGACCGGTCACAGATCCGCTTTCGGAGACCGCGCAGCCCATTGCATAACCCTGTTCTCCCAGGCTGGACCAGAGCATGACCAGCTGCCCGTCCTGCTGACGGTGCAGAAAGGGGCCGTCTGTTACCCGGGCATCCCGGATTCCAGAACCGTCCCGCCGCTCCTGAGGGCGGGACCAGGGTGCCGCCGAAGAGCGAAACAGCAGACGGGGAACTCCCGCGGCGCGGATCAGATCAGGACTCAGGGACATCGCACAGATTGCACCGTCATTGATCTGGACCCACTCATGACAGAAGATCATCCAGGCTGTTCCTGCATCATCCACATGCAGGGTGCCGTCAAGGCACTCCCATTCTTCCGGTGTAATAGCGGTGTTTACAAGAGGTTCGTAGGGCCCCAGGATAGAAGCGGACGAAAGGATCTGGGTTCCTCTGCGGTGTTTTTCGGATGTAAAGGTGGCCAAAAGATAATACCGGCCCCTGTATATATGAGGCTCCGGCGCCCAGAAATCGTGAGTCCCCCAGAATCCGTCAGAAGGCGAAAACACCTGAAAAGGGCCTTCGAAGTGTTCCAGATCGGAACTGTAGTATGCGTTAAATCCGACACCCTTCCTGTTCCAGGGATCCTTGTCTGTTGTTCCAAAAAGGTAATAGCGCTGTTCAGAAGACGCAGGGAGAATAAAAGGGTCCCTGATCTGAAGATCCTGTCTGTGTATCATGTTCTTTCCGTTGCATCAGGTTTCAGGGGCAGAGAAAAATCTGCCCCTGAACATTAATTACTTTTCAATCATTCTGAGCAGAAGATCATGAATCTGCCCACCGCCTTCGGCAGGGCTGATCTGGCCGAAAGCCACTCTCTGGTAGATCAGAAACAGAGTGCTGTTAAATTCAGTATCGTTGGGAACATGGTCAGTTTCCGGGGAAGAGTGGGGGGCTGCCACGGACATGTAGTCCAGAACGGTCTGGTCGCTCTCTGAACTGGATCCGGCGGCACGGGCACTGGCAGAGGCTCCGCGATTACTGCCCAGAATGCGGGCCGCGCCGGGATCATTAACCAGGAAGTTGATGAACTTGACGGTTTCCTCCGGATGACTGGAGTCCTTGTTTACTGTATAAAATTGACTGGGCGCCTGCCAGAGGGCTTTAGTTTCGGCAGCACCGGGAAACTCTATCAGGTCCAGTTTATCGGTAGTGGCGGCCTGGTATCCGCTCAGCTGGTTCGTAAACAGATAGGCAATTGCTACCTTGCCGGCGATCAGGGCCGAAGAATCAGCATTGCCCTCGGCATAGCCGGAGGCAATATCGGCGGGGGGTATTAAACCATTATCGCGGAAATCTTTAAAAAGTTCCAGATATTTCCTGGCCGCGGCGGCAGTTACGGATGTGGTGTTGGTTTTCGCGTTGTATAAAGGGGTTCCGTTATAGCGGGTCCAGTAACCGAAGGGAGTGGAGTTGCTGGACATTACACCGATATCCTGCATGGGATACACCCCCGCGGGAAGTCTGTCTTTCAGCATTACCAGGTAATCCCGGAACTCCGCGTAGGTCATGGATTTCGGGGGAAGGGGAGCCCCGGCTTTCTTGATCATCGTTTTGTTGTACACCAGAGAAGGCATGGTAACCCCGGTGGAGACGCCCAACAGTTTTCCATTGATGGTACCGGATGCCACCGCACTGGGATCGATAACCTCCACATTCAGAATAGTACCGGCATACTTATCCAGGGGCAGAAGAACATCCGCATAATCGTAGATATTTCCTCCCATCTGAATGATATCGGGACCGTTTCCTCCGGCAAGCTGGGTATCAACCTTCACAAAATGGTCTCCGGCCCCTCCGGAGACCTCGGGATTCACCCGGATTTCCGGATTGCGGGATTCATACAGATCAATCGCTTCCTGGCTGATCGTTACCCTCTCTCCGCTGCCCCAGTAGGCCCAGCGGATTACGGTAGAACCGTCGTCTGCCGCCGTGCCTTCCTTAGTCCCTCCGGCAAAAATCATTGCCAGTCCTGTCAGGGAAAGGAGCAAAGCCAACATTGTCTTTTTCATAATTCCTCCATTTTTTTAAGGATATTTCTATCCCTTGATTCCTGTAGTTGCGATTCCCCTCACAAAGTACTTCTGCAGTGAGAAGAAGAGAATGAACGCCGGTACCAGCGAAAGCGCCGACATGGCGAACATCGGTCCCCAGGATGACATGCCTGAAGCATCCAGAAAGAGTCTCAGTCCCATGGGAACGGTGTATTTATCCGGCGACGTCAGATACAGCAGCTGATTAAAAAAATCATCCCAGGTCCAGAGAAAAGAAAACAGAATGGTTGTAATCAGCGCCGGTACCGTCAAAGGCAGGATGATCCTGATGTAAATTCCGAACTTGCTGCAGCCGTCGATCGTGGCCGATTCATCTATATCCTTCGGAAGTCCCCTGATAAACTGGACCAGAAGAAAAATGAAAAAGGCGTCGGTAGCAAAGAACTTGGGCACGATAATCGGCAGAAAAGTATTGATCCAGCCAAAGGTCCGGAACATGATGTACCGGGGAATAATCGTCACATGGGCCGGAAGCATCAGTGTCATCATCATCAGAGCGAACCACAGCCTTTTTCCCACGAACTTCAGCCTGGCAAAGGCATAGGCTGTTAAAGAACAGAACATGACATTGCCTGCACTGCTCATAATACAAATAATGAAACTGTTCAGAAAAAAGGTACCAAAGCCTACAATCCCGATGCCCTGCCAGCCTTTGCCGTAATTTTCCAGGGTAAAGCTTTCGGGCATAATTCCAGGGTCTGTAAAAATCATATTACTGGGCTTGAAGGATGCGCCGATCAGCCAGAGAATCGGATAAAGCATCCCGATTCCCAGGGAAATGACAAAAATATTTGTAAGAAATCTGTTCCATTTCGATGCTTTTTTAAGGCTCATGCAGCTTATTCTCCGCTTCCGTAGGTAACCAGAGTTCCTGAAATCTTAAAGGCGGCTGCGGTCAGGACCGCGATCATAACCAGAAGACCCCAGGCCATGGCGGCGGCGTATCCCATTTCCGAAAATCCGAATCCCTTGATATACAGATACAGGCTGTAGAACATTGTCGAATCCAGCGGGCCGCCCGATCCTCCGGATACAATGAATGCCTGGGTAAAGGACTGAAAAGCGCTGACCATCTGCATAACAAAATTAAAGAAGATAATCGGCGACAGCCCCGGGAGGGTAATCACAAAAAACTGGCGAATCTTGCCTGCACCGTCTACGTCGGAGGCTTCATAGTACTCTTTGGGAATCTGCTGCAGTCCGGCCAGAAAGATAATCATGGGAGATCCGAACTGCCATATGGCCAGCAGAATCAGGGTCATAAGGGAATACTTTGGATTGGAAATCCAGGCCGGCAGATCTTTCATGCCGAAGACGTTTCCCAGAATCAGATTAAGAAGACCGTCGGCGGCGAAAATCCGTCTCCACAGAACCGCAATGGCCACCGAACCGCCCAGCAGGGTGGGAATATAGAACAGAGCCCGGTACAGCGGGATCAGTTTCAGCTTTTTGTTCATGAGCATGGCGACCATAAGGGCGAAAACCAGCTTTAAAGGTACAGAAACAAAAACAAAGTTAAAGGTAACCATGACGGAATTCAGAAAACGCTCATCTCCCCGGAACTGATCGTTTCCTCCGAACATGACAATGAAATTCCGCAGGCCGATCCATTGGGGCGGCTGGCTCAGGTTGTACTGCGTAAAAGAGAGGAAGAGGGAATAAAACATGGGGTAGAGTGTCAGCGCAAAAAATCCGATCAGCCAGGGAGCGAGAAAAACATAGGATGTAAGATTCTCATGAACTGCTTTTTTCATCTGGTATTTTTAACTCCATAAAGTACGGCTTCGAAAGTCATAGTTTTATTTACAAACTGATTATAAAGATCTCAGCACAGGTTACTATGAAACAGAATTGGGCGGTTTGCACAAACAATCTATTTTTTTAGCATTTTCGCTCACAGGAAAGACCATAAGTCTGGTATAATTTGACAGATACGATCCCCCGCATAAGCAGATACTATCCGGGAACACTGTCGGCTTTAGTATTGGAAAGGAACTTTTCATGCCCCTTGTTTACTGCAATTACGGAATACGGGACTACAGGAAAAAACCGATCAGCATAAATACCCGGGGATACTGGGAGTTTCAGTGCACCCTTTCGGGAAAGAATCGTCTGCAGAAACTGGGGAAAACAGTGCGGGAGTATGACAACGATCCCAATTTCTGGATTTCAACCCCGGATTCAGCCCATGGATGGACATCCCTGGAAAAGGAACCTTCCGAAATTGCCGTCTTTCATTTCTCTGAAGTTCCGGAATCCCTGTCCTGCATATTCAAGGGAAGAACCACTGTCTCTACCAGACTTGATCAGCAGACCCTGAAAACCATTGCGGATATGGCCCAAAAAATGATGCCCCTGGTGTACTCTCCAAATTACACCAGCAATCTGCAGTACGAAATCTGCTGCCGGCAGCTCTGTCTGATTTTTCTTCATAACACTGAATTCCTTCTGGAAAACATACCCTGGGACCACAACAAACAGACCGTCCGGGCCTCTATTGCCTGGTACTGTACGTATATGAATGAAGGGGTCGGCATTCAGGAAACCGCAGAAAAAATGGGATACAGCGTCAGCCAGCTCAGGAAAATATTTATCAGGACAAGGGGCGAGGGTCCCTGCAAAGTATTTGAGGAATGCCGCATGAACCGGGCCCGGGAGCTGATTCAGCACGGAACCATGTCCATGATAGAAATTTCCATGGAATGCGGTTACAATAACCAGAGCTCCTTTTCCCGGGCATTCAGGAAATACAACAGCATGTCTCCGCTGCAATTCAAAAAGCTCTGCCGGTCCACCCGGCATCCCCTTTCCATTGATCAGATCAGGGAACATGAGCGAAAATGATAAAAAAGTACAAACAAACTGCACAGTAAGATTTCATCTTGTCCTGTAAAATTTTCCACATATCAAGACAGCGGGGACATGTGTGGAAAAGAAAAGTTATTGCCTTGTAGGAACAGGAAGCCGTTCTTTTATGTATATTGATGCCCTTTTCGGAAAGTACAAAGAATACGGCGAGCTGAAGGGAATCTGCGACAGTAATTCGATCAGAATGAACTATGTGGAATCCTACCTTCAGCAGAGCTACGGAATAAAAAGCATTCCCCGGTATAATCCTTTCGAATTTGAAAAAATGATTCAGGAACAGAAACCGCATGCAGTCATCGTCACGTCCATGGACCGGACCCATCATGACTATATTGTCAGGGCAATGAAAGCCGGATGCGATGGTATCAGCGAGAAACCCATGACCATCGACTGTGAAAAGGCAGAGAAGATTTTCCAGGTAATCAGGGAAACAGGAAAGCAGCTGAGGGTGACCTTTAATTACAGATACGCTCCACGGAACGCAAAAGTAAAGGAACTGCTGCAGAAATCCGTTGTTGGAGAGATCAAGTCGGTTCATTTTGAATGGCTGCTCGATACCAGCCACGGCGCAGACTATTTTCGCAGATGGCACCGGGATAAAAAGAACTCCGGGGGGTTGATGGTGCATAAATCGACCCACCACTTTGACCTTATGAACTGGTGGCTGAAGAGCAGCCCCGCTCAGGTTTTTGCAGATGGCGGCCTGGTTTTCTACGGCAAGGAGAACGCCGAAAGCCGCGGGGTCAGGCAGTTCTACAGCCGGGGAACGGATGATTCGGTTGCCGACCCTTTCGCCCTTAATCTGAAGCGCCAGGACCGGAACAACGAGCTGTACTTAAAGGCGGAAGCAGAAGACGGCTACCAGAGAGACCAGAGCGTTTTCAGCCAGGGAATCTCCATCGAGGATGATGTGGCCGTGGTCGTTACCTACAGAAACAAGGTCGTTATGTCCTACCATCTGACAGCCTACTCTCCCTGGGAGGGGTACAGGATCAATTTTAACGGAACCCGCGGACGGCTTGAGTTCGAAGTCGTTGAAAACGCGTACATCTCCGGCGACGACATGGATCCGAACCGGGTCGACATCCGGGAGCAGGAAGGCTTCCACAATAAAGAATCCGTCAGGATCACCGTCCACCCGCATTGGGAAGAACCCTACGAAGTCCCTGTTGAATCAGAGGACGAAGGAGGCCATGGAGGCGGTGATGACAGGCTGCTGAGGGACATATTTGTCGGTGTAAAGGACGATCCTCTGGGATGCGCTGCCGATCATGTCCAGGGCGTAAAATCAATCCTGACCGGCATTGCGGCCAACGAAAGCATGAGAACGAACCTGCCGGTCCGGATTGCCGATATGATTCTGCATTATCCGGAACTGTACAGGAGCTATGGCTAGGCACTCCACTGGGATTCGGTAATTTCAAAGCGGGTATACTTTGCTTCAAAGCTGCTTTTCATCGGGCTGCAGGCATATATTCCTATTTTGACCATATCGATTTCGTTCAGCAAATGGGTTATACGCAACTGTTTCCACAGTTTTCCATCCGGTGAATACTCAATAAGATAATCCTGCAGAGCATTTTTGCTCTGAATCCTGTACCACATCTCATTAACCGGCCCTTCAACATCAATGCTTGCCCAATCGGAGTATCCGTTGTTTGTGACAACAGAACCCAGCCTTGAATGCATTTCTGACTCGTATTCGGTAGACGTTTTTATCCAGTTCTCACTGTCGATTCTTACAAATAAACCGGCCTGATCATATTGTGCCGCGGCATGGTATTCCGTTTTGACACTCATACAGAAATCCTTTGATTCGTTGGCAAGAAGACAATGACCATTGTCCCGCCGAAAGCCGTAGTGGGTCCGCTGCCAGAAATCGGTTTCCGGCTGTGTAATCATGATCAGACTTTCACCATCTATTCGATATTCTGATTCGTTCAGCCAAATAAAACTGCTGTTTAAACGTCCATTTTCAATAAGACTCATATTCTTCTCCTGGACTGGAAAGAGTGCCATCGCCCGATGAATCGTCCATTTGCTGGCTTTGCTCAGTCTGAAATTCAGTTTCCAATCATTTCTTTCAAAAAGTTGCTTGATAGGGCATTTGGAATGCCATATCATAAATCAATTCATGAATGGGACACAAGCCGAGACACAGGGAAATACCGCGGAAAAGCATAAGAGAAAAACGCTACTGGATATTCTCAAACCTTCCAGGACACGTTATAAAAAGAAGACATTCCTGAAAATCTTTTCCTTCAACGTAATCATCTCGTTTTTTATTCTTGTTCTGACGGTAACGGCACTCTATTATTCATTCAAGAATTTAACCACCAGAGAGATCCACAATAAATCCATCGACCTTCTGAACCAGACGGAGCTAATCTTCAATTCGCTTCATGCCTGGATCATCCCCTCCTTTCGTCAAATAAAAAGCGAAGAGACGATCGCCACTCTGATCCATTCCGAGAGTATAGACAGGATGAGCATTTCCAAAGGGCTCGATCGGCTTGATTCTGTTATGACTTCCTATTATCTGCTTCATTCAATCTATATTTTCAATAATCAATCCGGCCAGTTTTATTCCACCATCAACGGGTATGAAGCGGATGACTGCAGTGATTTCACCCTGCCGCTGATTATTTACAATATACGAGAGTACGGAGTTTATAAATACATTCCCCGGAAGATTACGTACCGAATGAATAACAATATCTTCAGTACTGGGCGGGAAGAGATTATGGAGGAAAACGTCTTTTCCATAATCGTAGGAGATATTCCCGGGTCTGCAAAGACGATCAACGGCGCCCTGATTGTAAATATCAGCGAAAGGAGGATACGGGAATACTTTCTGGGGGCAGGTTTGAATACGAGCGGAGAATTGCTTGTTATTGACAACGTCGGCACGGTTCTAACTCATCCTGACCAAAAGGAGTTCGGTTCAGATTATTCCGGTTATTCCTATGCGAAAAGGATCCTCGAATCCGATCAGAGCGAGGGGGTCTTTATCGATACGATCGGCGAAACCAAGCATCTTGTGTCATATATTACCCATCCCACATGGGAGTGGCATTTTATCAACATAACGCCCTATGATACTATTTTTGCTGATTTAAACGATTTTTTAAACGCTGCGGTAATAGTCTTTCTGCTGCTTGCAAGTCTTGCTGTACTGCTTGCGTATGTCAGCTCACGAAACATCTATTCTCCCATCAGCCGTTTGTTTCATTATTCATTATTATTGAAGGAAAAGTATAAGGAATCCGACCTCACCGACTACCGAAAAAAACCAGGAGAACTGCAGGAGCTGGATCGCATTTTCAAGCAGATCGCCAAGAGGGTTGAAGACGCGGATCATTATCTGGAAGATTTCAGGGAATTTAATAAAAAGGAGGTATTCAAGAATCTGCTGTTGGGAGAACTGGATTTAGGTGAGCTTGAGAGCCACACGGAGTTTATCAAAAGCGAACTCGATACGGGTCCGTATATGCTCTCTGTTGTTCGCCTGGACGATTACAAGAACATTATAGTAGCTCTGAATGCCGAAGAAGTCACCAGATTGTTCAACATCATACATGAATTGATTTCTCATTATCTGCCTTTCAACCATTATTTTTTGCATATACGAACCGATCAGGCATGTATCGTCTGTAACCTGAATACATTTACGCATGATACCGGAACTTGTAATGAAACTATCAGGGAACTCTTCGCATCATTAAAAGAAGGTATCAGGGTGCAGCTCGGATATACGATAACGATCGCACTGAGTAATGTTTTCACGGATATTGATGAGTTTCATTCGGAATACAAGCGTACGTTCCAGGCCTCCCAGTATAGGTTTCGTTTCGGCCACAACGCATGTATCCATGTAAGGGAAATAGCTGCCCGCGATAAAAAAAACTATCTGCTCCCTGAAAAGGAGATCGACAAGATGTTCAACGAAGTGAAGCTCGGAAGAATATCTGAAGTCGAGAAGATACTAAACTGCGTGTTTTCGGAAGTACGTGAATATAACTACGAAGATTTTACCTATCTGGTTCAGTTCATGACATACAAAACAAGAAAGGTCATCGAAGAGGTAAAGGAAAGTCTGGTACAGGCGTATATAAACCTCGCTGGATTGATCGATGAGATCGAATCATTTGAAACGCTTGAACAAATTCAGAATAAATTTCTCGAAATATACACGCTTCTTATCGATAATTTCCAGACGAAACAGAGTAATAAGGCTCTGCAACTGGCTGAGAAGGCCCGGCAATATATCGACGACAACTACACGGATGTCAATCTCTGTTCCGAAGGCATCGCGGATATAATGGGATTTTCCACCCACTATATTCGCTATACATTCCGGAATGTCTTTGATGTATCGATTATGGAGTATATCAACAGCAAGCGTCTTGATTTTTGTAAGAGGCAGCTGAAGGAAACACGGCATCCCATAAAAAAGATCTACAAGCTGGCCGGGTACAGCAACTACAGCTATTTTTTTACCTTGTTCAAGAAAAAAACCGGCTTGACTCCAAATCAATACAAACTGAGACACCGATAATTCTGTAAAATATAACTAGTGTCCCAAACCGTGGGGATGATTTGAAGCAAACTCCTTGTATCGCTGGTATTTACCAGTAGATCTGCGAAAAAAAGGAGTTGCAAGCATGTTTCGTCCCCCATTTTGTCCCAACAGGGACTGTCAGAATCACCCTTCCGACCAATCTGTCACCGGTTGGTATGTAAAAAACGGCAGCTACCAATCCCGCCTCTTTGGAAAAATCCAGCGTTTCCACTGCAAACACTGCGGTGCAGGCTTCTCTTCCCAAACCTTCAGCATCGATTTTTTTGCAAAGAGAAAACTTCCCTACCGAACAATCTTTTCCCATCTCTTTACCTCCTCCGGAATCCGGGATACCGCGCGCATTCTGAAGGTCTCGCCGACAACAATCACCAACCGCATCAGCAGGCTTGCACGGCAGGCAATCGCCATCCACGCCTCCTTGTCTGCAGAACTCCATTTAACCGAAGATCTGGCAGCCGACGGATTTGAAAGCTTTGTTCTGTCCCAGTACTTTCCCAATAATATAAACCTTCTGGTTGGAAAGGAATCCCAGTTCTGGTTCTCCTTGGACTATGCCCATTTGCGGAGAAAGGGACGCATGACCGAGTATCAGAAAAAACGAAACATACAAATGCAGGCCAGGTTCAACCTGCATCGGAGAAGTATTTATCGATCATTCCAGGAGTTAGTGCGTGTATGTCTCGATTTGCAGGAGCAAAGTGCCTGTTCCAGTGTTCAGCTCTTTACTGATGAGCATCTGCAGTATGCTAAAGTGTATCGTGATCTTACTGCCGAAGACCAAAAGCGCATACACCACCGGCGAATCAGCTCAAAATTACCCCGGACACTGCGGAATGATCTATTCAGTGTCAATTATCTTGACCGGGAAATACGAAAGGACAGTGCAGATCATACCCGGGAGACAGTCCGGTTTGCCCGCAATGCGTCCAACTGCATGGAGCGACTTGCCATCTACCGCTTGTATCATAATTACTGCAAACCTTATCGGATAGCGAAGCAGGGAGACAACACCATAACCCATGCAGAACGAGCGGGGATTCTTGCACAGCGGATCAAAAGTGAGATGAAAACACTGTTCACCCGGCGGCGGTTCTTCAGCAGAATGTGTCGGATGTCTTCCAGCGACAGAATGATATGGCTGCGCAGCATTGTGACTCCCATGAAGATTACGGCAGAGTATCTTCCGGCCTATGCGTATTCGTAAAATATCCCCACGGTTTGGGACACTAACTAAAATATAAGGGCATCTCTAAAACGTGGTAGTTTTTAGATGTGCTCATAACAATATCAAAACGATTGTTGGAAAAGTAAAGCACTTCACTACGAAAATCAATGTTATTTACCTAAATCAAATTTGACAGATACCCGGGGATGGGGTTTCCTGATTATAGCATACGATTTAATTACAAATAAGGAGGATTCTATGCTGAAGAAACATCTTGTAGTTGCTCTGTTGTTTCTTATCTGTGCAGCGGCTTTGGTCGCCGGTGGCGGAGGAGAGAAGGCAGCTCCTGTAGATGAGGGGCCGACTACTGTCATTTTCTACCTGTGGGACGACCCGGCCTATCCGCCGATTATTGAAGAGTTCAACAATTCCCAGGACGAAGTTTTTGTGGATGCCAAATGGGTTTCTCTGAACGAGTACGAGGCCCAGATATCAACATTGCTTGCCGGCGGTGCGAAGATGGACGGGTATATGCAAAAACGGTCGACGGATATCTTTGCACATTACAATAACGGGTATATCGCTCCGGTGGATGACCTGGCCGCCGAGTTCGGCTTCGACCTCGAAGAGGTATCGGATTACAAGGAAGCGATCTCGATCGACGGCAAGACCCTGGCAATCCCTTTCAGAGGCGCGTCATGGTACTGCTATTACAATAAAGTTATCTTCGACAAGGCGGGCGTTCCGACTCCGGATACCTATGTTGAAAAAGGTGAATGGGACTGGAATAAATTCATCGAAGTATCCGCCGAGCTTAAGGAAGCTTTGCCTGACCTTCCCTACGGAAGCTTTATGTACACCTGGGGCTCATCGAATGTTATCCCGGCTTTGCAGAACGGTATCCAGTTTATTGACGCGAAAGGGAAGGTTGATATCAACGACAGCCTGATCAATTCATATCTGTATCGAAAGGAACTTGAAGAACGAGGTCTTATTATGTCTTTGACGGAAACGAAGGTTACCAAGACTCATTATTCAAAACCGTTTTACAACGGAGAAACCGGCATGCTGCTGATCGGCTCATGGTTTCCCGGGCACATGCTGAGCGGCCGCGACGATGATCTCCTGGAAGGATATGAATGGAGTGATTATTCCCTGACCAGGTTGCCCTGTGATGAGTCTACATATAGAACATTCGGTAATCCGACATTCAGCCATATACACTCCAAGTCTGATAAAAAAGAAGCCATGTTCAAGTTTATCTCCTGGATGGGCGGTCCGGAAGGTGCCAAGATCGTAGCAGGCAACGGTTTGCTGCCGGCCTACATTACCGACGAAGTTAAATCGGAGCTTGCCAGGATACTTCCTGATGAAACGGCAGTGAAGTATTACACCGAAACCAAGACCGTCAATCCGCAGTTCTATAATAAGTACGGCTCTGCTGTGGAAAGCGAACTGGCAGCCGTTATGGAAGAGTATCTTGCATCTTCCGATATGTCTGCTTCCGAGTTAAGAGCACTTCTGGTCAAGAGACTGGAACAGGTCGCGAAACAGATTCAGTAGTTGTCCCGGTGAGAGGGAGCATTTCGTCTTCCTCTCACATATTTCATTCAACAAGGAACTTGCATTATGAAACGGGCAAAACAGCTTAACAACGAAACAAATACTGCCATTCTCTTTCTGCTGCCGAGTTTTGCGGGATTCGTCCTCTTTATACTTCTGCCGATTCTCTCGTCCTTTCTGGTTTCCTTCACGAACTATTCCGGTTCCCTTGAAAAGATGCAGTTTACAGGACTCCGTAATTACGCGCTGATTTTTTCAAATGCAAAGTTCTGGAAAGCCATAACTGTAACGCTGACTTTCGTTGCATCATCGGTAATTTTTCAGTTATTTCTGGGATTTTGTTTTGCTCTCATTTTGAATAAGAAATTAATCGGGAAGGTAATCTTTCGTTCCATACTCTTTCTTCCCGTCGTTCTCTCCAGCGTGGCGGTGTGTATGGCCTTTCTTTTTATATTCCATCCCACGGCCGGTCCGGCTAATAATTTTCTAATGTCCCTGAATCTGAAACCGGTTCCCTGGCTGGCGGATAAAAGCACGGCCCTTATGACCATAATCATTGTATTTGTCTGGCAGTCTTTCGGATACTACATGATTATTTTCCTGAGCGGCCTCCAGACGATTAATCCCGCCTTATACGAAGTGGCGGATATCGACGGCGCTTCGGATTTTCAGAAACTGATAAACGTTACTATACCGGGTCTCAGTCCTGTTATCTTTTTCAGTCTGGTAATCGCATTGATAAACGCGTTCAAGATGTTCGATCATGTTTTCATCATGACCGGCGGGCAGTACGGCGGCGGGCCCGCTGATTCCACACGTGTTCTTGCATTTGATATTTATCAGAATGGTTTTCTGTTCTGGCAGATCGGTTACGGTGCGGCCGAATCGGTTATCCTGTTTCTGATAATACTTGCAATCACGATTATTCAATACAGATTTCAGCGGAGCTGGGTGACCTATGATATCGTTTAAGATGAGCACAAGGCAATGGAAGGAAATATCTAAAGATGTACTGCGCTATTTTTTTGTGATTTTATTCTGTTATTTGATTTTATTCCCCCTGGTACTCATTATTTCATCGTCCTTTAAAACAGAAAAGGAGATCTTCTCTTACCCGATTTCACTGATTCCGAAAAACACCACATTAAAGAATTTTCAGGCGTTGATGGAGAATTTTCCTACCTATATTCTGAATTCGTTTAAAATTACCTTTTCCATTACCGCACTCCAGCTGGTGACAGCGACGACAGCGGGGTATGCTCTCTCCAAATTGAAATGGCCGGGGCGCGGCTTTGTTTTTATGCTGTACGTCTCCTCCATAATGATACCTTTTCAGGTTTACATCATTCCGCAGTTTATCATTATCAGGAATCTTAATCTGTACGATACACATCTGGCGCTCATCCTGGTGTCGTCTTTTACGGCCTTCGGTACTTTTCTGGTCAGGCAATTTTTTATGACCATACCCGATTCTTATATTGAAGCGGCCAAGATAAACGGGGCGAATCACTTCTACATTTATTCGAAGATTGTTCTCCCGCTTTCCAAACCGGTAATTGCGACCCTGACAATACTGTCGTTTCGCTACTGGTGGAACGATCTTTTTACCGCCTTGATCTATATCATTTCCAAGGAGCGGAAGACCCTGCCATTAGGGCTGGCGGACTTTATTTCGGAATACGATGTGTATTACGGGCCCCAGATGGCTGCTTCTCTGATAGCAATTATTCCTGTAGTGGTAATTTTTATTTTCGCCCAGAAGTACATCGTCCAGGGTGTTGTGGGAAGCGGAATAAAGGGATAGCTGCATGTACTATGAAAAACTCAAGAACAATCCGGTCAAGGACATCCGGGATCTGGAACAAGCCCTCCTGGATACTGTCGAACCTTATCTTGCACATGCAAGCCGGGGATACGCGCGGATTGACGCAGGACCGTCGGGAGCGACCTTCAGTGCGACAGCGGTACAGCTGGAAGGATTCGCACGGCTGCTGTGGGGACTCGTTCCGTACCTGGCGGGACGAAACCGCAATCTGAATGAAACCGCCGGGTCCCAAAGCAGCGGCGGTTTCGACTATAGCGAGTTTATAGCCAGGGGTATACGCAACGGGGTCGACCCGGAACACCCTGAGTTCTGGGGAGTTCCCGGCGATTACGATCAGCTGTTGGTCGAAATGGCGGTTTTCGGGTATGCATTACTTCTGATTCCCGACATAGTGTGGGAGCCTCTGGATTCCAGGGCCAGGAGGAATTTTTCCAGGTGGCTCTCTTTTATAAACCAACGGCAGATACCGGACTGTAACTGGGTGTTCTTCCGCATTCTGGTGAACTGCGGCCTGCTGAAAGTCGGTGCCGAAGGTTATGACAGGGAGCTGCTCGAAGACGCCTTAAAGCTGACGGATACGTTTTACCTGACCGAAGCCGGGGATGGCTGGTACAACGACGGTTTTCCGTCCCGGAGAAGGGCCCGGGATTACTATATCCCCTGGGCAATGCACTATTACGGACTGATTTTCTCCAGCTTATGCGGCGATATGTATCCTGAGTATGCGGCAAAATACCGCGAAAGGGCAGTGCTGTTCGCTGAAGAGTTCGCTTCCTGGTTCGCAGCAACCGGTGCGGCGCTTCCCTATGGCCGGAGCCTGACCTACCGATTCGCCCAGGGTGCCTTTTGGGGAGCCCTTCCCTTGGCCCTGGATGACGCCTCCTATGACTGGAAGACAGCCAAAGGCATTTTTCTGAGTAACCTGCGTTGGTGGTTCGGGCAATCGGCGTACACGGAGACGGGCTTGCTTTCGGTCGGATATACCTACCCGAATCAGTACATGGCAGAACGCTATAATTCCCCCAATTCGCCCTTATGGGCCTTGAAAGCCTTTATTCCTCTGGCTGTACCGGAGACGCATCCCTTTTGGCAGGACACGGAGCATATCGCCGTAAAGGAGGAGGCTCCAAAGCCGGGGCAGTGCAGTCAGCAAGGGAGTACCGGTTTTCACATCTGTTCGGATTCGGAGGCAGGGCATCTGTATGCATTAAATTGCGGACAGTGGACGCCGGGAGTTCCGAATGAACATCTGCATATGGCCGAGAAGTACGCGAAGTTCGCCTATTCCGCCTCCTTCGCCTTTAATGTAGTTACCGACACCTATGGAATCGACAAGCTCGCCCCCGACAACATGCTGCTGCTGAGCGACGGAGAGGAATATTACCGCTACAGGAAGGAAACTTTCGATCACCAGGTGACCAACTCATATGTCTATTCGAAATGGAACCCCTACAGCGACGTGCAGGTGGAAACATGGCTGGGGCCGATAGATGCCGGCAGGTGGCATCTCAGGGCCCACAGAATCATCTCGGACCGGCCCCTGAAGGCAGCCGAAGGCGGTTTTCCGCTGCCCTTTGGTGATGAGTTCTATCCTCTACCAGGTGATGACGCGCGAAAATCCAACGCGGAATCTACAGTTACCACCGGACAGGGGATCAGCCGGATAGTGGATTGCAGAGCTCTACGCGAAGGGCTGCTCGTTATTGCCAGCCCCAATTCGAATATCATGCATCCGAGGGTAGTCATACCGACACTGTTGAGCGAACACAAGCCCGGCGAGTTCTGGCTTGGTTGTCTGGTGCACGCACATCCTGATCCGAATGAAAAAGCAGGGATTCCGCGTTTTTCTGAAGCGCTGGAATCTTTTCCCGAAACCGTGCAACAAAATTTATTGAATTCCGGAGAAATCTCATGAAAAAGAGCGACAATTTTGAAGAGTCCATCCACAACGAAGCCTACTATGCAAAATGCGATGTTCGTAATTTGAACCATTCCACCATGATCTGCAAAGCCGGACGGCGGACTGAGAAACTGAACGGCCTCTGGAACTATGTTATGGACCAGTACGATGTAGGTTTGCGGGACAACTGGCATGTGCCGCGAAAAATTGATGAGAACGGCGTACAGGAACCGTGGGATTATCATGTCGACGAAGGCGAGCTGACCTTTATTCCCTGCTGCTGGAACAAAATCAAACCGGAGTATTTTTGGTTCGAAGGCTGCGGCTGGTTCAGTCGCCATTTCCGGTATATAAAACAGGACAATTCTGAGCGTATTTTTCTTCATATAGGCGGGGCCAACTATGATACCAAAGTCTTTTTAAACTATACGTTTCTGGGCAATCATGTCGGCGGCTCAACTCCTTTTTTTGCAGAACTGACGGAGGAAATACAGCAGGAGAACGTGATCCAGATTTGTGTTAACAATACCCGGACCTCAGACCGGGTACCCATGAAAAACACCGACTGGTTTAACTGGGGAGGCCTCTATCGGGATATAGAACTCATCCGTGTACCGCAGGATTTTGTCAGGGACTTCCGTATTCATCTTGTACCGAACAGCCGCTTCGATAAAATCGAGGTCGCTGTCAGGGTGTCCGACGAAACGGCGCAGGACAGCGTTCGCCTCAGCATTCCTGAGCTGAATATCGATCGCGATATCACGCTGACTGACGGCGTCTGCCGTGAGGTGCTAAAGGTGTCTCCCGAACTCTGGTCTCCGGAGAACCCGAAACTCTACGATGTATCCCTTGCGTTTCGCCGCGATACTGTTTCGGACCGTGTCGGATTCAGGGAGATACGGGTAAAAGGTAGGGAGATCCTTCTCAACGGAAAGAATATCTGGCTGAAGGGAATAGCCGTTCATGAGGATGACGCCGAGCTCGGCAAGGTCAGTTCAGCAGAGGATATTAATCGGCGTTTCGCTCATGCCAAGGAACTCGGCTGTAACTATCTGCGACTGTCCCACTATCCGCACCACGAGCTGGCCGCTAAAATCGCCGATGAGCAGGGGCTGCTCCTGTGGGAAGAAATACCTGTCTATTGGGCAATCGATTTTACCCGCCAGGCCACCTACACGGATGCCCAGAACCAGCTCCTGGAACTGATCAGCCGGGATTACAACCGCGCCAGTGTAATCATCTGGGCTATCGGTAACGAAAACGCCGACACGGACGAACGCCTTGATTTTATGAGCAGACTGGCTAAAACGGCTAAATCAAATGACGGTTCCCGGCTTGTGACAGCAGCCTGTCTTGTCAATCACGCAAAAAACCGCATAGAAGACCGGCTGACCGAGTATCTCGATATTATCGGGCTGAACGAATACTACGGCTGGTATAAGACCCGCTTTAAAGACCTTATTGAACTTGGGGAGAATTCACAGCCCGATAAACCGGTACTGATTACCGAATTCGGCGCCGGCGCGAAAGCCGGACATCACGGTTCCATATCAGAGAAATTTACTGAGGAGTACGCGGAGGAGGTTTACAAACAGCAGCTTGCAACCATCGACAGACTCGACTATGTCAAAGGTATAAGTCCCTGGATCCTCTACGATTTTACCTGTCCACGGAGAAACAACCGGTACCAGAGGGGATATAACCGCAAAGGTCTGATTGCCGAGGATAAAAAGACCAGGAAACTGCCGTTCTTTGTACTGCAGGATTTTTACAAGCGGTAATTACATGGGCGATCCTCACTGCAGGGGGGGCTTCTTCATCGTCGCCCCTTCTGCATATCTGAAGATTTTAACCGGATTTCTTTTTGGGTTTCTTCTTTACCGGAACAGGTGTTACTTTTTCCAGTTCCTGAATAATGGTATGTAATAAATCACGATTATCCACATCCACGATAAAGTGTTCTTTTGCTCCTTTATACGGGAAACCTCTTTCCAATTCAGTATTTATGTTCTTTACGCAATCCAGTTCTTTTACATAAGGGCACCTCTAAAAACGTGGTATTTTTGTCATGGGCAAGGCGAAGGGATTTTATAGCACCCGCAAGCTCTTGTGATAACAAGAGTTGAGGACTGCGGGAAATCCCGACAACGCTGCATAGGGCAAAAAGAGTAGTTTTTAGAGATTGTATGATTTACGTGGTTGGGCGCAGAGAGTTATCCTCTATCTGACGGGATTGGGGAGCCGGCGGTAGGTTGAGGGCACCGGGAGGCATAAGACCTCGCTTTAGAGATTAACTGAAACCTGCCACCGAACACCATAGAGCGGTGCGCCGAGTGACCGGCGCAACCGCGAATAGGAGTACGGTGTAACTCGCGTCTGACCAAAGACTCCCAGTCCTTCTTATAACCGAAAGGAGGGAAAAATGGAAGAGAAGATTCGGTATGTAGGCATCGACCTTGGTAAACGGACTTACCAGTGTGCGATTCTCGATGAGAAAGCCAAGAATCAACAGTTCAATGGAAAAGCCGATGGGATTGGCTTAGAGCGACTTGCCAAGAGATTGGGTAATGATGATTTGGTAGGACTGGAAGCGGGGAACAATGCGTTCAATATTGCTCGATATCTGACTGACCGGGTTGGGTGCCATGTTGTTGTTCTGAACCCTGGGAAGCTTGCAATGATTTACCAATCGCTGAAAAAAACGGATAGGGAAGATGCAGTACAAATTGCCCGCCTGTTACAGCGGAACCCGGTAGAAGAATTGCCAACCGTACCGTTGCCAACGAAGAAAGAGGAAGAGGAGAGGTCAGTTGTAGCCGAACTGGCAACTTACAAAGCAGACCGAACAAGGTACATAAACCGGCTCCATAGTGTGTTTCTCGATTCGGGTATTACAACGATAACGAAAGCGGATCTAAAAACGGCATCGAACAGAGAGAAGAACGTATTGACCCTTCTTACCGGACGGCATGTTCGAGAAGCGAGGCGACTGATAGAAATGGTTGCCTACTGTGAAGCGATTATTGAAGATTTAGAACAGGAAACAAAGCAGTTCCTGGAATCCGAGAAGAACACTGGGATTCTCATGTCTGTCCCAGGAGTCGGTCCTGCTACCGCGTTGGCTTTTATTGCCTACGTAGGGGATGGAAGTCGATTTGCGAATGCAGATCAGGTGGCAAACTACGCAGGCCTCACACCTCGGGTCGATAGCTCTGGGGAAACTCATCGAATGGGGCCAATATCAAAGCGAGGATGTGCATATTTGCGCAGAGTGATCGTACAGGCAGCATAGTCACTGGTGCGTTCGAAAAGTGGGGGGCACTTGAAAGAGGCTTACAAAACTTTAATCACTCGAAAACCTAAAGCAGTAGCGATTATTGCCATTGCTCGGAGATTAGTAAAGCTTCTGTACACCTTGGTGACAAAGAAGACATATTATCGGTATAGCCAGCTTAAAGAGAGGCTTGCGAAGCTGAAATATCATAAATTACAAATTATTGGATTGGGGTCTTGACGTAAAACATAGGAGGTGCCCTTATCCTTTTATACCGGTTGTAGCTATTCCGCGGCTCAAGTATTTTTGGAAGGATACGAATATTACCAGCACCGGTACCAGCGAAAGGGTTCCCATGGCGAATATGGCGCCCCAGTCCGTGGAGGTCATCGGGTCCGAGAACATCCTCAAGGCCAGGGAAACGGTAAAGAGCCGGGGTTTGTTCAGGTAGAGAAGCGGTCCCAGAAAATCCTCCCAGCGCCAGTAAAAGCTGAAGATTGTCGTGGTTATAATGGCCGGCTTCATAAGGGGAAAGATTATCCGGGAAAATATCATGAACCGTCCGCAGCCGTCCATCCAGGCAGACTCATCCAGGGATATGGGAATACCGCGGATAAACTGCACCATAAGAAAGATAAAGAAGGGATACCCGAGACACATGGGAACGATCAGCGGAAGAAAGGTATTTATCCAGCCCAGCTTTTGAAAGATAATGAACTGGGGAACCATGATAACCTGATAAGGGATAATCATTGTGAGGATCATCACCCCGAACCAGAGGTTCCGTCCCTTAAAACGGATTCTTGAAAAACCGAAGGCGACCAGGGCCGAGGAGAAGACCACTCCGACGGTTGCAATTCCGGCATAGATAAAGGAGTTTTTAAAGAAGGTGGCGAAGGTCAGGGAGCCCACATACCGCCAACCCCTCTGATAATTATCGAACAGGAGTTTTTCTGGTATGAGCGATGCGGAACCGAAAATCTCCTCGGCGGTCTTGAAGGAATTGGCGACCATCCACAGAATGGGGTAGATCATTACGAATCCCAACGCGAACAGAAAGACTTGAAATATAATTCCCGTAAGGATTTCTTTCCTGCTCCGTTTCATATCACTTGCCTTCCTTCGATTCGTAGTACACCCACTTTCCGGAGGTCCGGAACAGAATAAGGGTAAACAGGCCGATTATCAGTACCAGGACCCAGGCCATGGCGCTGGCATATCCCATCTGATAGTACTTGAAGGCCCTCTGATAGAGGTACAGAACGTAGACAAGGGTACTGTTCAGGGGATCCCCCGAACCTCCGGAGACCACAAAAGCCTGGGTAAAGACGATAAAACTCGCGATAAGCTGCATAACCAGATTGAAGAAGATAACCGGGGAGAGGCAGGGCAGGGTAATCCTGAAGAACCTCTGGGCCTTGCTGGCCCCGTCGATTTCGGCGGTTTCATAGTACGAGTCGGGAATCTGCTTAAGGCCCGCCAGGAATATCAGCATGGAAGAGCCGAACTGCCAGACCGCCAGAACGATCAGGGTCCATAAAGCCGTATCCGCCCGTCCGATCCAGGAAACATTGGATTCGATCCCGATTATCCCCAATATGGCGTTGACCGCGCCGCCGGACATAAAAAGCCGGCGCCACATCACGGCCACCGCGATACTTCCGCCCAGTATGGACGGCAGGTAGTAAACGGTCTGGTGAAACTTCTGGAAACGGGCCTTCTGATTCAACAGTACGGCGATAAAAAGGGCGAACAGCAGCCTGAGAGGTACCGAGCAAAAAACGTAATGAAAGGTTACCTTCATGGATTGCCAGAACAGTTTGTCCTGCATCATGATTCTGAAATTCTCGAATCCGATAAAAATCGGTTCATCCAGAATATCGTACTTTGTCAGTGCGTAGTATGCCGAGGTTACGATGGGAATAATGGTAAAGGTAAAAAAGCCCAGCAGCCAGGGGCTTATAAACATGTATCCTGCAAAATTACGACTTGCGGCGGAACTCAAGAGTTTTCGGGGAGAACCCGGTGTCTTTACCGTGCTTATACTCATAGGGAACTCCTGGTTGAATAAAACCGGAGGAGGAATCCCCTCCGGTTTTCTATTCAGTCAAAAAGAGGGGCCGTTATCTGCTTAAGATATTTCCGGCCGAGGTCATCACCTTTTGTGCACCTGCCTGGGGAGTGATCGCTCCCATCAGCACTTCCTGGGTAACATCCCTGAACATCTTGAGGAATTCGCCGGAGGCAGCGGGATCCGGAGGATCTATTGGACTGGCGTTTCCGTCTCCCACTAAGGTGATGTAATCGAAAATAATCTGCATTTGACTGCCGACAACCGATTTAACAACTTCCCGGACCGTCGGGATAATGGGAACACCCCTCTCTCCGAGGAGGATTTTGTTCGCTTCCGGGTCGGTAAGAAAGAAGTTGATAAATTTCGCCGCCTCATCCTTCTTTTCCGAAGTCGCCGGAATGGCGAAGAACATGGACGGTTTCAGATAGGTTCCGGGACGCTTTGCACCTTCGATTCCAGGCACTAAAGTCATCTTCAACGGACGGTTGGCCGCATCCTGAAAAGCAATAAACTGGTTGCTCCACATGAAATCGCACCAGCTGCCCCCCCGGGCCAGGAAGCCTTCCTGGGGACTCAGGCTTACAAAGGATTCTTCCGGCGGAATCATGACTCCGTCTTCAATAAGGCGAACCTGGATTTTGAAGAACTCTTCAAGGGGTTTGGTATCGGTAAATCCGAGAGACGAACCGTCGGGGGCGAACAGGGGTTTGCCCGTCTGGCGTATCCAGTTTTCGAATCCGACCTTGGGATCGGTGGTAAAAAAGGGCAGGGTACGAACCCTGGTTTTGGCATATATCTCCCGGGCCAGATCTTCAAAGTCGCCCATTGTCCAATCGGGGTCCGGTTCGGCGATGCCGGCTTTCTCCAGGACGGCGGGATCGTACACCAGGGCTACCGCATTGGTCCCGAGGCTTATCCCGTAGAGCTTCCCGTTTATCCGGCCTCCGGAAAGATAGGACTCGTCCACCCCTGACAGGTTGATGGTTCCGTTATTGACGTAAGGAGTCATATCGGCCAGCTGGTTGCGGGAAACAAACTGAAAGAGATAGGCATAGTCGTGCTGCATGACATCGGGCAGGTTACCCCCGGCAACCTGGGTGTTGATCCGGTCCCAGTATCCGCCCCAACCGACGGTTTCAGGTTCGATGGTTACGCCCGGGTTCTTCTCTTGATAGAGATCAATTACTCCCAGGGTCCGTTCGTCCCTGGTAGGGTTACCCCACCAGGCTACACGCAGTTCGACCGGGCCCTCCTGCGATTCCGCGCTTCCTGCAGCCCACAAACCCAGTGTGGAAAGCAGGAAGACTCCTAGGAGCATTGCTGAAAATGCTTTTTTCATAGGAAACCTCCATTTGGTAATATATGCTTTTTCCGCTTTAAACGGATTCCAGACGATTGTGATTCAATAGAAAAGGCGGGGTGCTTCATAGTTCCCGGCCTCGCGCTTTTGCACCGCAGGACTCCCGAATGACAAGCCGGTGTTTAAGGACGATTCTGTGAGACAGGTTACCCGGGTTGTTGATCTGCAGTTGTAAAACATCCATGGCAGCGGCACCGGCATCCTGATAGGGAATATGGATGCTGGTCAAGGAAGGATTCATGTAGGCCGCCGGATTAACATCATCCATTCCAACCAGGGCGATATCTTCGGGTATGGACAGCCCGTTTTCCCGAACGACCTTGGCCAGTCTCATGGCCACCTCGTCCGATGCAGCAAACCAGGCCGGAGGCAGACGGTTTTCATCTATAAGCCTTTGAATAACTTCTTCAATAACGCCGTCACTGGCGTCGTCGAAGCGACTGGCGGGTACAGGGAGGGACTTCTCGCGAAAGGCCTCTTCATATCCTTTTCGCTTGTCCCGGTCGATGCGATAATGCCCGGTCGCGCCCCAGGTACCGATCTCCCGATGCCCCAGTTCAATCAGATGGGCAACCGCGTCTTTGGCGGCTTTCTGAATATCCACGGAAACCCAGCTTATGCTGTTGTCGTCGAACATGCGGTTAACCAGGACATGAGGAATCCCCGCCTTTTTCAGCAGGGCGATGTCGTGTTCTTCGTCATCAATGGTCTTTCCAAGAATGAGGACACCCGCGCAGGAAGAAGTGTTCGATCTTTCCGGAAAATTAAGCTGTTCCGTCTGAAGCTGGACAGTGTAGCCGTATAGCTCCGCTTGATTCATAAAGCCCATGATTGACAGCCCGTAGCCTTTGAAATAATTAAAATCCGGTCTAATGGAGATAATCAGTGACCCGGTTTTTTCTCTTAAAGGGCGTTCGTAGAGTATATCTAATTGCTGCATAGCCGAAAGGATTCTGTTTTTAGTATCCTGCCGAATACTGTCTCCCCTTAAGAAACGGAAAACCGTACTTCGAGATACTCCGGAAAGATTTATCAGTTTTTCTGTTTTTGTCATGCTTTCCTGTTCCAGTAACTATTGTCCCACAAGAATAGGGCGGTGTCAAATTAATTGACACAAAGTATCGATATTTATGATACTATGTGTCAATTGAATCAGAGATGATATACTGAGCAGGTACGGAGGACAGGTGTGGCGGATACTATACTGACAATCGACCGGGATGAGTTGCTTACTGTTATCCACAAGGTAGTGCATCGGACCATGAACATCGATTTTACCTGGGAATGGCCCTGCGGAGTCGCTTTCTATGGCATAACCAAAGCATGGGACGTCACCGGCAATGAAGAGTACATAGAGTTTCTTAAGAACTGGGTGGACGAATATATGGAAATCGGCCTGCCAAAATTCACGGTTAATACAGTTTCCATGGGGCACACCCTTATTAACCTGTATCAGACACGTGGTGAACAGAAGTATCTGGATCTCGCGACAGCCAAAGCAGAGTACCTGCAGAATACGGCCCTGAGGTTTGGGGACCGGGTCTTGCAGCATACCGTTTCGGCGGGCAATGATTTTCCGGGGCAGGCCTGGGCCGATACCCTGTTCATGGCCGCTTACTTCCTCTTGAGACTCGGCAGGCTGCTTAATAATGAGACGTATATCGAGGACGCTCTTCATCAGTATCTGGCCCATGAGGAACTTCTCCAGGACGTAAAGACGAATCTTTTTTATCATGGCTACGACAACAGCACAAAAGGCCACATGTCCGGGGTATTCTGGGGCAGAGCCAACGCATGGGCGGCGTTGACCATGGCGGAAGCGAAAAACTATATCAACTATCTCTATCCCGAGTTCATGGCCATTGACGGAACTTTACGGGATCATCTGGCCGCCCTGGTTCGTCTCCAGAGTCCCAACGGTTTGTGGCATACCGTTCTGGACGACGCGAATACCTACGAGGAAATATCCGCCAGCGCGGGGATAGCAGCCGCCCTGGTCCTGAACAGACACCCCCTGCATGCCAAAACCGTTATGGCCGCTTACCGCGGCATCCTGGACAATATCGGCGAAGACGGTTCGGTCCGCAATGTTTCCGCCGGCACAGCTGTCATGGAGACGGTGCAGAACTACAACCGGGTACCGCGGAAGCGCGTTCAAGGCTGGGGGCAGGGGCTTACTCTCGCCTTTCTGTCCGCCCTTGTAAAGTATCAACAGGAAGCGGAATCGAAGTCGAAATAGTAGTCTGCTGTTGGAGGAAGCTGTCAAATGCCAGGTGAATACGATTACTGTACCTATAGCTATTCGCTCGCCATCTCCAGATATTCAATCGATTCCCTGGCAGTCATGATTTCATTGCTTGATTTCTCAAAGTTTTTTAAATTCCTGGCATTTATGAAATCAATATTCTCATTAAATGCCAATTCATCTATTACAGCGTCTTCATAATCGCTGATTTCTGATTCAAGTGCTCTTCTTGATATTCTTTCATGTGCAGTCAGTACGGTAAAGAGTAGTTTTTAGAGATTGTATGATTTACGTGGTTGGGCGCAGAGAGTTATCCTCTATCTGACGGGATTGGGGAGCCGGCGGTAGGTTGAGGGCACCGGGAGGCATAAGACCTCGCTTTAGAGATTAACTGAAACCTGCCACCGAACACCATAGAGCGGTGCGCCGAGTGACCGGCGCAACCGCGAATAGGAGTACGGTGTAACTCGCGTCTGACCAAAGACTCCCAGTCCTTCTTATAACCGAAAGGAGGGAAAAATGGAAGAGAAGATTCGGTATGTAGGCATCGACCTTGGTAAACGGACTTACCAGTGTGCGATTCTCGATGAGAAAGCCAAGAATCAACAGTTCAATGGAAAAGCCGATGGGATTGGCTTAGAGCGACTTGCCAAGAGATTGGGTAATGATGATTTGGTAGGACTGGAAGCGGGGAACAATGCGTTCAATATTGCTCGATATCTGACTGACCGGGTTGGGTGCCATGTTGTTGTTCTGAACCCTGGGAAGCTTGCAATGATTTACCAATCGCTGAAAAAAACGGATAGGGAAGATGCAGTACAAATTGCCCGCCTGTTACAGCGGAACCCGGTAGAAGAATTGCCAACCGTACCGTTGCCAACGAAGAAAGAGGAAGAGGAGAGGTCAGTTGTAGCCGAACTGGCAACTTACAAAGCAGACCGAACAAGGTACATAAACCGGCTCCATAGTGTGTTTCTCGATTCGGGTATTACAACGATAACGAAAGCGGATCTAAAAACGGCATCGAACAGAGAGAAGAACGTATTGACCCTTCTTACCGGACGGCATGTTCGAGAAGCGAGGCGACTGATAGAAATGGTTGCCTACTGTGAAGCGATTATTGAAGATTTAGAACAGGAAACAAAGCAGTTCCTGGAATCCGAGAAGAACACTGGGATTCTCATGTCTGTCCCAGGAGTCGGTCCTGCTACCGCGTTGGCTTTTATTGCCTACGTAGGGGATGGAAGTCGATTTGCGAATGCAGATCAGGTGGCAAACTACGCAGGCCTCACACCTCGGGTCGATAGCTCTGGGGAAACTCATCGAATGGGGCCAATATCAAAGCGAGGATGTGCATATTTGCGCAGAGTGATCGTACAGGCAGCATAGTCACTGGTGCGTTCGAAAAGTGGGGGGCACTTGAAAGAGGCTTACAAAACTTTAATCACTCGAAAACCTAAAGCAGTAGCGATTATTGCCATTGCTCGGAGATTAGTAAAGCTTCTGTACACCTTGGTGACAAAGAAGACATATTATCGGTATAGCCAGCTTAAAGAGAGGCTTGCGAAGCTGAAATATCATAAATTACAAATTATTGGATTGGGGTCTTGACGTAAAACATAGGAGGTGCCCATAAATAATTGATACACCTATTCCGGTGTCCGGTACTCCCTCAATGGGAGAAGCCGTCGGGTTTTGTAGTGCCTGAAACAGTGTTCTATTTCCTGATGTAATTCTACCATGTTCTCGCAGGAGCGCAGGTTGATATCCTCTGTATTTCTGCAATTGCAACAGCTTTCTGAGGGTGTTACCTATTGATTCTTACAGACTAAATAGTCTCCCTGAAACTCGAAGTGGTATTCGTTGTCACCGGATGTAAGCTGTATGGTTATGGTTACAGAATCAGAATTGAGAAAAGTGAATCCTTCCGGCAGTTCCAGCGAAAAAGTCCTGTTTTCTTTTTTTTGCCTCTTCTCGGCAAAGCTGATCCGTTTCAGCCGGAGAGAGTAGAGGGAATAGGACGCATCTCGCCTTTTCTGTGTCTCTATTTTCCATTCATTGTAACTACCGGCTGTAAAGTCTGACTCTCCATCATCCTCATAATAGGTATAGATGGTGGGCTTCCCGCTGGTGTCGGGAAAAATCTGGAAATGAACATGGCGGAAAAACGAATCGCTCAGGGATTTCATCTGATCGGTGGTTGGCACAATGCTGCCACTTCGTACCAGATAGCGCACCCCCTCCAGGGGATAATGCCGCTCATAGCTTTGCCCTCCCGGAAGAAGCCTTTTTAGAAAAGGATCGTACCAGCTATTACCCTCAGGCAGATACACTGAGAAATGTTCACATTCTGCTTTTACCGGTGCAATAACCAGTATCGCATCGCCGAATAGAAAATTAAAATCGTCGAACTGTATTCTGGTATCCCGGGGGAATTCCAATGCCAGGGGGCGTTCAACAGGCACTCCCGATCTGGCTGCCTCGATCGCACAGTTATAAATATACGGTATGAAACGGTAATGTTCCCGGACGAGTTCAATAATACGCTCAGCAGCATCGGGATAACTCCATGGCTCAGTAGGAATGCCATCGGAGTTCCAGGAGTGGATCACAAAGCGTGGTTGAAACACCGCGCTTTGACACCACCTGACCAGCAAGTCCTCATCAGGTTTATCTCCGAAAAATCCCCCGATATCATGACCGTAGAAAGGCACACCGCTCAGACCCAGGTTGAGACCCATAAGGACATTGTAGGCAAGGGAGGTATAATCGGAAACATTATCCCCGGTCCAGGTCCTGGCATAACGCTGCATACCTGCGCACCCACTGCGGCTGATAACCCAGGGCCGTTTGCCGGGGTGTTCTTCCCGTAATGCTTCGTAAGCCGCCTTGGACATAAGCATCGGAAAGATTGTCCTGATGCTGTGGGCCGGAACCGACTCGTCCTCGAGTTCAAACTCGTTGTTGTCATTCCAGATTCCAGTGATACCGTTTTTGATGAAATGTTCTTTCAGCTGTTTTTTCCACCATGCGTAGGCATGATCCTGGGAAAAATCGATGAAGGATGCTGTATTGCCCCAGTAGTACTCGCTGAAGTCGTTGCCATCCCCGTCCTTCAGGAAGAGGTTTTGATCTGCGAGTTCCCGGTACCATGGATGGGTGGTCAGAAATCCCGGTTTGATATTACAGCAGATGCGGTAGCCTCGTTTAAGAAAACTGTGTATGAGAGTTTTTGGATTCTTGAATTTTTTGCGGTTCCACAGCAGAGAGTAACGCTCTCCGTTTTCAGCCTTTACATAACCGGATGAAAAATACATTCCTTCACAGGGAATCCCGTAGTTTTCAATGGTGTCGAAATATTTTTCTACCTTGTCTTCGGCATCTTCAGACTCGGTATAGCTCATTGAGGAGCCCATGAAACCGAAGGTAAAGAGGGGAGGGAGGGCAGGGCGTCCGGTTATAGCGGTATACTGGGAAAGTATCTTGTGGTAGGTGTCGCCGGTGAAGAGAAAGTAGCCGTAAGGACCCCCGTTCAATTTGAGATGGTAATAATAGTTGCTTTCTACTCCGAGATCGAACTCTTCGATGTCGAGGTTGGGGAAAAAAAGACCGCACAGCGAACCTGCAACGCGATTCATCTTTATGAGAAAGGGGATTGATTTGTACAAGGGATCAGAGAGCTCGGCATTGTAACCGAGGGAATCCCGGTTGAACATTTTGAAGCGCCGGTTGCGCTTGTTCAGGTTGCCGGATTTTTCGCCCAGTCCGAAGAAAGCGTCATCCTTTTCGAGGTGAAAATTGAATTTTCCCGTATGCCGCCTGGTGAGACTGTCGAACTGGACCCTCAGGGGATAGTCCGGCAGTACTGTATCCTTGTCTCCGATTTTCCCGCCATGAACCAGTAGCTCTTTATGGTAAACAGCTACAGTAGCAGTGGCCTTGTCGATGAAAAAATTATTCTCCCCTGAGGAAAGGAGAAAATCAGCGTTGTGTTCTTCGATCTCATCCCATTCACGGCATGCATCGTCGTCTCCGGGATGAAAACCCGGAGAGAACATATGCTGAGAGATTTTTCTCTGTGTTTGTGGATAGCTGAACTGGGAAAATGTATACATTATGGAAAAAGTACCTCCACCATAGCACGCCAATTCGACATGACCTTTTTGACCGATAAGCAGGACCTTCTTCCGTTCAATTTCTATACGCTGCAGATTGGTAATGGACAGTTTCATCTAGAATTTAACTCCCCCGGCTGTTAGACCTTTGACGAAGTACTTCTGAAAGAGGAGAAAGACTATTATCATCGGGATCATCGAAATAATGGTCATGGCCAGGAGGCTGGCCCAGTTGATCTGGTACTGCCCGACAAAATTTGCCAGGGCAAGCTGCACCGTCATGAGCTTTGGGGTAGAGATGACGATAAAAGGCCAGAGAAAATCATTCCAGCGCCACATAAAGGAAAATATAGTAATGGTCCCGATTATCGGGGTGGCAAGGGGCAGGATAATGGAATGAAAGATAAAGAATTCACCACCGCCGTCGATCCGGGCCGCTTCGATTAAAGAGTTGGGAATTGTGAGAATATATTGCCGTGCCAGAAAAATACCGGTAGGTGTTGCTGCGGGCGGAATGATTATCCCCCAGAGGCTGTTGAGCATTCCCAGGTTTTTTAGCAGGAGAAAAATCGGTACCATGATTACCTGCAAAGGAATCATCAGAGTGGCTATCATGGTATAAAAAATGATATCTCTGCCTTTGAAGATAAACTTTGACAGAGCATACCCGGCCATCGTATTGATGAGTACCGTCAGCAGCGTGGCGGTCACCGATACGAACAGTGAATTCTTAAAGTAGAGGAAAAAATCCCCCTTACTAAAGGCGTTCATATAATTCTGCATAGTCGGGTTCGTTGGAAAAAATGACAAGGGAAAAGTGAACAATTCAGACTGCGGCTTGAGCGATGATAAGAAGACCCAGACTATGGGCAGGAGAAATATCAAAGAAATAAAGAGGAGAAGGGTATATCGTGGAGATCTACTCATTGGCATACTCCCTCCTGTTCATAAAGAACTGAAAAAAGGTGAAAGCTCCTATAATGAGCAAAAGGACGATCGACATGCTGGCAGCATAGCCCATACGGTCCTCTTCAAAGGCGATCTGGTAGATGTTTTGAACCAGGAACTTGGTTGAATAACCCGGTCCGCCGCCGGTCATGACGAAGATGAGCTCGAAGGCTTTAAAGGCCTCTATTGTTGATAATACTCCCACCACCATGACGGTCGGACGCAGCAGCGGCAGAGTGATATGCCTGAACATCTGAAAACGGGATGCCCCGTCCATATGAGCTGCTTCATAATATGTCTCCGGAATGGCGGTCAGTCCTCCAATGAACATCATCATAAAATAGCCTGTTCGGTTCCAGACAGTGACAAGGACCAGGCTGAATTTTGCCATTGCCGAATCGGTCAACCAGTGGATCTTTGCCCTTCCAGCAGTAACAATGAGGTAATTTAAAATGCCAAGGTCATCCCCAAGAATCCATCGCCAGGCTATACCGACGATTACAAAACTCAGCATGGTCGGCAGATAGTAGAATGCCCGAAATACTCCTATTCCCGGAACATGATGACTCGCGATCAGCGACAAAGCGAGGCTGCATATGATAATCAAAGGAACTACCGAGGCGACGTAGATAACGGTGTTGGAAAGTGTTCTCCAAAACATATCATCCTGGAATATCCGCAGAAAGTTCTCAAAGCCGATAAAAGTCTTCCCTCCCAGAATACTCCATTCGAAAAAAGCCATCCTCAGGCCGAAAACAGCCGGGAGGATGATGAATATGGCGAATATGAGCATATTGGGTGTTAGAAAGAGGAGCGGTGTAAGGGTCTGTTCAAACGTTCCGTGAGTCTGTTTTCTCTTCTTCATGCTGCAACCTGCTGAAACTGGCGGAGATCCCTTATGGACCTCCGCTGCTGTGTTTAGTTGAAAAACGAATTTCCCCTTTCATGAATATTCCGCGCCGTCTCTTCCACGGTCTGGTTTCCAAGCAGGCCTTCCACGATCTGTTCACGGATATAGGAATAGATCTTGTTGAGCTCGGGGCTCTTCCAGTCGTTGGCAGTATAGGCCGGAGTGACCGAAAGATCATCGGCAAATACTGCAAAGTCGGATGAGCGTCTCGGATATTCAATCTCGGCATCCTTGCGGGATGAGAGGTTGAACGTATTCAGGCAGTACTGCTCATTGTGTTCCTTATCGCTGAAGGTCTTGATCACATCGAAGGCCACCTCCTGGTTTGCAGCGCCCTTGAAAGTAGCGATGAACTTGCCGCCGGGAACGGATGAACGGATCTTGCGCTTTGGCATGCGGACAGCAGTCCACTCAAAGCCGGTAATATCCTGTGCATAGGCATTGATCCACCATGAACCGCCGATATGGCAGGCTACCAGCCCGGACATGAACATCTCCTGTGGTTTCTCTGAACCCATCCAAACGGATTTCGGTGCCAGACCTTCATCGTGCAGCATCTTGAAGAAGTTCAATGTATCGAGTGTTTCGGGAGTATTGAAGTTCATACCATCCAGCTCATCATTCAGGAAACGTCCGCCGGCTTCAAAAAGCAGAGTCGACCAGCGGTGCGGACTGAAGTCGTAACCGATACCGTATTTGATCTTGGCGTTCTCAGCAACAACCTTCTTCATTGCATCCACCCATTCATCCCAGGTCCATGTCCTGGACAACTCATCGATGTCGATTCCGACACTTTCGAAGGCAGTCTTGTTGACCAGCATACCGTTTGCCGTAGCTTCGGTAGGCAAAGCAACCAGTTGGCCAGCCGGGTTTGTGGCCAAAGCCAGAGAGCTTTCAAAGAAGTTCGATACGAACCTGTCAAGATTCTCAATATTACCGTTTAAAGGCTCCATGCTTTCATACAGCATTGCGATGTGGTTGTTGGTTACCCGTGCGATATCCGGTGGCGTGCCTCCCGCGATCATCAACTTGAGTTTCTTTTCATAGTCCTGAAACGGTATCACCTGCACGTCGAAACTCACGTTGGGGTGTGTTTCCCGGTAATCCGCCATGGTCTGTAAAAACACTTCCGATTCATTGGCGTCATCAAACCACAAAACTGAGAGTTCAACTTTTTCAGCCTCTTTGCTTCCGTCAGCTTGACCGCCTGCCCATGCCATACCGATCACTGCAGCTATCAGCAGGGTGCATAGCAGAATCTTTTTTACCATTGTATCCTCCTTTCGTCAAAAGGTTTTGATTAAATTCTACGATACCCCCCGTTTTCTTAAATTGTCAAGGAAAATATCATTTTATTTCCCGCTTACACGTTGTTAAGTTTCAGTTAGCGCCAATATTTCGATAATATGGAATTCTTAATCAAAACGATTTCCTGTCTTCATTCTGGTGCTTCTGGTTCACGTAAAATATGTTTATAATACACCCACATGCACGTCCACAGAGGAGCCAATGGTACGAATAACTGATGTGGCTAAAGCGGCAGGGGTCTCTCCTTCCACAGTCAGCCACGTTCTCAACGGCAAACGGCCTATCAGTGAGAAAACAAAAGCCAAGGTTTTCCGGGCAATAGATACCCTCGGTTATACTCCCAATCCAAATGCTCAGGCATTAAAAAGCACTCATACCGGTATCATAGGGTTTTTTGCCTCTGATATCACCGAATTGTTCGTAACACAGATTATCCGCGGAGTGGAAAAAATCACCCGTGAACGCAATACATTCCTGCTCTTCGCTTCCGGAGTTGAGTTTAACTATGATGTACGGGAAGCAGTGAAGTTCCTTCGGAAGCGTCGGATCGACGGTTTGATCATCTCCTACGGAATCTCGCAACGTTTTTCCCTGGACTCGCTACGCAATCTGGATATACCGTTGGTTACCATCAATACCAGGCTTACTAAACATTTTCCCGCAGTTCTTCCGGACAACTTTGACGGCGGCTATCAGGCTGCACAACATCTTTTCCGTCAGGGCGCACGGATACCCGCTATTATCGCCGGACCTGAGGATCGTATTGCCAGCACCGAACGTATCGAAGGATTTCTTGCCGCAGTAAAGGAGCTGGATATCGATTTCAAAGAGCCCCAGCAGATTTATTACGGCGATTTTTCCGCCTATTCCGGTGAACAGGGATTTCAGGAGCTCCTGCAGTGTGTTCCAGCTATTGACGGAATATTCTGTGCTAACGACTATATGGCTGCCGGGGCTCTGAATGCTGCACTTAAAAACGGTATCCCCGTGCCTGAAAAGATGAAAATCCTGGGTTTTGATAATCGCGAATTCGCCTCCTTCTGGTCAATCCCGATCACTACTTTTGCCCAGCCCCTTACGGACATGGGACGGACCAGCGCTCAGATCCTTTTCGATCTCATTGAGGGGAAAGAACCTCAATATTATGAAACAAAACTCAAGAGTACATTAATAAAACGGAACTCTACCTGAGTCGAGACCATTTGTCATGAGTATTAAGTTCATTATTAATCGCGCTTCTCGCCCATTTCCATCAATAAATGGATGAATGCATACAAGTTTATACTGTAACTGCGATGCAAGAATTGCTGGTGGTATTGTATGATTGTTTAATAACCGCGAAGGTTGATTCAATCCTTGAGGTTATACAAGAGCAAGGCACTGAGGCGCCGTTCAGGAATGAATTCCGGGACAACTATGAAGACGGCATCTATGTAGATATTGTCTCAGGAGAACCGCTTTTCAGTGCGACCGGTAAATTTGAGTCCGGTACCGGATGGCCGAGTTTTACCCGTCCTTTAGCTGACGGTAATATTACCGAAAACATCGACACGGCATTCGGAATGAGAAGAACTGAGGTACGCAGTTATTATGCGGACTCTCATCTTGGACATGTTTTTCCCGATGGACCGCAGCCTGCGGGTCTCAGGTACTGCATAAACTCAGCTTCACTGAGGTTTCTCCCGGTAGAAAAAGTGGAATAGTCATACGATGCTCATCGCGTACTCGAATACACGCTAAGCCCGGTTACTGTGACCAAAATCAGTCCCATACCGAAGATCTGCAGGCCGGCAAGACTTTCATTTAAAACCACTACGCTGAATAGCGAAGCGGTGACCGGTTCGACCATTGTCACAATTGAGGCCACAGTCGGCGGTGTATGATTCAGGCCGGTGACATAAAGAATGAACGACAATCCCGCGCCGAGCACTCCCAGTCCTGCGAATAGCGGCCAATCCTGTGTACACAGGGCCGCGACTGTCTGGTCGGCATCGCCCATCCGGATAAGGATAACGGCAAGTACCCCAAACACTATTGAGAGAATGGCCTGCGGGCTGCCGTGAGGAGTCGCATACTTAAAACCGAAAATGAATATAGCGTAGGAGAGTCCGGCAAGCAGCCCGGCGCCCACACCGACAGGCGTGACTCTCCTCGCACCGATGTTGTAAATCTGTGTAAGCAACACAATACCCAGCATCACCACTGCGATCGCAGTCCACTTCATCGTGGTGGGGCGTTCAAGCTTTAGTGCGAATGACACGAGATACACGAATACCGGTGCGCAGTACATCAACGTTGCCGCAACCGCGACACTGCCATGCGCGATGCTGACAAAGTAGAAAGTGAAGTTACCGGTACGCCCTGACCGGCAATCGCCGACCAGAACCATAATCGTCGACTTGTCAATCCGCTGCCCCGCAGGCGCGATGCCAGCCAGACAAGAACAAACATCAGCCCGATCGCGCCGCGGTAGAACGACACCACGAGCGGGTCCCAGCTATTGGCAATGAGAATCCCGCCGATCCCGCCAGATAACCCCCAGCAAAGCGCCGCAAGTGCCACGAAAGCTGTACTTACACTCGCCATGTCGCCTCTGATACATATAACGGATTTACCATAAGACTTTGCCTAACGAGATGAGCATGACCACCAGTTTTAATGTAGCACAGAAGGCAGCCAGAAGAAAACAATCTTTATTGGCATTAAATGCAGATCCCGGTAACATCAGCAAAGCCTGCAAAGTTGTGGGTTTTGTATCGTCGATGTCTTGTTGTTGGCGTATTTTTTCGGATCAGCTCAATTTTTTCCTATATAGTTCCCTAACTGCTTTCCCTTAACATTTGCCACTGTGGAATATTTATTATTGGATGCGTAAGCTTTCCTACTATATTAAATCCAAAGTGTTGATACATTCTCACGTTTCGTTCTGTTGATGTTTCTAAATATATTGGTACTCTCAATTCATTACTTTCCTGAATGAGGGGTTTGAGCAGCCTGCCACCAAACCCCTTGCCTTGATATTCAGGAGAAACTCCAATTATCATGAGATAAATATAGCTTTTTCCTTTCATTTTGTCTTTTCTGTCTTTTTCAAGAGGTTCAAAAATTGGTTTCATTTTCAGCATACAATGCAACCCGATTTTCATTGCAGAAAGCATGGAACCGCTTCGTATACCTCTTCCGATTGTTAGGTCGGCATATTTACCGGGTACCCAGACAGCAGTTCCTTCTATATTTGGAGATGGTGCATATACATTACCGTACCTCAATCCATATCGAACTGGGCTTTCAAAGAATGCACGTTTCTGTTCAATAGTGGTGTTTTCTAGAACGTTATCCCAAACTGGATCATTTTGAAATGCTTCAGCCAATATAACCCCAGTCCTCTGTATATCACTTTCCTTAATTGTATATATCTGTTCATGATCCTTTTTCATCTGTTTCTACCTCCAGTCTTCCCAGTAGAACAATCATATAATACACCGATTTGCGACAGAAAAACTCAAAAATAATGATTGCGTTATACACTAAAAATCAGAGGCCAAGCGCATTGTCCGGTACCGGCCCCGGAGGTTATCTTTTTACAGGCAGGGTCTGATTTTCGCAGACCCTGTTTTTCCCCTGCTTTTTCGACTGCAGAAGAGCCGCGTCGGCAATCTGCATCAGTTCCATCAGGGATACTCCGGGCGAGGAGACGGAAGAGGCGAGACCGATCGATACGGATACCCTTGTTTCCTTAAAAGAAGCGGTTTCAAAACTGCCGCGGACCCGCTCGACTATCCGCCAGGCCTCAGCGGGGTCGGTCTCGGGCATGATTATAAGAAACTCGTCTCCGCCAATACGGAACAGGAGATCATAGGGGCGTGTATTAGCACGCAGCAGGGAAGCAGCTTCCTGCAGAAGCTTGTCGCCATATCCGTGGCCGAAGGTGTCGTTGCAGTATTTGAAATTGTCCAGATCCAGATATGCAATCGAGACCGAGTAGTTTTTATCGTCACTCTCCTGTTTCCTCTGCAGATAAGGATCGAGTTCACGGGTGCGCTGTTCCAGTTCCTTTCTGTTATACAGTCCGGTAAGCGTATCGGTCAGGGCGTGTTCGGCAAGCCTGCGGTTGAGCACCACAAGCTCTTCCGTTCGCTTGGCAACGCTTCGCTCGAGATCTTCCCGGTAGTGCTGCTGCATCCGGTTATATTGAACCCGCAGACGATAGGTCTTCGCGCCGAGAGCGAAGCCAAGGAAGAGAACCTGGGTTATCGCGCCGTAAAGCTGGGCGTTGAGGACAAAAGGTGTGACCTGTACGGGAACCAGGGTTACAAATATCTCGGCAGCGGTACCGGCCAGGTAGAGTAATGATCCTGCAAGACAGACAAAGGCCAGAAGATCGCGCCTGATAATCCGTAGTATAAGAGCCAGAAGAATAAAAGCCATCGCCGCGAGGCTCAGAACATTGAGGATGTCCGCGGAGACCGGACCTGCATACGCAAACGCCGAGAAAGCGAGCAGGAATGCGACGTTTCTCAGACCGCGCATCATTTTGTCCATGCGCGGCATCGAGTCCCTGGTCTCAATAAAATTCCGGAAGAAATCGAGACCGAGGGCGGCTGTCAGCCCGCCGAAGAGGATAAACCAGAAGAAACCGTAAGGCTGATCAGGAGTAAGGTACTGGGAGAACAGCCGTTCCTGGGCAAACTGGTTCAGAAAGAACGCGGTCATGTAGAGCGAGTAGAGAAGATATGCCCGGTCCTTGCTGAAAACAAAAATGAGGAAATTGTAGACAATAAGGGCCGCGAAAAATCCGAACACCAGACCAAGCAGCAGGGTGTCCCGGATGTAACGGTTCCGAAAAGCGCCTTCTCCGATCATCTCCAGCCGAACGCTTGCAGACTGATGATCGTACAGGCGGATAAGGACCTCTTCGGTCTCTCCGGGTTTCAGCTTCAATTTGAACGTCGGGTTGCGTGTTTTGGGACTGCGGTCGGCAAACGGAATCCTGTTGCCCGCCCGCTGAAGCGGTGTTCCGAAGCCCCTGGATTTGAGATGAAGCTCCATAAGCTCTATCTTCATGGCGTTCTCAATAATCCAGTCTTCTGTGCTGCTACCGTTTACCACCTTGAAAATCAGCCACAGGGTGCCGTCCCTCGGTATCGGAAGGGATTCCTGCGGGAAACTCCGGTAGGAATCCCTCTGTTCATAGGCCTCACGGGCAGAAAGAGAGGAGTCTTCATCGATCAGATAGTGCAATTCCCTGTTAAGAGAAAAGGAAGAATGTGTATCGTCAAGTTGTACTGTTTCAGCTCCGGCAGGGATTCCCCATACGGACAAGATCAGAAGAATCAACAGATACTTTCTCACATCCGGACTATAGACGCTACAGGTAAAAAAATCCAGACAATCTTCCTGTTTGAGTATGGATGCGGATGTTAGCTTATACTCTTAAACCAGTACACAATTTCATTGTTTTCACCGATATGCATCTTTCCGATGTGCAATATCGATTATATATATGATTATTTCATGCTCCTTAATACTGTAGAATAGCCGATAGTTACCAATTCTATACCTATAGAAATCACTATAATCGCCTTTCAAACGCTTAATATTCGGACCGAAGTATGGATTGCGTTTTATCAGCGGATAGACATAGTCTACGATTTTCCTGTACAGCTTTTTATACTGCGGTCTTTTTATCTTTTTTTGAAAGTTTTCAGTTTCTGCAATTTTATAGTTATCCGACAATTCTGTACTTTCCTTCTGCGATTTCTTTCTTTCCCTGGTTTAATGCAGTCAGGATTTCTTTGTTATTGAGTATCTCATCCATTTCATTGTCAGATACAAAGCTTTCTTCCGTGAGGAATGCGATGGTTGCATATTCGATGAAATTTGAGATTGAGCGTCTTTCACCTTCTGCAGCAGTTTTAAATAGTTTGTATGTATCATCATCAATGCGAATTGTTATAGTCTTAGCCATTTTTTCACCTCGCATTCTATTTTATTCACTAATATTCTCTGTGTCAACAAAATCAACACTTCACTTCTCTTATCCGGTGTGTCTTATATTTCTACTTTGGTATTCAATAATACTCCAGATAAACTAAAGCTTGCGCGCTGACTGGTTATGGCCTACTATGGCGGGAGATGAAACCCGCGCTGCTCATCGTTTCTGTTGTTTTCATCCTCTTGTCCCTGGTCTCCTGTCTTCCGGATAAGGGTTCCGGACAGAGCGGGAATCCGCCGAAGATCACCGCTTTTCTCGATACAATCATTCAGGATTGGGAAGGGCAGGATTATTTTGCCGAGGAGTACTTCAGGAAAACGGGAATTCGCCTCGAGATCATTCAGCCGCCCCATCAACAGTATATGGACTCCCTGTTTCTCTACATCTCATCCAACCGGGTTCCCGATGTGTGCGAGATCCTGCCGGAGTATCTGCCGCGCCTGGTGAACTCGAAGATCGCGGTTCAACTCGACGACTTTATCGAGGAGTCGATGTACCTCGGGAGCCTTGATCCTGAAGTCCTTGAGTCGGTGCGCTACGGGGACGGGCACATATACGGATTTCCTGCCAGGGACGGCGGCGGATGCGTAACCTATGTACGCAAGGATTGGCTGGACGCTGCAGGTCTCGAGGTTCCCGAAACATGGGATGAGTATCTTCTGATGCTGGAAGCCTTTACCTACGGGGATCCGGACGGAAACGGCATTGACGATACCTATGGCTTGACGGATATGTTTTCGGCAAGCCAGGACTGGTACAACCGGCCGGTCTTTCAGGACGCCAGGGCGGAAATCTATTTCGACGGAACAGTGTGGCGCGACGGGTTTTCCGATGAGTCGGTCCGGGGTGCCCTTTCCCGACTGCTCGATCTCTATAACCGGAGCCTGATCGATCCCAGTTTTATCTCTAATACCACCTATTCTGCCCGGACGAAGTTCTTCAATGGAGAAGTGGGGAGTATAACCTACTGGGCCAACCACTGGGCCCGAAACCTCTATGAGCGCACCCGGGCAACGGTGGGCAAAAAGGCCGAAGTCGTCTCCATCCCGGCCATCGAAGGTGCACGCTATATTCGGCGGATCAGCCCTCTTCTGGTTATCACCAGCGGCGCGGAGTATCCAGGCTTCGTGTTTACCAACTTCATCGACCGGCAGTACGACAAGGGCGAGATACAGACTCTTTTTACCTACGGAGTTGAGGGATACCACTGGTCGAAGCAGTCCGGAACACCGCGTTTTCTGCCCAATCCGGAGGATCCCTACCACGCCCCGTTCACCAAGGCCTTTGTACCGCCGACGGCGGTGCTTAACGATTGGCAACAGCCGATGTCTCTTGATTCGTTGGTCGTACCGGCGGTAATGCATCTGAACCAAAATCCTGATTACGACCGGCTGCGCAACGGCGGAGAGGCCTACGACCGCTACTTTAACGAGATCGAACGAAACTTGAAGCCGGATATTATAACCGCCATTGTAACCGGGCAGCTTAGTATCGACGAAGGCCTGGCCCGTTATCGGCTGGAGTCCGCGGAGCTCAAGATCGACCGGATCCTGGACGAGTTAAACCACGGGAATCAGATAACCCGCCGCTGACGCTGCTCCTCGCGATATTCGCTGGGGCTTGCACCCTTGGTGCGTCGAAAGACCCGGCGAAAGGTCTTGTCGCTGTTGTAACCGGCCGCTTTAGCTATCTCCAGCACCGAGGCCTCTGAGTTTTTCAGGAGTTCAGCGGCCGCTTCTATCCGCTTTCGCTCGATGCAGGCAGAGAATTTCTCGCCGGTCTGCTCCTTGAAGAAGAATGAGAGGTAGGATTCGGTAATCGAGAAGGCTGCCGCCACCGAGGCCAGGCTGAGGTTGCGGTCTGTATAATTCTTCTTTAGATATTCAAGAATGGCGGAAATAAGCCGAAAGTTGTGACTCTTTTTACGGGTCTCCACTGAACGGCATATCTCCAGAAAGATTCTGCGAAGCTCCTCCACATCCTCCAGGTTGGTATCTTTATCCTGCACCCGGTAATCCGAGGCCTGAAGCTTGAGCTGCGATACAAGCTTTGCCAGTGTTGAACGCATTTCGAAGAGGAGAAAGCGAATCTTCTCGTCCGGGAGCCCGCGCAGTTCAAAATTCTCCCGGATCAGCGTATCAAAGATTTGCGTCACCACAGATGCATCACCAGCGGCTGCCGAGTTGAGCAGTCGCACCTCCACCTCAATGGGGTAGTGGTAGTTGTCCAGAGAGCGCTCGATCTCCTCGAAACGGTGCACCCCGGGCTCCCCGGTACTGCGGCAGTAGAACTCCGCCTCCCGGGCCTCTGCATAGGAACGGTGAATATCGACGAGATTCTCGACGCTGCTCCCGATGCCGACTGAAATACCTGCAGGCAGCAGACGAGCCGCAGTACGACAGAGATCGGAGACAATCCCGGAAAGATCCTGCTGCGGCATACGCGGCGGGGATACGCAGATGGCGGCGATTCGTTCCTCGGCGGGATCATAAAACCAGACTTTTCCCCTGTAGGCGCTCTGGAACTCGGTCTTGACGACGACCTTTACCTTATTGAGCTGATCGATCATATCCGGACTCTCCAGGTCGATATCGCAGTTGAACCCTATGGAGAGCACTGTAAAGTGTCGTCCGTCGTCCCCTAATCCGAGGAGCGCGCCGAACTGATTCAGACTGGCCGGATTACGGTAGTAGCCGTTCAGGAGTCTGTTCAAAAAGTTAGCGAAGACCTGCTCTCGTTGCCTGTTTAACTCCTGCTGCATGCTTGAGTTCTGTTCAATCAGTCGGGAGACCCCTAAATCGATCGATTTGTAGTCCAGGGAAGTCCTGGATTCCGGCTCCAGAACCTCCCGGATCTGACTGAAGATATGACCGAGGCTTTCCGATCGCCGGTAGGCGAGAATCAGGGCCATTCCCATGGAGATTACCAGAGACCCAAGCAATCCCAGAAAGGTCGTGCGCTGCAGCGCACTGACAGCCCGGAAGGCCCATCGTGTGGGAAGCACTGCAATATAGCGCCATCCTATCAGCGGTGATGCGGTGTAGACCACAAGCTGCGAAGCGTCCTCGGACCAGAATGCTCCCGTATGAGGCATGTCGGGCAGTTCCCTGTAAGGCACATCCTCTTTTTCCCGTCCCGTAGCAGTAAGCACCCGGTTATCTTCATCCACCATATAGGCGTAACCCTCCCTCGGAAGGCCCAGGCTTTCAAGATGGCGGCTGATCTCATCTTCACCGATTAAGAAAATGACCGCCGCCTCCACATCTTCGCTGCTTTGCAGATAGCCGAGGGGGATGCTCTGAAGATAGGGGATCATCGACTTATTCTTGAAATCCTCGATGGTAACCGGCCTGGAGGGAAGTACGGTTCCCAGGTGGTAGCGGGCGAAGACCATCTCGTGCCAATCGGCAGTGCGTATTTCGCGCATATGGAAGAAGGTTTTACCGTCGACAAAATCACCGGTGTGGTAGATCGAGTAGGGAGTGAATATTGTTTCCTGATCCGGGCAGTAGACGTAGAAGGTGGAGGTAATCATGTTGCTGTAAAGAAGATACGAGTTGAAGTCGCTGACGATTTCCCGCATCAGGAAATTATCCAGCCCATCTCCCTTCCCGGAGCTGGAGAGAAAGCGAAGCAGTTTCGCGTTTCCGGAGATCTGGTAAGCCTGCCACTCCACATCGTTCATCAAGGATTCGATCCCGGCGCGCCCCTGATCGAGCAGGGTTATCTGCGATTCGGTGACCTTCCGCTCATACTCCTCAACCAGGGCTTGAACCAGCAGGGTTCCGGTTATCAGAGGCAGAGAAATCAGCAGGATATAGGTCGCCAGGAAGCGGGTAAAGACGCGGAGAGAAACCATACTGCCACTGTACGTCGACTTTCCGAGGGCGTCAAATTAAATCCCCGCTTCAAAAGGGCAGTTTCGTAACAGAAGAACCGCTATCGCAAGAATTGGGCGGTCATATTCTGAACTGCCGCACCCTACAGAAAGAATCGTTCCTTTACGGCCCGGAAAACCAGGACGGATAATACATCATCATGTATTGCGAGGTTTATCGATGCCGTCAGCAGGAACAGCGGCCCATTCGGCCGGTTCTGTAAAAAAGAGGATCCTGAAATACCGGGTATTTTATCTTTTTATGCTTCCCGGGTTTCTCTTCTTTGTTATCTTCCATTATCTTCCCATGCTGGGGCTGCGCTGGGCCTTCTTCGATTACGATCTGCGGGGCGTGGGCGACTTTATCGGGTTTGAGCATTTCCGCGATGCCTTTGCCAGCGACGGTTTCCGCCGGGCCTTTGGCAACACACTCCTGTTAAGCAGCGCCAACATAGTAATTCAGATGAGTTTGATCATTTCGATCTCGCTGCTCTTGAACGAGATTGTCAACCGGGGGTTTAAGCGGTTTGTGCAGACGATTATCTACCTGCCTCACTTCCTCTCCTGGGTGGTTGTCGGCTCTCTCTTTACCCTCATGCTCAGTCAGCAGGGGGGCCTTGTTAACGCCGCAATCACCTCGGTGGGAGGCAAACCGATCTACTTCCTGGGCGACACCTCCTGGTGGCGCCTGGTTTACCTCTTCGCGCTGAGTTGGCGGGAGGTTGGCTGGGGAACTGTTATATTCCTGGCCACCTTAAGCGGAATCGATCCCCAGCTTTACGAGGCGGCCTGGATGGACGGCGCCAACCGCTGGCAACAGATGATCAGCGTGACCCTCCCGCACCTTGTTCCGGTAATCATCATCGTCCTGATTATGAACCTGGCCAAGATATTCAATCTCTTCGAGTCGGTATTCGTCCTCTATAATCCGCTGGTCTACAGCGTCTCCGACGTGATCCAGACCTACGTCTACCGTTCAGGGCTAAAGGAGTTCCGCTTCGGCTACGCCACCGCCGTGGGACTCTTCCGCTCGGTTATTGCTTTCGCGCTGGTAATGACGGCCAACCGCCTCTCGAAACGTGTCAGCGGCGAAACAGCGATATAGGAGCAGCAGATGAGCGTAACCTTAAAACTACGGCGAGAAACGCCGGGACGTAAAACTTTCGTTGTAATGAATACCCTCCTGATGATCCTGATCATGAGCGTGGTGCTGGTACCTCTGGCCAAGGTGGTGATCGACTCAGTGGACGAACGGGCCTCGGAGACGGTTTTCCGGATTCTGCCCGAGGTCTTCACTCTCGATGCCTACCGGATCATCCTGAGCCGAAAGGCCCTCTACCGTCCCTTTCTGATCAGTCTTTTCACCACCACCGTCGGGACGATCATCTCGATGACTATTACCTCCCTCTACGCCTACGGGCTGGCCCAGCGGGATCTTCCCGGGCGGCGATTCCTGTTGATCATGGCTCTGATTACCATGGTTTTCCGGGCCGGCATGATTCCTCTCTTTTTAGTGGTCCGTAACCTGGGTTTAATGAACAAGCTTGCAGCGGTGCTGCTGGTCCACGCAATGGATGCCTACTATCTGCTGCTGCTGCGGAATTTCTTCATGACCATACCATCCTCCATCATCGACGCGGCCGAGATCGACGGCTGCACACCGGGAATGACCTTCCTGCGGGTGGTGCTGCCCTTATCGAAACCGGGCCTCGCAGCGGTGGGACTCTTCTACGTGGTCTTCTACTGGAATCAGTTCTTCGACTACATCATCTATATTCAGACCCGGCCGGAACTGCACAACTTTCAGGTCTTTTTGCGCAGTCTGGTTATCGAAACAGACACCCAGGGCTTTGAAGGCTTCGCCTTCGCGAGTCAGAGCCTGAAAAACGCGGCGGTGGTGGCCTCGATTGTACCTGTCATGCTGCTTTACCCCTTTGTGCAGAAGTACTTCGTAAAGGGGATCAATCTCGGAGCGGTAAAGGGATAGTTTCTTGACTATGGCTGTATCAGCCGGCGTTGCCGGCTTCAGCAGATATTTTCAAAAGGAGTCTTTTATGAATAAAACACTCGTTGTATCCATTCTGATCCTGGCCGTCAGCGTAACGCTTGTTGCCAACGGTTCCAAGGAAGCGACCGGCTCCGGCGCGGAGCTGAAGTCCGTCAGCGCGGTCTTCGACAGGGTTCTCCTGAAGGAGAACGGCCAGGATGAATGGGCCGAGGCCTTCAAGGCCATGACCGGGGTAGAACTCAACATCGTCAAACCCGCTCACAACCAGTATTCCGAGATTCTCGGCGCGACCTTCGCCTCGGGAGATCTGCCAGATCTGGTCGAGATTCAAACCGGCGATTATCTGACGTATGCTGCATCGGGGAATCTGGTTCCGCTGGAGGAGTATATTGAGACCTCCGACGCGGTCAAGGATATTCCCGCCGAGCTGATCGAGGCCTACCGTTTGAAGGACGGTCACATCTACGGTTTTCCGACCTACAACGGCGGCGGCTGCGTAAGCTATATCCGCAAGGACTGGCTGGATAATGTCGGCCTTGATGTTCCAGAAACCTGGGACGAGTTTATGGCCGTACTTAAAGCCTTCCGGGACGACGATCCCGACGGGAACGGCAAGGACGACACCATCGGCATGACTCTGCCTTTCGCTGTTCCGGCCATGGAATTCGACTACTATAACCGGTTCATCATGCAGGACGCGATGTTCGGTTTCCAGGAGAAGAACGGCCGCTGGGTCGACGGTTTCACCCAGCCTGAGATGAAAGCCGCCCTTAAGCGCTTCCAGGATCTCTATGCCGAAGAGCTGATCGATACCGAGTTCTTCTCCAACAAGACTTCCGCCGCCCGCAGCAAGATCTACGACAGCCAGGCGGGCGTTATGGAGTACTGGTCCGGGACCTGGGCCCAGCGCTTCGACTCCAGCGCCAAGAACTCCAACCCCGATGCGGTTGTAATTCCGATCCCGCCTATCAGGGAAGCCTTCTACATCAACCGTGTCGGTCCGCTCTTTGCGATAACCGTGGCGGCCGACAATCCGGCTCAGATATTCGATGTCTTCATCAATACCATGCTCGACAAGGGCGAGGGACAGATCCTCTTTACTCACGGCATTGAGGGCAAGCATTTCCAGAAGGGCGTCAACGGCTACGAGATGCTCCCCGAACCGGCCAATCCCGACCGGCCTTTCGATAAAGCCTTCTCCGATCCGACTCTGATCATGAACGGCTGGGAGCCCCTGGTCCCGTTGAACGATCTGATCAGCCTCTCCCGGGATATCCACCGCAATAACTCCATTCAGCTCTCGCTGCCGGAGGGCGGTAATACCTACGTCAAATATGTAGGAGAGCTGATGACCCTGAAGCAGGAGGTCTTCTCAAAGATCGTCGTGGGCGATGTGAGCGTAGACGAAGGTCTTGCAGAGTACAGGCGAAAGGCGACGGCTTTGAAGATCGATGAGATTCTGGCCGAATTGAACGACTAAGAGGAGCCAGTGCTTATCTATAAAACGATCGCAAAGAACCCATAGGATTGCCGGAATCGCCACGCTGCGGTTCCGGCGTTTTTCTTAGGAAGATTAAATTACCTGGCCTTCGGTCGCCCTGGCGAGTTCTACGGCAGCCAGAATGAAAGCGCCGACCCCGTGGAGATCGTTGGTTCTGACCGGCCGCTGCAGATAGAAGTCGCAGGTACCGATGCCGGTGCCGATGCAGATATTATTGAGTTCAAAGAGCCCATCGGCATTTAAACTGCAGCACTGTTTCAATAACGCAGCGAAAGACTCTTTTGCTGTTGTCAGCAGTGTCGGATCCAGAAGACCGGTTCGGACCCCCTTGGCGATGGAGTAAATGAAGAGGGCCGAACAGGAAGACTCAATCCAGTTGGCCGGATCATCGGGCCTGTCGATTACCTGAAACCAGAGGCGGCTGGCAGAATCACGGTTATTTATGATGGGCGGCATAACCCGCTGAAAAATCTCTCGCAGTTCATCCGCTTCTTCGCTACCCGGGGGAATATAGTCGAGCATATCCAGCAGGGCGGCGGGAAACCATCCCAGAGCGCGGCCCCAGACCTCCGGAGCCTTGCCGTCGGTCGTATCAGCCCAGGGGGCTTCCCTGCTTCGGTCGAAGCCGTGGCGCAGGAGACCGCTGGCCGGATCATTAGCACCGGCCTCAATTAAACGTGCCTGGGTTGCAAAGAGGCGGAAATAGTCGGGTCGATCAAACTTCCGGCCATAGTGCACGGACACCGGCCCCGCCATGTAAAGTCCGTCGAGCCATTGCTGATTCGGATACTTATGCTTATGCCAGAAGCCGCCCTGGTCGGTCCGGGGAAAATTATCCAGCAGGGCGACTATGGTATCGATGGCCGTCCTGAACCGCTTATTATCGGGCGACTCGTCAAGAAAGCGGTAGAGGAGGTTTCCAGGTTGCATGGCATCCAGTTCCGTCTGCACCAGGGGAACGTTCCCGTCGGGGGCGATCAGGCCGTCAAGATAGCGGTGTGTATAGTCCAGGAGCCGGAGGTCGTCGTCCAGTTCCGCCAGGCGCTGCAGGCCCAGGAGAAATACTCCCTGATGGTAATGCCAGCGGCCGGCAGGAGGAAGCTCCAACGGATCGGGACAGGCGTGCATCAGGGCAGCGGCTGCCAGGCGGGCCGTCTTGCGGGGTGAATAGTTATTTCGGTTCATAAGTCTCTCCTTCTGTAAAACGGATGAGACCGCAGGGAACGCCACAGGATTAGAGCATAATAGGGGATATTCCGAGGGATTTCAAGCATGTGGACCCTGGATACATCATTTGTTTCACCTTTGCTTGACAATATTGAAACACGATTATATTATATCGAATAACAATAATAAATAATTGAATAACAAAGGTAGGTTTTATGTCAACGCAAGTCCCTCCATTTCTTGAGAATAAGACTCTATTGCGTCTTCTACGTACGGGAGTTTTTTTGTGGATGATAGTTTGGCCTCTGATAATACTTGGCTTCTGGCTGAGTCTTCCCAAACTGCCTGAATCATGGATTACTCAATTTGTCGATGTATCCAAGTATACAATAACTCCCTGCGTCCCCTGGATCGGATCAGCTGTTTCCTTACTGCCGATTGCGATTCACTTCTTATTGTGCCTGAACCTCATTCGCCTGTTTAACAACTGGCTGAAAGGCATTATTTTTTCAGAGCAAACCATACGCATATTCACAAAATTAAGTCTCTTTTATCTTCTTGGAACGGTTTCTGGTATTTTAATGAATACACTCAATTCTCTTCTTCTGACAATGGGGAATACCCCTGGAGAACATATCCTGAGTCTGAGTTTTAGTTCCACAGACTTATCCGGTTTGGGCACTGCGGGTTTTCTTTATGTCCTGGCATTTATCATGCGTCAGGCATATCAGCTCCAGAAGGATGCTGATCTAACGATTTAGGAGAAAATCACTATGCCCATTGTTGTAAATCTGGATGTCATGATGGCAAAGCGGAAAAAGCGTCTGAATGAACTTGCATCCGCGATAGGAATTACAGAAGCCAATCTAAGCATCTTAAAAACCGGAAAAGCCAAAGCTGTTCGCTTCAGTACATTACAGGCAATTTGCCGTGAACTGAATTGTCAACCCGGCGATCTTTTAACTTTTGAACCGGATAAGTAATCATGTATCGGATACAGACAATATGCTGATAAAGAAGTTTGTGAAGCCCGATGTTATCGGTAAACTCAACATGACTTCTTTTATACATTAAAATCACGTAGACAAACAAAGGAATTAGGAAAAATGAAACGCAGAAAAGAGTTAATCGTAATGTTTGGAATGGTGACAGCCTTGAATATTTTTGCTCAGTGTATGACTCCTGAATTCAAACAGATTTGTGAGATAATTGGGCAGGATAATTTTTTCAAGGCAGAGGAAGTCTATTCTTCTAATAAAAACGACTTATCAGAAATCGAGCAGAACTACACCGAAGCGATTTTGGATAACGCTTTCAATCGGATAGAAGAATCGGAAAGAAAGATTGATTGGATACTAAATGGAAAAAAAGATCTACCTGACTCATTAGAGTTACAGCTGAATATAGTCAAAGGTGACAACGCTTTGAAATCATACCAGTATGCAAAAGCGGGAAATGCTTATTCAACCATACTGGAAGACTATAAGGAGCTCTTATCTGAAACGGAAACAGATGATTTTAATAATCTCAAAACGCTTTGTTCGGCATTAGAGAATATACCGCCTCAAACGGTTAATATACGGGCCGATACAACCATTAGGATTCAAAAGGACATGGGCGGTGCTGACACCCTTCAGGTGGTTGCCAATAATATATCGGAAAACTTCCTCTTTGATACTGGTGCCAATTTTTCTGTCGTTTCAAAATCCGTCGCGAAACGCTTTAATATGGATATGATTTCGGTAAATATCGACGTGGTTGGGGGAGTGAACATGGAATTCCAGACCCAAATGGCGGTTTGCAAGAAGCTTACATTAGGAAACATTGACGTCTGCAATGCAGTTTTCCTTGCAGTACCCGATGAGCACCTGTTTTTTCCTGAGGATAATTACCGAATATACGGAGTGATTGGATACCCGATAATACAAGCATTAAAGGAAATACGGCTGACCAAAAACGGTGAATTTATCGTTCCAAAGCAGGAAAGCTCTTTTAACGGGGTTGTTAACCTGGCAATGGATGGTTTGCTGCCTTTAATATATATAAATGGAAAACACTTTTATCTTGATACCGGCGCTGAAATAACCACACTGTATCATAAATATTATATCGAAAATCAAGAAGAAATAGAGAAAAAGCATCAGCTGCAAAAAGTGGTGATTGGCGGAGTTGGCGGCTTTCTGGAGTACGATGGTTTTATAATCGATGCGGTATTTTCAATCTTCGGGCGGGACGTTGAATTGAAGGGGATTAATTTACTAAGAAACACATATAATGCCGATGATACAACTTACGGTAACATAGGCCAGGATGTAATCAGTCAATTTGACGCAATGACCCTGAATCTTGATCGGATGTTTATTATACTTGAATAGGACTGTGCATTAATTCTTGGTGTGGAGATTCTACTGAACCGTTTTTGCACGAAGTCACGTTCCTCGACAGTGGGGTGAGCATGGACCGGCTCTGCAATGACGAGTCGTACACAGGCAGCGGTCCCGGCGTTGCAGAGGCACACCGGTTGCCCTGGAATACTTCTAACCAATGTTACACTGTCAAACAGGTGAGGCTGTCAAGTGGACGTAATTGTTACGTTGCGCTCAGAAAAACTGTATAGCATCGGATGTGGCAACAAGAACCGCATTCGCGATGGTGGTGGCCGTCACGAATGTGGTCATGAACGTGATATAGCGCGTGAGTCGGAGCATGGAATTGGTCTTCGCTTGATCGTCACGACTGCTTATTTCTGCAAGGTAGTGCGTGGTGCCGGCTGCGGTGTGGAACGCTCGGCGCGGCCCGCCGACCCCGAGACAAACCCCGGCGGATCGTATACGATCCCGGTGTGACTGTTACGGTGGATCTTATTATTCAGATCATTGCGATTTCCGTAGGGATCGGGTCCCTGGTGGTTCTGACGTATCTGCGATTCCTGGTTCCTCCCACCACCGGCCAGCGATATGCTCTCGTGATCGTACCGGCGTTTACGATCAACTATTTCTTTGGAATCCTTGCCTACGCACTTGCACCGGTTCCCGTCTCGCCGTGGCGCTATACTGCAACGGTGAGTGTGCAGTCTTTCTCGATGCTGCTGCTGATGTTCTATTCGCTGCGTTTTGTTGAAGTGTTGGGACGACCGCGTTACGTCGCCGTGGGGGGCGCGGCGCGAACGGTGCTGGTGGTTCTGGCAGCGGCGGTGTTTCTGGACCTGATCCGCCCATCGGACGTGACCACCGGACTGGCAGAGGTGTGTGTCTCTCTCTTTACGGTTACGCTCTGGGGATATCTGTTCACTGTAGAAGCACCATCCGGAATTGCCCGGGGAATTCGGATAACCGGCCTCCTTGGATTCGGGATTCTGATACCCGCGTTCTTTCTTCAACGGAATCTTATTACCGAGTCTGGATTTCACGTGGTGGACGCGGTGGTATATCTATTTGTCACGATGTCGGCGCTGATCTTTTCGGTGTACTACATGGTACATCGACGAAAGGAAGCCACGGAGTTGCTTTCGCCGGCCGAACTCCAGCAGAGGTTCGACCTGACGCAGCGCGAGGTTGAGGTAATGGAGCTTTTAATTAAGTCGTATTCCTACAAGGAGATCGGTGCCGCTCTTGGCATTGCGATGCCCACCGTCAAAACTCATGTAACGAGGGTCTACAAAAAGACTGGAACCGAGGGAAAATCGGGGTTGCGTTACGTAATTTTGCAGAATTCCGGTTCAGTCATACAAAAATCAACCTAGTTTCCTACCCGAAATCATACAATGGACGATTCTCCTCCGACCCCCTGTGGGGGTAGTTCTACAATATAAACTTTGTCGAGGAGCATTGTATGAAACGATTTCTGTTGTCTGTTGTCGCAACCGCAGTTGCTGTTGCCCTTTTCTCCTGTACCGTCGCACCCGCCCAACGCGCGGCGGAAGGTTGCGGTACTCGCGAGGCAGTGGAGCACCTCATCCAGGAACGGATTGACCAGACCGGTATCACCGGACTAACGGCGGCGGTAGTCCACAACGGTGAACCGGTGGTGGTCCGCGGATTCGGCGCACGAGATGGCGAGGGCAATCCGGTGACCGAGGATACGCTGTTTCAGATCGGGTCGGTCACCAAAATCATTACCGCTCTGGCGGTGATGAACCTCGTGGAGGAGGGCGTCATCGATCTGGAGGCGGATGTTCGGGATTATATGCCGGAGTTTCGCCCGCAATCTCTCGGGAATACGAAGACTGCTGTGACGGTCCGCGACCTGTTGACTCACCACTCGGGACTTCCCAGTGCCTATCTTAAGGACTTCATACTGGACCGTCCCAGCGCCGACGCTTTCATGAATACCTCCCGGCGCCTTTCCCGGGAGTACCTAGTGTGGGATCCGGGTACGGTGTTTGCCTACAACAACGTCGGGTTCAGTCTGCTGGGCGAACTGGTGGCAACCGTCTCCGGAACCTCATATGGGCAGTACATTACCGAAACGATTTTTGAGCCCTTCGGCATGGAGAACGCCCGCGTTTACCTCTCTGACCTGGAGAATCCGAAGGTGTCCGGTGGATTCACCGACGGAGAGCCGGAGGATCTTTCCCTGATCAAGGACGTTCCGGCCGGATCGGTGCTGCTCTCGGCGAAGGACATGCGGCTGTTCCTGGAGAAACTGCTTGCGTCCGCCGCCGGCACCTCCGATGCGCTCCTGGAGCCCGAAACCCTTCGGTCAATGTTCGTTCCGCAGAACGGTGATAATCCCCTGGATGACGCATTTGAGATTGGCCTGACGTTCTGGATCGACTCCCTGGGCGGTACGCCAATGTATGGCCACGGCGGAACGCTCCCACCGTTCTATGCCGAAATGCGGCTGATTCCAGGGGAAGACCTGGGAATCTTTCTAGTGTCCAACGACAACGCCGGGGACAACTTCGTCCTCACACCGCTGATTATAGACATCGCCAACCTGCTGACGACGGGTAAGGCCGGGCCCGAAAGCGCTCCCGAAACCCGGCCATCCACCGCTATGGAACGGAGTACGCTGGATGGCCACTATGTGATCGGCGGGCTCGGCATGGCATCACTTGAGACGCGGAAAGATGAATTGATCGCGAGCATTCCCGCCATAGGCGTCGACACGACTGTGACGTTCCGAACCGACAACTCGATCGCCCTTGGAACGACCGGACTGGTTCTGAAGCCCTCCCATGTGGAGGAGGCGGCATTTTTCTGTTACATGGACCATTTCTATCTGGGCCCGGTCACCCCCGTTTCTTCACAAGAGCTGTCGCTGGAATGGCAGGAGCGAACCGGCCGGTACACCGTCGAAGGGCAGTTTTTTGAGACGATAGAGTTCTCCTATGACGAAGCCGCCTGGGCACCGGTGCTGAACGTCGAAACAGATACTGGGGAGTGGATGAAGCTTGCGCTCACCACCCTCAACGACACGCTGCTGCAGGTTCAGGGGATTTGGCCGGAACGTGGGCAATATTATCGAGTATCGTGTTTACGGATCGCGGGAGACTCTGCGATACGCGGGCATTGAGTTTGTAAAGGAGCTATGAAAATGAGATCCGCTATAACACTGTACCTGTTGTTGACAGCCCTCGTGTGTCCCCTTTTCGGGGACACGGAGGAACACTCAAGCGCACCGACACGAATATTTGGCGTGTTCGCCGAGGGAATGGTCGGTGGGCAGTACGATGGAGAGCTGTACGGGAGTGCTTTTCCGGCGCTGCTGTATATCGATCAGGATTTCTTCGGCAGCGGACACGCCCTGCAGGTGACGTTTGCCGGAATCTACGCTGCCGTGGATTTCACCTTTGTGCGCATGACGGGATTCCCCGTAAATGTTACGATCCACAGCGACGGGCTCCTGTTGGGGATGGACCAGACGTTCTACCGGGACGGTGAAGCCATGGATTGGACAATGCGCAGCCCGCAGAGTAACCTTGGAGTCACACTGAATCATATCATTGGGGACGTCCTCGGCGTATCCATGAACCACTCGATGAATCTCTGCGACTACGACAGTAACAGTTCAAACTTTGCTCCGCCGGAGAACAGCGTCTCCTACACCGGCGGGGTCGAGATTGCCCTGTCAACGCTGTCCGGGGGGCTGCCGTCGGAATTTACTTCAGCACAGGGCTACCGCATTTCGGTGGTGCCGGAGCTGATCTATCAATTCGACTGTCAGGAGTGGGGACCGGACGAGGCACACTATACTCACGACGCCCGCCCGGCGTACCGGGCAGTGTATCAGGCGAGCTACCACCGCGATATGACGCGCCGACTGAATCTGGGAGGACAGGCGTCCTACCTGCACGGGCGGAACATGTACCAACTGGAACAGTGGATGGTGGGGCAGACGGACATGTTCAGCCCGTTTCCGAGGCTCAGTGGCTACTATCCTGGCGAGTTCATTACCAGTGAATCCCCCTTGCTGAATCTGGACCTCGTGCTGGAGGTTGTTCCAGGCACAATTGTCGTCATCGCCGCCCACGATCTTTTCTACCATGGAGAGGAGGGCCGGTTTTACCAGGGAAGCGCAATAGGCGTCGCTGCAATGATTACCCACGGAATCGAACTCGGTGTCCGGGGCAGTGTTGGATGGAACGCTCAGCGGGAGACCGGGCCAGGCTGGAACGCCGGACTCACACTCCGCTATTACCGGATAAACGGGTAAGGATGTGATTCCGTGCTTGGGCTGTTTTTTGAGTTCCCCAAGGGAAAAATGGATTCTACCTTTGGGGAACGGTACTTCTCCAGGATGAATGTTTGAAAGTCGATGCATGTCCTCGCCACTCCCATGCAATAGTAATCGACAATCTTAACGTCGGGAGCGTAGCGACAGCACAAATCGTGACAAAAGCGATCATCAGGTTGAAGCAGTTGTTGAAACTGCAGGAAAACCTCTTCTGAAAAATCACTCTATTTACATTTTAATTTACAGAGCTGGATTTCTTGGATCTGTATAAATTATCCGGCTTTTCCTTATTCTTTTCCCGACTGTTAAGGGGATTTCTGTCCTCATTATCCCAGGGCCAAGGCGTTTGCGGAAATACACCATCAGACTTGCGGTAAAAATGGGGCCTTCCTGATAAGCGCCACCCAAAGCAACCCGAACGCTCTTCACTCGGCGTCATTTTTTCTTGGAAAACGATTTCGCGTACTGCTGTTCTGTCTCTCCAGGGGATAATCTTTGATATTTGTACCCACCGGTTATCTGCACACAGGCGTCCACCGAAAGGAAGATAAAAATCCACAAACTCAGGATAAGCAATTTGCTTTTTGTGCAAATCATCCTCCCACTCAGTGCACGGATTTTTGACCATTTTTCGCAGCTTCCGTGCACTCACGCGGGAGGAATTTTTTAACATATTTTCCTATCCTATGGGAATTTACCAATTATTTCATCCATTTTAAATCAGAAGATCATTGCTGGCCCACTGGTTCAGCCACTGTGGCTGCGCTTTTTTCCCACATGCCATTTGTCTTCCAATAGACACCGGAGAGCATTACCCATTAATAAATAGCCATACTGTCGATCAGGTGTACAAACCAGGACATCGCGGACTCTGGTTTTTTACTACTTGACTAACGAACGATAGTTCAGTTAAACTAACGATCGTTCGTTAGGAGCTATGCAAGTGGACAAGACAAACACCAGGGACACAATCTTCAAGACGGCAGTAGTTCTATTTTCCCGGAAAGGGTATCACGGCACATCCGTCAGGGACATTGCCCGGGAAGTCGGAATAAAGGAGAGCTCCCTGTATAATCATTTTAACGGAAAGGAAGCGATCCTCGACGGTATTCTTGCGTATCAGATGGATGTATTTGACAAGGCGGTTCACGCCCTGGACGCCCTGAAATCCACCGATGTCGACGATCTTACAGACCCGGTGGAGTTCTGGATGGCTGGTACCCGGGAATTTCTTAAATACATGGACCCGACAAGCGGACTTATCTCCCGGATACTCATCAATGAAATGTATCTAAATCAGAAATGCAGGGAATTCTATCTGGATACCATGACAAAAGCCAGGAAAGATCTGGTTAAAGCGCTTTTCAGCGAGATGCGAAAGAAAGAAATGATCAGGGACTGTGGGATTGAAATGACTGCAGACCATTATGTATACCTGCTTCAAGGCCTCGAAATAGAACACACCCTCAGGGAGCTGGATGGCGAAGATCCAGGGGTGCTGAAGAATGAATTGATCGGGCACATCACCCTGTTTATACAAGGGTTGGCACAATAAAAGACAAGGAGTAAGAAAATGAAAGGTATTATTCTGTACAAATCCAGGAACGGCGCGACAAGGCAATACGCGCAATGGCTCGAGGAAGAAACTGGATTTCCCGCGTTGGAGCTTGCAAAAGCAGCGATAAAGGATATTAAACAGGCGGATATCGTCATATTCGGCTGCCCGGTCCTTGCAAATTCAATACCTGTTTCCCAATGGATCAGGAAAAAATGGAATGTCCTTAAAAGTAAAAGGGTAGTTCTTTACACTACCTCCGGAGCCTTACCGCAGAACCCGCAGCTGCGCAAAATTTTTGAATCAAGTTTTGAACCGGAAATATCAGGCAACATACAATATTTCCCGCAGGGAGGAAGAATGATTTTCAAAAAACTTAACAGAATGGACAAGATTCTTATGAGAATAGGCCAGGCAATGGAAAAAAATCCCGTAATCAAGGAAAAGATGCTGCAGGATAAAGATAATGTAGACAGGGACGGGATAAAGCCTATTCTTCAGTATGTAATGTGAAGCGGTGCAATAGAAAAAAAAAGTGCATGTAAAATAAACTGGGCCGATTGCTTTCAATTATAATACTTCCGGTTTCGGCCTTGCACTCCTCGGATATTTTTCCTATCATGTATCACGGATTTTCTTTGCAGGAAACCGGTATATTATGTGCATTAAAAAAGGAATAGCAATGAAGAGACTCTCATCCTTGGTACTCATTGTTCTCTCTTTAATTATTACAATCGGCTGTGTCACTCCGGGCGGAGATACTCAGGGCAGCAACCTGGTGAAGCGTGATATTACTGCCGTCATCCAGAAAACATGTTTTGAGGTTGTAGTGCCGCGATTGGAAGCGGAACATATCGTTTATGACCGGGAGCTGCCGTGGGAAAAAATCCCGTATATAGTGCGAACAGACGATTACAATTCTATCGGAACAGCATTTGCCATCGGCGAAGATCGATTCATCACAGCCGCTCATGTTTTCTCGCTCACGGACGATTCCCTTCTCTATGAGGATTATTTCATCCGTGATTCCAATGGCGAAGTGTTCCCTGTGACGAATCTGATCCGCTTTCATGACAGCAAGGATTTCGTCGAATTCACAGTCGAAGGATTTCGGGCGGATTCGTATTTGGAATTCCGCGATGGCCCCTATGTAAAGAACGAAACAGTATTCCAGGTGGGTAACATCTACGGCCAGGGAATCGTCGCGGTTCCGGGAACCATTCTGGGTGATATGGTTGAACCGAAGAATGGCGAGTGGAAATACATCAAGAGTTCCCCGCCGAACGACAAGGGTTCAAGCGGCGGCCCGCTTATAGGTGCGGACATGAAGGTGATCGGAGTCATCGACTTAAAAGATGATAATTTTTCGTATTCTCTCCCGGTGTCTGAAATCACCGCCGTGACCGAGGGTAAAGGATACATGGATAGAGATTATGCCTATTCGTTCAGCCTCCTTATGGGTGAGAAAAGCGGGCTCATACCGTATGTCCGCGAGATCGATCTTCCGATGGACCTGAGGGAAGTCAAGAGCCGGATGAAGAACGGGTATATGGAGAGTTACGAAGCGAACATGGAGGCGTTCCTCGAAGAATCCGGAGGTTTGTTCCCAGAAGGCAGCGGCAGCGATGAAGCTCTTCACGGTGCCTCCACGTCCGGCGGCATCCAGGTGATTTACCGGAACAAAGACGATCGAAAATGGTATTTCAGCTCATTGGACAAGAACAGCGGTAATTTGGGAGACGAGGGGCAGGTCCAGTACGTCAGTATTGCCGGAAGCGTGTATTTTGATTTGATGAAGCCAAAGAGAATGTCCCACGACGAACTCTATGATTCTCCGAAATCGGTTATGGACACCCTGATCTCCGGAGTCAGCTTTAGCAGGAAATTCGCCGGCGACGATATCCGGATCAAAACACTGGGGGAACCCTTCCTGAACAAAACCATCACTGATCGGTACGAACGGCACTGGCATGTTGGTGTATGGACCATCGACTACGCCGACGAAGTCGGAATCATGATGTGGACCGCCGTGCCCAGCGGTGTCATTGGGGTAATGACCTTTGTCGACTCATCGTCGCTCGATATGTGGCTCTATGACTTCGGGAAGATTGCCGATCTCATCTATGTTCCCTATTCCGCGACGCTGCAGGAATGGGCCGGTTATCTTGCTAATGAGGAATCTTCCTTCGGGCAATACGCGGACATGGATCTCTCCTATGAGAACGAGGGGCGCTTAAATGTCGAGACGGACGAAATCTCCATCTCATTCGGATCGGATTTCCTTACAGTTGGCGATACCATGATGATGACGCTAACGAGGGATGTCTTCGAGCAGGAGGGGGAATTTGTCTGGGGGCTTCGTAAAATCAACTTTAGCGAATCAAAGCGAGATAATTACTTTGTCTCCTATCGGTTCCTGAAGCCCTCTGAAGATCTGCCCGAATCCTATCATCAGAAATGGGAGGATTTTCGCAATCGACGTCATCCGTACAACTCTTCAACCTACATGCTGGATGGGCATACGGATATCGGAACCGTGCATCCACAATTCAGCGAAGACGAGGAGAGCGTATTCTCGCTGTACCTGGCATACGAGGGTGATCAATCCAAGGAATCGATGGAGCAGAGACTGGAGTTTCTCAAAACCGCCCTATCCTTTAAATGATCCGCTTCTTCGGGGTTCGTATGCGCAGTAGTGTCAACACCGGACTGAAACTGCAGCCTGCCGGAAGATTCCACGGATGCGCTCGTATACAGGAGATCCTGACGCCGCCGCTAAAAACTTTTTCCCCATCATCAATCGAGAAAGTCGAATCGTTGTATCCTCAGGAACAACCGTCAATGGATCTTTCCAATTCGCGAGCGTGTGTCAGGAATTCCTCCATGTTCATCTCCCTGAGGAAGATCATGCCATGACTTGAACGGATTTTCGGGTTTTCATTCTGGTAAAAGTAGTCTTTTCCGAGCAGCAGTTGAATATCTTTCAACTGTTCTACCCATATTTTCTGTGACAGACGGCTGAATTTTCCGTTGAGTTCATAACTGGGAAAAGAAGCATCCACCTGGCTGAGATAACAATCGGTAAACAGACTGTCCATTACCGCCATCTCATCGAGAGAAACCGGAATGATGCTGTCAGCTTCCGCCGGATGAAACCGATACCAGACGTTACGGTAGCCCCAGATCCGCAGGCCGGAAAGGTCCTCTTCCATTCTCCATTCGCGCAGGGCGGCCGCGATGGCCTGCAGGACCTTGTAATGCGTATCGGGACCGCTGCCTTCGGGATCGAAGGCCAGGCTGATAACCGTGGGGCGGACCTCTTTCAACATATCCAGAATAGGGGCCACATCCCGCTTCCGTTCGGGCTGTTCGGTGAACATGTCTCCGGTATAGAATCCCAGCCTGAGGTGATGTACGTTTTTTACCTGTACACCGAAATGTGCCCAGACCAATTCCTCCTCGAACTCGCGCAGCATACCTTTTAGCCGTTGAATTTCAGGAGGATTCTTCTCCCCGTCGTAGCTGTTTTTTAAGAGGAGGATGATATTTGTCAGCGTTTCTCTCAAGTGCTCAGCGTCTTTAACACCGTATATTTCCACCAATGCCCTTACTATACGGTGACACAAACCCCGCCGCAGTTCGTATTCTTCTCCGGCGGCTACCTTGGTAAGATAGTGGTATACATCCTTGTCCCATTTGTATTGATACCCGACTTTGAAGAAATCGGGATAGGCTATCATCTGGATAAGTCCATCGTCAATGAATTTAATCGTGTCGGTGAGTGCGGTGATTATAAACTGATTGGTGACAGCGGTGAATCCGGATGTCAGAATCGAAAAATGAAACTGATTGGAAGTTTCATTAATATGGTTCGCTATATAGGGCAGTATACCGAGCATGATATCGTCGTGGTGCGGGCCGGTGTGGAGAAAGATCTGGTTTTTTTCCTGTCGCAGTCCCTGTTCTATCTTTCCGATAATACTTTTCTGAACCGAAGGCACAGTGTTATCGTTCAGGGTAGGAATGTGACGGCAATACTGATCACGGCTCAGGTCTTCGAGTGATACATGATGACCGTAAGTATTGTTCTTTCTACACAGATCGACAATCGCTCTGTCGGATTTTTCCTGATTCCAGTCTCCCTCTCTATAGTAGGCGTCCATAGTGTCGGTAAGTTTCGATGCGGCCCCTTTTGTCAGGTAAAACCTGCCGTTTTGTATTCTGTTAAGAACCGTAGCCGGGTAAAGGTTTGTTAAGGGGCTTTCGAGGGAGTTTTTCACTACTTCGGCTTTGGCTTCGCCCGCCGCAATGATAACAGCCACCGTGTCCGGATTGTAGGTGATGGTTTCCAGACCGATGGTGATTACCAGCCGGTTTGCAGAGATCTCAATCCCTCCGAGGTCGGAAGCTGCCACCGCCTGGGTTTCGAAATTGGTCTCTGTCAATCGTGTGGTGGAATACTGATCTGACCCGCGGGTGTTGAAAGCTATATGGCCGTCGGGTCCGATACCGCCCATAAAAAAGCCTATGCCGCCCATATCTCGTATTCGCTTCTCATAATTGCTGCACCACTGGTCGATCATGAATATCGATCGCTGCTGTAATTGTTCCAGCGAGCTCCTGCATTCCCGATAACGCAGAGAAAGATCGACCTGCAAGCCGGGGAAGACCTCCGAATAGTGTTTGCCATCCGGTAAGGGAATGTCGTCCGAATTAATCAGCAGGGCATTGTCCATATCCAGTCCGAAACCTTGTATATAATAGTTGATCACATAATTGTAAAAACTATTATGCTGCCCGGAATGAATAGGATAGAATTCATCGATTTGCACGAAGCGCAAACCGCTCAGGTCCGGTTTTTTTACACGATCGAGTCCGTACTTTTCCCGTACGGTAATTCCGGGTTTTTCATCCCAGACTTCGAGCAGATGCGCGGTCCATTTTATGAAATACTCCGGTGTCTTTCCGGTGGGAAGGCTGATGACTCCCTGGGGGTTTTCTGCAGCCCACTCCAGGAACCGCAGCGAAGTCATCAGCCCCAGTTTTGGAAAATTTTCAACGACAATATAGGGCAGGTTCGTGGAGGTCTTCCGGGTGGCTGTCTCCTCCATAAAAGCATTTTCTATCCGTGATATGGTGTTTATGTTCATTAACTATGTAACTTCCTTTGTTTTTCTCATGCGCTTCAGGTTCTCTATGCGTATATGGAAAAGTAGATAACCTAATGACAGCCCATGTCAACCTGTTGTCCATGCAACGGGATATTTTTACTGTTTTCCTGGATTGTGAATAACGATAGTGCCGCGTAGTATTTCGTTAAATAATCAAAAGAGAATGAAAACCAGTAAATCAATTCAAATCGCGCCCATGTATGCATATATCACCCCAAGATCGCTGTAAAAGAATCCAGATACCGGGTTCTTCCAATCGCATATAATTCTCAATTATGGTAGTACAGAAAAGGAAATGCTAACTTTTTGGCATTGAAGAGGCTATTACGAAAGGTATTCGCGTAATGCAACAGGATTCTATAACCGTCGCTGCTTTCAGGCTTTTCGTATATCCGTTTTACGGCAATCATATTCCTGTTCGCTGTGCCTGAAAAGGATCCTTGATTGAGGGTAAAGAAAAACTGAACAGCTTTTCTGTTTTCGTCTCCCGCAGATACCAGTCATTCACGACAAACTCCAGAGATTTGACTGTGGAGGAGCCGAAATTAAAGTCTCTATACGATTCCAGGATTTCTAAAAACTTCGGGATGTCGGATAATCTGTTCGTAAAGCGAAGCACCGTTGAATGGGCTGTTTGCAGCTCGTATCTTCTGTCGATAGAGTTTTCCAGCGATGACCTTTTAAAGATTGATCGAATGTTGTTCCTCAAGTCATTCAGTATCCCGTTTTCAGGGTAGCCTCGAATCATGATACACGACGGTGATGCGGTAATCCCTCGAAAGTGAAGGGTGAAACTATTCGCGGAAGAGACAGCCTTTTTCAGAAGATTAATATAGGCTGGTAAATCAATGCTGGAGATTTTAAATTCCGGATGACAGGAAATAATAGATAAGACAGTCACATGCATATCAGATGCCGGATAATAATACTGGTTCGGATCGATTCCCTGCAATTCATGTAAAAACCGTGAAATTTCAGACTTAACTTCTGCTGATGGTCTGAACAATAAAGTAATTCCGTGTCTTTTGTCATCGGGAGAGTCTATCATCCTGTCAATTTTGTATTCTCCGCTTTTAATTTCTCTCAGAGAATCAGAATATAAATCTTCATAGATTTTCTTCAGGTTCATCTATTTTACCAACTCTTCTTTCAGAAAACTCCCGGATGATTCTCCAGCGGACGTTTCAATCCTTGAGGATATGTTTCTTGCCTTTTATCGTATCCAGTTTTCAATTCTAAGCTCTTCAACACGATTATAATGTTTTATATTCCCAGTTATCAGTTTTTCAACTTCTGATAGTGCTCTTACGCGACTTAGAACGGAATCAGGTATGTTTCTTATAGTTATGCCTTGCCATTGTCAATGAAGAAAACTATTTACCTGGAATGTACGATGGATTTCGATAGTATCATTTAGTCAAATTACCAGCCCGAAGCCGGTAACACGTCCTCCTGTACCTCAGAACAGAACTCAAAGGCAGTTCAAAACAAACCTATATATACCAATAAGGAAACACATAGAATTCAGGTTATAGTCCAGGTTTCCGGGTGGTGGTTCAAGTCCTCTTCTGTGTCAGAGAATCGCGAAGCGATACGCGAATCCAAACGTACGGCAGGGTTTTCCGATAGAAAAATCCCGAGAGTACGTGCAGGTCAGAGAATCGCAAAGCGATATCTAAGCCAATACACCCCACATTCAGGAGTCTCCTTCCATGATAAATATGTCCGGTATCCGTGTCGCCTACGGCGAACGCATCCTTTTCAGGGATTCTTTCTCTCATCCCAGGAGAAGTCCTATAACATATCCAATGCTATTACAGCCCTACAGGCAGAAACTGATCTGGCTGATAAAGCTGAGATACCGGGGATCAGTGATAATCTGCTGAATGAAATATATCTGCACTGGGATCTGTTGAACCAGGAATTGAAATCACAGTCGGCGGAAGCCGGTCTGGACTATATTCTTCCGGTGTATACCAATCTGAATATTCTGCTGCATATAGAAGAGGGGCTTAGTAATCCTATACCAAGCCAGCGGATTATTAAGATGACCTCTGTTCTTGCTCATCTTTTTGCCGGAGTACTGCAGGCATCCCGGGAATATCTGACGGGGCTTGATCTGGAAAGCTACACCTACCAGACCCGGATAGAAGGACTTTAACTGGCACAGGTGGGCGGTGTGAATATGGTTCTGGGAGGGATAATTACCCTCTACACAGTTGCACTGCCGGACGAAATCTATGAGCTGCTGGAAAAAAACCTTCGGACCTATGGTCCGGCAATTACAAAAGAGGTTGATCAGCAGTACCGTGAACAGCTATTCGCATACCTTAAGCAGAATATAGAATCCGCCGTACTCCCGGAGCAAAAGACCTCTTCCATGGATTTTTTTTCAAACTTGTAGCGTATTTGGTGGGGGAAAAGATAACCCTAAAGGCTTTGCCGCTCCTTGCCAATCAAACGCATCATACAAGTCTTCAAAGATACAACTGATATCCGACATTTCGTCGGTTATTATCTTCCCGCTCTCCCCGGAATACCAAAATTATTTTGACCTCTGCTGCACATTTACCTACCTTCGTAGAATGAGGTAATAGTCCATGGAAACAATGAGATGTGCATATGTCCCCAAGGCAGGGGGGCCGGAAACAATCGAACTGAGGCAGATAGAAAAACCGGTTCCGGGTCCCGGGGAAATCCTGATCCAGGTTAAAAGTGCTACGGTAACCCGGGGAGATGTTATGCTCAGGAAAATTCCCCGGATAGTAACCGGAACTCTGGGGTTCTTTATGGGATTTAAACCGATGAGTATTCCCGGCGTTGAATTTTCCGGAATAGTCAGGGCTGTTGGCAGTGGTGTTGAGGGTTATGGAATCGACGACGAAGTATGCGGCACAACTACAGGCCTTGCCCGTGGCGCCAATGCTGAATTTCTCTGTGTTCCAGCCAGCCCCAAACACAGCGTTCTGACAAAAAAACCGGAATCCGTCAGTTTTGATATAGCGGCTGCTGCGGCGGTTGGAGGCATGACAGCATTTCAGCTTCTGAAAAAAGCAGGTGCCGGACCGGGAAAAAAGGTCCTTGTTTATGGAGCATCCGGATCAGTCGGTTCTGCTGCTGTTCAGCTGTCTAAACTATTCGGCTGTGATACCGCAGCAGTATGCGGACCTTCAAATGTTTCTCTGATACAAGAGCTTGATATATCCCGGGTATTTGACTACATCCGTGAATCACCTTTCTCCACCGACACCTGGGATATAATATTTGATGCAGTAGGAAAGGCACCTAAAAAGGAAGCAAAAACAGCCCTTAACAAAGACGGTGCGTTCACAAGTATCGCCTCCCCCACAAAAGAAACTGTCCAGGTATACAGAGAAGTTCTATCGTATATCGCTGAAGGCAAACTGACAGTTCTAATAGATAAATTTTTCAGTCTGGAAGAAATTCAGGAAGCTCACCGCTATGTGGAAAAGGGACATAAGCGTGGCAACGTGATTATTCATCCTGAAGCAGCAGGAGCAATTTCAGTATAGGAGGAGTTAAAATGAGTACAACATTGAACTATAGAGAACTGCAACGTACCGGTCGCATTGCCGGTATAGTTTATCTGATAATATTTCTTTCAGGCCTGATCGCCGAGTTTATAATCCGGCAGAGCTTTATCAATGTTACAAATGCTGCCGGGACTGCAGGTGCAATCGCTGGAAATGAGAGTCTTTTTCGTCTTTCCATACTATTCGACATTGTGATGGTAAGCAGCGACATTGCTATTGCAGCCCTGTTCTTCCGCATGTTCCGTCAGACCAGCGAACTGCTTGCCCTCCTTGCACTCATGTTCAGAATGACTCAGGCTGTAATAATTGCGGTTAATCTTGTAAACCTGTTTCTGGCCATAAGGCTTTCGGCTTCCGCGGAAAGTTCGCACTTTTCCCTGATATTCGCCCAGGCTCATGCTATAGGCTATACCCTTGGAATGATCTTTTTTGCGGTTAACCTCATCTTTCTTGGAATCCTGATGATAAAGGCAGATTACTTCCCTTCAGTTCTGGGATACTTTATGTTTGTTGCATCGGCAGGATATCTGACTGACAGTTTTGCCCAGGTGCTGATGACAAATTATCATCAGTACGCAGATATTCTCAGCGGCATTGTGTTTACCCCTGCATTTATAACAGAACTTGCATTGAGTCTCTACCTGATAATTCGCGGAGCACGAAATACTCATACAGGCTTATCGCATAACATGTAGATGCCAGGCACTATTCGCCATAACAACAAAATGCGGAAACATGAGTAAATACTATCTTTTGAAATCCACAGGAAAAACCGGTAACAGTTAAGACGGTTTAATAATCACCTTAAGCGCCTTACCGCTTCTGGCTGTGTCCAGGGCTTTTGACCAGTCATCCAGAGAAAAACAGTTGTCCGTAAACCCGTCAGCCTTTATCTTTCCTTGCGACATCATCTGAAGACACTGCTCCCATGCCCGGAAATCGGAACTGAAGCTGAAAAAGACAGTATAAGCTCCGAGTACCGCCTCCGCCCAGGGAAAGTCCACATTACCGTAAGGAAGACCTATGGCACAGAACCGTCCGTCTTTTTTCAGCATTTTAAATCCCGACAAGATAGCCGACGGGGCGCCGGAAAGATCAATAACCAGGTCGACGCCTTTTCCTCCGGTAGCCTCTTTTATAAGCGCAACAGGATCCTTCCGCTGAGCGTTAATAGTCATATCTGCACCGAATGCACGGGCTGCCTTGAACCGGGAATCTTCATCAGCATCAAGTCCGGTAGTTACGACACGTGATGCCCCTGCGGCCTTTACCATCTGCAGCGCAAGCAGCGCAATCGGGCCCGTGCCAAGGATTACCACAAAATCGCCGGTCCTGACTCCAGCCTTTCCGAGGATAGCATACGCGGCAATACCCATTGGCTCTACCAGAGCTGCCTGCTCAAAACTCAGATTTTCAGGGATTTTATGAAAATCCTCATTGATTATATAAAAAACCATTTTGCAACTGTTTCAAGCTATTCTATCATCTTCCGGGTATTATTCTGCGTAAAATTTAATAAGATGTTTGATTTGGTACGCCAGACATGGTTGTAAACTCATGAGGTGAAAGTCCTCTACGGCTACTCACGTATAGCGAACATCGTTTGCTCCATGGAGTGAACCGCCCTGTGCAGACCTGCTTGCAGGGTGGTGTGGGGGCTGGGGGTAAACGTCTCCGGCTGCCCGATTTCTACGAAATATCCTTTAATTATTTAGAGCATATACCCTATTCATTACATCTGTAAACTTTTCCTTTTCTTCAAGATGTGGTTCATGTCCTGATTTTTCAAACCAATATAGTTCTTTTTGTGGTGCTGAAATTTGATTATAGTGTTCCTCCGTTAATCCAGATGGTGTTATATAATCATGTTTACCGGCACAAAAGTAAATTGGAACACTATATTCTTTGTCTGATTTTTCAAAATCAGTTTGTTCTAAATACTTGTATAATTTGGTGACCGAATAAATATTCCCAACAAAGAACTTTAATCCGTCAAATAATGAATACTCTGGAGACGAAATAATGCTTTTCATTATTTCATTTTTGCAAATTACTGTTATTTCATTCCCACCATATCGATTTAACCATTTTCGTTGAATTGCCATTTTCCTTGAGGCGAGAGTGTAGGGTGGCTTACCAATTGACTCCAATTCCTTAATTGCTTTTTCATTTTTTGTTTCATTTGCTCTATTGGTTGTGAATTGATATCCGATGAGTTCAGCCTTTTCGTGATTTATGACTTGTCCAATTCCCACATACGCCAATACTTTTTCTGAGTGAATCTTGCTATATGAAATACCTAGTACGGTGCCCCATGAATGACCAACAATAATTATTTTTTCCTTATTGAATCTGTTACGAACATAATTAACCAGATCATCAAGATCAATAATTAATTGCTGCTCAGTCATTGATCCTGCTGGTATAAATGGACTAAATGACTTTCCAGAACCACGCTGGTCCCAATTTACAATTACAAAGTATTTTTCTAGTTCACTTTGATATTTCTTTATATAACTAAGGCAGGGATAACCAGGCCCTCCATGTAAGAAAATGATGATAGGATTGTCTCTATCTAATCCTCTAATTAAGATTGATTGTTTATACCCGCCAAGTCTTACTTTTATTAATTCGGAAATACTATTCTCTATTTTCTTGTTTTTACCATCAAGGAATGGTGATGTGTATGATACAAGGGAAACATATATAATAGAGAAAATGATGAATAGAGTTATGATTGTTCTTCGGAAGATTTTTGTTTTCATGATTCCAATTGCGCCCGCCAGTGTACAAACCAGGACATCCGGTTGAGCTGCAAACCGTTAAGCTGGCACAGTTTGTGCTTTTACCTTGATTCAGTATAGAACTACTTTACATCAAACGCAACCAAAAGCCAGTATGCTATGTTTCACGACAGAGTTCCAGACTCACGTGGTTACGCTTTTTTCCCACATGCCATTTGTCTTCCAGTAGAAACCGGCGAGCATTTCCCATTAATAAGAAACGATACTGTCGATCAGGGCTTCTTGAACATTGGATTGAACCGACGGTGAAGGTCGACTCACTCCTTGAGGTTATATAGCATCTATTCAAATAATTTTGAATGGGATCCCGTTCTGGTAAATATTATTGTACTATGTTCAATTCGATACATTAACAACCAATTGGGTTCGATTGTGATGTTCTTTTGGGAAGAAACAATGTTCACCCTAATTGTTAATCGTTTAGTTCTTTAAAAAAATCATCAATGTTCCTAACTTTAAGCTTTTCCGAATCTCTATCTTGCCCTATAGGGAAGCAATATGAAGGTGATCCCCTTTGTTCATTGGTGCGAGAGGACGGTAGGCGCGAGCCTACCTCCTACTCAATTACCTTGTTTTAGTTGTAGAATTTAGCCTTGTCCGCAGCGTTGAAGAGTTTGATCTTCTCATACATAACTTCCTTCATTGCTACAATACAGGCGGGGTAGATCTCGAGGGGCTCGCGGAGGGACTCATCCTTGAGGACTTCCCGGCATTTAATGTAAAAGGCCTTTTTGATGTCACTGGAAATGTTGATCTTTTGGATCCCCTCCTTAACCGCTTCGGCGATCTCATGATCCGGGTTGTCCGACCCGCCGTGAAGGACGAGGGGGATGTTGGTAATCTTGCGAATCTCTTTCAGCAGGTCGATCTTGAGCTTCGGTTTGAGCTCCTTCGAGTAGAGCCCGTGGGCCGTTCCGATTGCGATCGCCAGGGTGTCGACGTCGGTGGCCTCAACAAATTTCTTCACATCCTCGGGCTGGGTGTAGATGATATTATCGGTGCTGGCGATGCCGTACTCCCCGGTTCCGCCGATGGTTCCGAGCTCGGCCTCGACGCTGACATTGATTGCATGCGCCGCTTCCACCACCTTTTTGGTGATGGCCATGTTCTCTTCGAAGGGCTTCGAAGAGGCGTCGATCATGACGGAGGTAAAACCGTCCTGCATTGCGCGCATGGTTTGCTGGAAGTCGCCGCCATGGTCGAGGTGAATACAGACGGGGAACGGGGCTTTGTGGGCCTCGTCGATAAGGAACTTCACGAAACTGTCGCGAATAAACGCCAGTTCGTCCGGGTGAATAGCGATGATAACCGGAGCGCTCTTTTCTGCGCATGCTTCGAAGACGCCGTTGGCAATCATGTTGCTGCTGGTGTTGAAGGCAGGAACTGCAAAGCCCTCCCGTTTGGCGACACTAAGCAGGTCTCTCATATTTAGTAGCATTAAAAACTCCTCTCACTATCGAGTGTGGATTATTTTATATCCCTAGCTCTTAACCGAGCCGGCGGACATTCCTGCAAGAAAGTAACGCTGGAAAAAGAGGAATAGGAGCATGATCGGCAGACTGCCGAGAAAGCTCATAGCCATCATCTCGTTCCATTCGTAGGTGTGCTGCCCCATGAGCAGCTGTATCCCGATTGGAACGGTCGCCATTTCGTTGCTCTTCGTTAGAGTGAGGGCGAATAGAAACTCGTTCCAGGACAGAAGAAAGGTGTACAGACCGGTCGATACGATTCCCGGCAGTGATATCGGGACGATGACCTGAAAGAGGGTGCGTAGCCGCGAACCGCCGTCGATCAGCACCGCCTCGTCCAACTCCCTGGGAAGGGTGTTGAAGAAGCCGGTCATCATAAGAATCGCATACGGCAGGGTCAGGGCGAGGTAGGTAAATATAAGGGCGAAGTAGGTATCGTACATCTTATATGCCACCATCATGCCGAAGTAGGGAATCATGAGGGAGATCGGCGGAACCGTCTGGGTGCCGATGATGAGCATATTCAGGATTCGTTTCCCTTTGAATTCGAATCGGGAGAAGGAGTATGCGGTCAGCATGGCAATAAAAAGGGTCGTGGCGGTTACGATCAGAGCGACCATGTAACTATTGATGAAGAAACGGATCTTCTCGACGGAGCCGAATATCCTCGCATAGGCGCCCAGTGTAAAGACCTTCGGGAGCAAGGTCGGCGGGGTTGCGAACACTTCTCCGTTTGGTCTGATCGAAATGGAGAGCAGCCAGATTACCGGGAAGGCTGCAAAGACCACGCCGCACAGGAGGAGAAGGTAGGTTACCAGTTTTCTATAAGTCCGTTTAGCATGTATTGGGAGTGTCATCTCTTGCCGCCTATCTCATTCGCTGCTGTCGCACATAGAATATGGACATCAGCATAGATATGATTAGAATCAGCATCGCCGAAGCCGAGGCTTTGGAGAAGTCAAACTGGAGGAAGGTGAGCTTATAGGTGTAGGTCGCCATTACCTCGGTTGTGTGTCCCGGACCGCCGCCGGTGGTCATCCAGATGAGGGGAAATACCTGCATCGTCCAAATGAAGTCGAGGATACTGAGGCTCAGGATGATCGGCGTTAGATGGGGAAAGGTGATATACCAGAATTTCTCCCAATTGTTGGCCCCGTCGATGAGGGCTGCCTCATACTGCTGGGTTGGTACGCCTTGGAGTCCCGCCAGCAGACTGACCATGTAGAAGGGGTAGCCGTTCCAGATGTTTATAAAGGTGAGCACAAAGAGAGCCGAACGCTCGTTACTTAGCCATTCGACGATTCCGTTTATTAAGCCCATGGATGAGAGAATGTAGTTCATGATCCCCATGGGATCGAGAATGAGGCGCCAAACGATAGCGATGATAGCGGGGGTGAAGAGCCACGGGAAGATGAAGACCACCCGGAGGACCGACCGTATGACCGGATTGATCTTCTCGTTCAAGAGAAGCGCGAAGAGCAGTCCGATGAGTAGATGGAATATCACGCTAAAGCAGGCGAAAAACAGAGTGTGCCCAAGGCTTGAGCGAAAGACCGCATCCGCCAGGACGTTCTTGTAGTGCAGTAAACCGACAAACTTCGGCGAAGGATTTGTGATGACGTTGTCCATCATGCTGTAGCGAAGAACCTGGACGATCGGGAAGAACATAAGCATAAACAGGAGAAGGATCGCCGGTGTTATGAACAGATACTGTTCAATATATGGCTTCTTTTTTATTATTATCGACAATGTGCTCATTGCGCCGTCTACCCCTCGTTGTGTAGTCTGCAGGAGATGAGAGTATCCTCATCTCCTGCAGCAATTCGATTACTACTAAGCTTGTTGATTATTTGTTGTAAACTTCGACCCAAGCCGCGCTGGTCGCTTCCAAGGCTTCGTCGGCAGACTGCTTACCGTTGAGCATGGCCTGCATCTGCTCCGACATGAGGCGCATCAGGTTGTTGGCTTCGGGAGCTCCCTGGAACTCGTTGCGAACACCGTTTTCCTTGTACATCGTAAAGGCTTTGACGTTCATTGGGTCGTCGTTTACCCATTTCGGAGACCCTTTAATGTTGCCCGGAAAAGCGTTCACGCTGTCGGCGATGAAGGAGTTGACCGAAGGACTCATGAGATACTTGATGAACTCCCAGGCTTCTTGGGGGTGCTCGGAAGAGCTGGAGATGGTTATACCCCAGGAGGCAAAGTCCATGATGTGCTCGCCTTCGTAGCCGTCTTTCGCCGGAACCATGTCGATGTCGAAGTTCAGGTCGGGGTTTCGGGATTTGATCATGTTGATGTGGGCCAGGGAGTCGATCATCATAGCGGTTCTTCCGTTGACGAAATGCTCGACTTTGTCCTGCTCCTGGGCGGTCATGATGCCGGGAGCGATCAAATTCTCGTTGTACAGGGAGTTAACCAGTTCGAAGACGGTTTTAACACCCTCGTTGTTCGGCTCGGGAACTCCGGAGTCGCCGCTTGCCCATACCATGGCCATGATGTCGTTCTGAATCCCCGTGGGGTTCTGGAGGGAGAGGGAAAGGTCCCAGCCGTACTGGTTCTTCGATGGGTTGGTAAGTTTCCGGCAGGCTTCGACGAACTCGCTGTGAGTCTCGGGGAAGGAGGTAATCCCTGCCTCTTCGAACATATCGGTATTGTAGAACATCGGGTAAACGAAGTTTTCAACATTGATTAGGTATTTCTTGCCGTTCAGGGAACTGACGCTGGCCAGCTGAGACTCGTCGTAGTTGTCCCCGTCTATGAACTCATCCAGCGGGCGTACTGCGTTCTGCTTCACCAGGTTGTAAATCCATGTGGGGTCGCAACCGAGAACGTCGCTCAGGGTACCGGAAGCAGCGCCGATGGTGACCTGGCTCTGGACCTCTGCATAGGGCTTGGAAATACGCTTGATAGTAATGCCGGGATGGGACGCCTCATACTGGCTACAGATCTTCTCCATTGCCCCGGGAGCCATCTCCGGTTCCCACCACTGCATGAACTCCAGCACAATCTCCTGATCTTTTGCCTTTTCCTGTCCGCCTTCTGCATAAACGAACAAGAAAACGAGCAGAAACAGAAGTGATGCAAACACACTCTTTTTCATGTTTTTCTCCTTTTATTTGCTAAATACCTACATACGCAGGTGCTTGATTCGATTATAAACCCGATCTGCCAGTTGTCAAGTTTAAAATGAACACAAACGCATAAGAAAATGCACATATATATTTATTTATGTTCGAAAAACTGGACAACTACGCAGGCATGATGTATGATTCAAACATATCCACGGTTTTTTTGATTTAATCAAACCAGATTTGCGGGTATAATAACTGTGAATATTTGGGCAAAGGTTAACGCCCTTGTTGATCCATAAGGTAAGGAGAGATGCGTGCAGGAACAGAAAGTTTTTGCAGAAGAACGACAGGAGAGAATCCTCGAGATCCTTATCAAGGAAAATCGGATCTGCGTCTCTGAATTGGCTGATTTACTGAACGTTACGGATGCCACGATTCGCCGGGATTTGAAGTATTTGGAGTCCCAGGAAAAACTGTTTCGAACTCACGGCGGGGCTTTGTATCGCGATGAACCTGTATTTTGGCAGACCACCTTCATCGAGAGTAGAAAGCAGGAGAATCCTGAAGCAAAACGGATGATCGCCCGGTATATAGCGACTTTTATAAAGGATCATGAAAGTTTGCTGATTGACGGGGGATCTACCAACATGCTGGTCGCCGAAGAACTGGCAAGGGTGCGGAAGAATTTGATGGTGGTAACCAATTACCAGAAGATCGGGGAGATCATAGCCAACGGGGCCGGGGAAAACCGGGCAATAATCATCGGCGGCGAGCTCATGGCGCAAACGCAGAACACCGTCGGGCCGATAGCCGAGAATATGATTAAGAGTTTTCGTCTCGATAAAGCTCTAATTGGCGCGACGAGTGTAATGCCTGGTCACGGCTGCTACTCCGCCAATCCGCAGGAGGGAGAGATTAAGCGGCAGATGATTGCCCAGTCGAGTGAAAGCTATGTCGTAGTCGACAGTTCCAAGATCGGAAAATACGCCCTCTATGAGTTTAGTGATTTCAGAGACATCGACGCAGTCATAACAGATAGTAATGTCGGCGGTCGCAGTAGAGAGCAGTTTGCGGAAAATCAGGTTGAACTGAAGATAGCTGAATAGATAAATCGAAGTAAGACGGAAGAGAATATGAAGAACATTATCGCTCTAGGCTTAGGGAATAATACGGACTATGAACTGGTCTGGGACTCGAAGGTTTTTGAAGCGTGCATCCGGGAATACGGAATCTTTCAACAAGATCTCGAGGAACGGCGTAAGATCTTTACCGAGAAGGATCTGGTTATTACTTTGCTGCAGTTTTTTCAGTCGGAGCGTGGGGGAGAATGTGTGCTGGACAACCCGGCAGTCGCCTCTCAGTTCGCATCCCGCTTTCGATATGATGTCACCATCGGCGGTACCTGTCCCCGGGCGGGGATTGCGATGGATAAACTCGGGTATTCCAGCTGCATGCACCTTGTCACTATGAACGATGAGATACGAAAGCTTCTGCCGGAAAAAAGCACATTCGTATGTAGTAATCCGGGGGTGAGCTACGATGTTCATCTAATCATCCAGTATACCCCGGGCAAAAGGATCTGCGCCAACGATATTGATATTACCACCGTCAGGGCGAATCGGATAATAGTAGACGACGATCACAATAATCAGGTCATGAATCTCTCCGACGATTTCTTTATGAACCACCTTGTGGATACTAAGGTCTTCCTTGTGAGCGGTTTCAACGTTATGGTCGATCATGATCTGCTGAAGACGCGGCTTCTCTATATGCGGAAGCAGCTCAAGCGGCTGAAAAAGCAGGGTACGAGGATATTTTATGAGGATGCTTGTTTCGTAAGCGAACGGTCCAATGAACTCTGTAAAGAATACCTTTTCGACTATGTTGACGTGTACAGTTTTAATGAAGATGAGATGAGCGATTACGTCGGCTGCCCGCTGGATCTGCTGGATGCTGAGGGAGTCGCGAAGGTGGCGGCGGAGTTACAGGCGAAATTCCAGGTACCTCTCATTGTTGTCCACAGCAGATACTGGGCCTTGGCCTACGGTGAGCGGGCTCCGGAGTATGTTCATTGTCTTAAAGGCGGCGTCACCATGGCGACTACTCGGTTTCGTTTCGGCGACGCCTTTGTCGAGGCTGCACAGTATGAGGATACCTATAATCTTCCCGCACTTCCGAAGGGCCGTCGCTTCGCGGATGCTTTTCATGCCGTTGTCGGGGACCGGGGCTACTGTGTCCCGGCTTTCGAGGTGCCTCAGGAGAAGGCGACTACCATCGGTCTCGGGGATGCCTTTGTCGGGGGATTCGTTCCCCACCTGGCAGAGATGTAGGATTCTAAACCTTCTTACTCAGGCGTATCGTTTCGGCGTACAGATTTCTCCAGACTTCGGCAGGGTAAGGGGGACCGGGTTCGAAGGGCTTAATGATAAAATCCTTGGCTCCTACATTCAGGGCTTCGAAGACCTGAGCCTTTTGGCCCACGGCGCTTACCATCACGATCTTTGCCACCGGAAATTCTGCCACGAGCCCATTTAAGGCCTCCATCCCGTTCATTTAGGCCTCCGCAACAATCGAATATTTCGATGCCAGGATATCCCGCAGGTACATGAGCATTATCGCGGCATCGTCGACGATCCCTTCTCCATTTTGTTTCCTCCGTTAAAGCGATGTCCTGCCGCCGAAGACTGCTGGCGGAATGATGTCGATCTTGTCGCTTTCTCCCGCAATGATGATGCTGGTTTGTCCGGTGATGATGTTCGCCAGTTCCGAGACGGCGTCTGTTGATGAGCTTTTTCTGTTCCGCCTGAAGCCGGTCCGGCAGCATCGCCTTGGTAACAGCGGAAATGCTAAACCGATGTTGACAGCCACAGCTATGCCGCTCACACTGGGGCTGAGAAGCCGCTGCGTCTTCAGGCATGTGAGTTCATCAGATGATTCCTCCAGCATGTGATCCCTTCAGGATTCATGACGATCCGCTGCTATGGATTCCTGCATCCGTCGTCTTCCATTCCCTTAGCCCTGGCTATTCTCCTCCTCGAGGCACGGGCAGGCATCCCATCCCGGAGGAGAACGAAACGTCTGCCTCCTGTATACAACCAGAACCGCCGCTGTTGTATATGCGACGGAGCCATCTCCTGTCTTTTTATCAGTCCTGTAAAACATGCCGGGATTTCACCATCAGGGAGAGCTGTATCCAAAGGAGTAGAAAATCTTTTCTTTCTCCTGGCTGTACACTTCTGATCTGCTGCTATTCATCAGCAGAGTTCCATACTCACAGGTGGCGATGCTTCCTTTCTCCCATATTTCGTTTTTCTTCCAACAGAAACCAGTGAGCATTTCCCATTAATAAGAAACAATACTGTCGATCAGGGCTTCTTGAACATTGGATTGAATCGACCGTGAAGGTCGACTCAATCCTTGAGGTTATGTTTCTTATAGTTATGCTTGCCATTATCAAATCCTCATTGATTATATAAAAAACCATTTTGCAACTGTTTCAAGCTATTCTATCATCTTCCGGGTATTATTCTGCGTAAAATTTAATAAGATGTTTGATTTGGTACGCCAGACATGGTTGTAAACTCATGAGGTGAAAGTCCTCTACGGCTACTCACGTATAGTGAACATCGTTTGCTCCATGGAGTGAACCGCCCTGTGCGGACCCGCTTGCAGGGTGGTGTGGGGGCTGGGGGTAAAAGCCTCCGGCTGCCCGATTCAGATTGCACATAGCTTATAATTTGCGAGCTTTTTCTCCTGGAGCCATAATACGTGCTGTACCGGAAACACGGATTGAGCTGCCGGGTAAAGGTGGGATTTCTGCATGCAGGATGGAACGCATTCCCATGTCTTCACCTTGCACTATGTCGATAGCTCCCCCATGTGGCCAGCCAATGTCGCGTAAATAGCCAGCGAAAGCAGCTGCCGCCGCACCAGTCGCGGGATCCTCGTAAATGCCGCCGGAAGCAAATGGATTACGTGCATGGAAAAGACGTGGAGTTTGAGCATTGATTAGGATAATTGTTGTCAGCCTCACCTCTCTCATGAAGGCTCGTCCAGCATTCAAATCATAGGTCATGGCTCGAAGGACTTCTCTCGAATCAAGAGCAAGCACAAGATGATCAGCGCCGCCATGAACCAAGGCTGGAGGGAGTGCATGGTCAAGATCGTTAGCAACAATGCCGAAAAGTGCCAGAGCATCCGAAACTATTTTGGGGTCTTCCGGGGCGCTGCGGGTTGGTGGGGACTGAAGTGCTGCACTGATAGTCGCCCCTTCACGGTGGCCTTCTACTGTAATATTTGCAGCGTTGAGTTTAATCTTGAAAACGCCGTCCCCATTTTCCATTGCAAGTACTGCTCCTAAGGCAATGGTTGCGTGTCCACAGAAGGGAACCTCACATTCCGGTGAAAAGTATCGTACCCGCCAAGCTGCTCCCTCAGAAGCTGCGAATGCCGTCTCAGAGAACCCGATGTCAGCAGCCATCCGCTGCATCTCTGCATCTGTGGGCAGAGATGATCCGATCCACACACCGGCCGGATTACCTCCTGTTTCACCATCTGAAAACGCGGCTATTCGCCGAATATTCATGCCAGATTCTCCCTGATATTAATTTTCAGCAGCTCAACACTATAATAGTCTTACACAGCTTGAATGTCTATTCAGCCTATAAGTTCGATGATTGCTTCAATTTCTACGGTTGCATCCAACGGAAGCTCATTTGTACAAACGACGGTACGTGCATGCCTTCCTGCTTCACCGAATATTTCATATAACAATTTGGAAGCTGCATTTACCACAATGTGTGCCTTATTAAAAGTTGCTTCACTATTTACAAATCCCTGTAATTTCGTCACGTTTTTAATTTTATCCAAATTACCTAAATATTCTTTTGCAACCGCAATAATATTGAGAACACATATTTCAGCCGCATCCTGAGCTTCTTCAAGAGATCTCTCGCTCCCAACTTTTCCAGAATAAACCAGTTCGCCATTCCTAAAAGGAATTTGTCCTGATACAAACAATGCATTCCCAATTTGTTTTACAGGTATATACATTGCAGCCGGTTTTGGTGCTTCCGGAAGAACAATTTGCAGTTCTTTCAGCTTTTGTTCGATTATCATAATAATGCCCCCGTTATATCTTTTACAAATACATTCAGTATTCACGTATTTCTGCTGAACAGCTCAATTCCTTATAACGATCTGACATATGTGAAGTGTAGCACAACCTGTCAGCAACGGTCTGCTGTCATCTGTCGATGCCGCGGCCTGGAGCCAGGATTGGAACGTCAACTCCCAACCAGTCGGAAGCGGCCTTCAAGAATCAGGCTTAGTTTCTTCCCAGGATTCCGGTCCCGAGGGCGAACATCTCCGTTTCCTGATTCCAGTATACCTTCAGAAGATTGTTTTTTCCAGTGATAGATTGTTCCGGCATGTACCCCGGTTTCTCGACTGACCTTTCATTTCCACAGAATCGAGATCTCTGGGGATACTGTAAGGAGGAAACTTTATGATGTAGATTGACGCAAAGCGGACACCTGTTCATGCTGAGGATTTTCTTTCTTCACACAGGGCTTCTTGAACATTGGATTGAATCGACCGTGAAGGGCGACTCAATCCTTGAGGTTATATTTCTTTCTATGCCCTGGTTTGACTTTCAATATATTCCACTAAAGCTTCTCGAGTTGTTACCCACTCTTTGTTTAGTTTTATCGCTGATATCTTCCCTTTTCGTGCAAGCAAAGATAAATATTCCTGTGAGTAATCACAGTACTTTGAGGCTTCTTTTAAACTAATAAATCCTTGTTTCTCACTAGTATTTGGGGAGATGCTGTTTAAGTAGATTATAAGCGTTCTTTCAATTGAACGGCCAATGAAGTTTTCAAATGGCTCATCATTTCCGGCGTTTGCCTCATTCAACACGCGATAGTACCGTTTTCGGTCTACCTTCAAAATAATCGCAGGGGGATAACCATTTGCCATTAATATCAAGTTCATCAACAAACGCGCGACTCGCCCATTTCCATCAATGAATGGGTGAATACAAACAAATCTATAATGGAATCTCGAAGCAAGAATTGCTGGTGGTTTGGTATGCTTGTTTTCATAGTACCAGGAAAGAAGGTCATTCATTTTATTCTTTACTTTGATCGCTTGCGGTGGTATTAATCGGGCACCAATAATTCGGACATTTGTTCGACGATAGGCGCCGGCTTCAAGATCATCTATGCCTTTAAGTATGATTCTATGGCAGTCACGAATGACAGTTTCGCTTATTTCTTCTTTCTGGTTAATTATCTTCCTTATGAATTCTATGCCATCCTTATGGTTTATTGCTTCAAGATGTTCATTAACAGACTTTCCACCAATGGTAATCCCCTGTTCTAAAACAACTTCGGTCTCATGTAGAGACAGAGTATTGCCTTCTATTGCATTCGAGTTGTACGTCCATTCTAAGGCGAGTTGTTCTTGCAGTTTTCGAGCAATTGAGGGATTCAGTGGTCGGTTCTTATCTATTTCCCGTTTCTTGCCTTCAATGCTCGCAAGAAGCTTTTTGTCCATATCGGTTGCACCTCATTATAGCACAACCGATATATTACTGCCTTTCCGTCAGAAAGTAAATATAACCCCAAGGATTGAATCGACCGTGAAGGTCGACTCAATCCTTGAGGTTATGTTGATTTCAAATTTTATCAGTGAATATTTCTATATCTTTATCTCTACCAAGTTTTGAAAATTCTGGGCCAATAGGAAATAAATACTTTCGATTACTATATTGAACACTTGATGTTGTTTTCTCACATACTAACTGCGCAATTCTCATCCCGGGATATAATTCAATTGGTACGTTTGAGAGGTTAGATAACTCAAGCGTAATGCACCCTTTGAAACCAGGATCGATGCTATTTGCTGTAGCTATGACTAATCCAATACGAGCCCACGATGAACGCCCTTCGATTGTACCCCAAATATCTGTAGGTAGTCCTATATATTCAAAAGTAGAACATAGAATCATATTCTGTGGATGAAGTATATATGAACTTCCGAAAGGTAGAACATATTCTTTTTGTAGTTTAAGTAAATCTTCTTGTTTCATATTTTCTTTAATATCAAATGTTCTAATATTTTCAGATTTAAAACTTATAAATTGATTCCCCAATCGAAGATCAATGCCAGTTTCACCCAGTTGTGCTTCTTGATCAAGAATCGGTGTAATTACGATTTTATCTTCACGCTTACTATATAGTCTATCATTTAGTTCACTTCTAGAAAGTATTGCCATGATTTACAATTTTCCTACAAATTTTTTATGTATATAAGATGAATTTAAAGACTTTAGCAAAAGGCGCATAGTTACTTGATAATCCTGAACATATTCATACTTTGTTGACGCTTCTACATCATAAAAGTATTTTATCCAGCCAACAAACAAGATTTCATTCATTTCTGTTGGCTTAAGTTCATGTTCATTAATCGGAATCCCATTTTTCAATGTCGCAAACATTGATTTAATCTTTTTTTCATCCATCGTAAAGCTATCGAACTTATCGCCAATAATACCCAGGAAATCCTTGCTTAGTATTTCAAAATGATCAAGTTCTATTTCATTCTTGTACACAATAACTAAATCATCTGTTTCGGACAAATACTTCTCAATTTTTTCTTTAATATTCTTAAAAATGTTATTTATTTCTGGGTCATCTATTGAATTGAAAAATTCTTCTTTTCTCAAAAAGTTCTCATATAGAAAACGTATCCTGTATTTTATAGTAGGATAATAGCGGTTTTTTTCACTCGGCAAGTCAAGTTTCTGTTCAAATATACTTATGGGCACCTCTAAAAACTAGAGGAATTTCCCAAAAAAAATAATTGTGATATTCTCCCATAAGGAGGATGAGAGGTGGCACAACAAAAAGGCTTTTTTGATGAAGATTTCCGTCTGGAGAAAATCAGCAAACAGGGAGATCCGCTTCGAAAGCTGGATGAATACATCAATTGGGAAATGTTTCGTCCGATCCTTAAGAAAGCCTTTCGTAAAGAAGCAAAAGGACCTGGAGGAAGACCTCCATTTGATTATGTGATGATGTTCAAAATCCTGGTGCTTCAAAGATTGTACAATCTCTCCGACGCTCAGATGCAGTTTCACATTTTAGACAGGCTTTCTTTTATGAGATTTCTGGGCTTGCAGATAAATGACACCGTACCGGATGAGAAGACCATCTGGCATTTTCGCGAGACCCTTACAAAGAAAGGGAAAATTGAAATTCTATTCGAAAAGTTTCGATCGTTTCTTATGGTGAAAGGGGTCATTGCTCAAAGTGGAAATATCGTCGATGCCAGCTTTGTTGAGGCGCCAAAGCAACGGAACAGTAGAGAAGAAAACAAAGAGATCAAAAACAGAAAAACTCCTGAGAGTTGGAATGAATCGAAGAAAAGACAGAAGGACACCGACGCCAAATGGACCAGCAAGGGCGGAAAACGGCATTTCGGGTACAAGAACCATGTGAAAGCATGTAAGAAATCCAAGCTCATAAAAACCTATGGAGTAAGCGATGCCTCTGTGCATGATTCCCAAATCTTAGAAGATCTTTTAGAAAAAGATGATTCCCACCATGAAGTGTATGGGGACTCTGCTTATGCCGGTGGCCCAATAAAAGAGATCTTAGATACCAGGAACATACGAAACAGAATACACGAAAAGGGATATAGAAATAATCCACTTACGGAAAAACAAAAAGAGAAAAATCGGAAGAAGTCCAAAGTGAGAGCTCGAGTAGAACATATATTCGGCTTTATACATAACAGCATGAATGGTTCAACGTTACGGTCCATAGGTAAGCAAAGAGCTGAGGCGATAATCGGACTCATGAATCTGACCTACAATATGAACCGGTACATACAGCTGCAAAGGATATAAAAAATGAAGATAAGCGGAAAAAACCTGCCTCAAAAATGTGAAAGGCAAAAAGTAAATAGTATTTTAGTTGGCAATCAGCCATGTAGTGCTGATAGAAATTCAAAATAGGCACCCCAAAACCTTATTTTTGAGTAGTATTTAGAGATTGTATGATTTACGTGGTTGGGCGCAGAGAGTTATCCTCTATCTGACGGGATTGGGGAGCCGGCGGTAGGTTGAGGGCACCGGGAGGCATAAGACCTCGCTTTAGAGATTAACTGAAACCTGCCACCGAACACCATAGAGCGGTGCGCCGAGTGACCGGCGCAACCGCGAATAGGAGTACGGTGTAACTCGCGTCTGACCAAAGACTCCCAGTCCTTCTTATAACCGAAAGGAGGGAAAAATGGAAGAGAAGATTCGGTATGTAGGCATCGACCTTGGTAAACGGACTTACCAGTGTGCGATTCTCGATGAGAAAGCCAAGAATCAACAGTTCAATGGAAAAGCCGATGGGATTGGCTTAGAGCGACTTGCCAAGAGATTGGGTAATGATGATTTGGTAGGACTGGAAGCGGGGAACAATGCGTTCAATATTGCTCGATATCTGACTGACCGGGTTGGGTGCCATGTTGTTGTTCTGAACCCTGGGAAGCTTGCAATGATTTACCAATCGCTGAAAAAAACGGATAGGGAAGATGCAGTACAAATTGCCCGCCTGTTACAGCGGAACCCGGTAGAAGAATTGCCAACCGTACCGTTGCCAACGAAGAAAGAGGAAGAGGAGAGGTCAGTTGTAGCCGAACTGGCAACTTACAAAGCAGACCGAACAAGGTACATAAACCGGCTCCATAGTGTGTTTCTCGATTCGGGTATTACAACGATAACGAAAGCGGATCTAAAAACGGCATCGAACAGAGAGAAGAACGTATTGACCCTTCTTACCGGACGGCATGTTCGAGAAGCGAGGCGACTGATAGAAATGGTTGCCTACTGTGAAGCGATTATTGAAGATTTAGAACAGGAAACAAAGCAGTTCCTGGAATCCGAGAAGAACACTGGGATTCTCATGTCTGTCCCAGGAGTCGGTCCTGCTACCGCGTTGGCTTTTATTGCCTACGTAGGGGATGGAAGTCGATTTGCGAATGCAGATCAGGTGGCAAACTACGCAGGCCTCACACCTCGGGTCGATAGCTCTGGGGAAACTCATCGAATGGGGCCAATATCAAAGCGAGGATGTGCATATTTGCGCAGAGTGATCGTACAGGCAGCATGGTCACTGGTGCGTTCGAAAAGTGGGGGGCACTTGAAAGAGGCTTACAAAACTTTAATCACTCGAAAACCTAAAGCAGTAGCGATTATTGCCATTGCTCGGAGATTAGTAAAGCTTCTGTACACCTTGGTGACAAAGAAGACATATTATCGGTATAGCCAGCTTAAAGAGAGGCTTGCGAAGCTGAAATATCATAAATTACAAATTATTGGATTGGGGTCTTGACGTAAAACATAGGAGGTGCCCTTATAATAAAATGCCGGATGTAAAAATAGACCTGCAATTTTTGAATGAATTCACGAAGATTCGAAATTCAGTAGTACATGCAAAAGGAATGATAAAAGATAACGAAAAAAAGCTTCGAAATATTGTAAAAAATAATAAGATGCTTAGTCTATAGAAAAATACTATTATTATTTCTTTCGATTATTGTATAATGACTCATGAGAAGCTTATAAACATTTTTCGGACTTTGTTTATCCTTTTAGGTTATCGTACAGACTATACCATTTCTCAAAAAAAGTAGTAATAAAAGTATAAAATAAGAGATATAAAAGAGGTGAAATAAACTTAAAGTTAATATGATATATTGAACTGCGCCCAATTGTCAAGACAGTTTTATAGGAAGTTTAAGGTGTACTCCTCCCTCCTGTTTTATTCTACGCTGCCAACGGCAGCGGGTTCTCCGTAGCGAATGATTGATGCATCTCTTCCGGTGTCCTGTACTCCAGCGACTGGTGTAGCCGTTCGGTGTTGTAGAACGTGAAGTAGTGTTCAATCCCATGATGTAATTCCACCATGCTCTCATATGACCGCAGGTAGATATCCTCATATTTCAATGAGCGCCACAGTCGTTCGACATACACATTGTCCAGTGCGCGGCCAACCCCGTCCATGCTGATCTCCACCTGGTGTTCTTCCAACACCGACAGGTAGGCCCTGCTTGTGAACTGGCTACCCTGATCCGTGTTAAAGATCGCCGGGACCCCATAGGTCTCGATCGCCTCCTGCAGCGCGGCAACACAGAATGACGGATCCATGCTATTCGAAAGCCGCCAGCTCAAGACCTTACGAGAGTACAGATCCACTATAGCCACCAGATAGACGTGCCCCTGCGGAAGACCAATATAGGTGATATCACTGGCCCAAACCTGATTGGGATGCCGTATTTGCTTACCGCGCAACAAATACGGATATTTCTTGTGATCGTTGCGTGCCTTGCTCAGATTTGGCCCAGGATATAATGCCCGCAGTCCAAAACGCTTCATCAGCCGCCTGACTCGTTTTCTGGTCAGGTGAGGATGCTCGGGTAACAGCACTCGTGATACTTTGCGATAGCCGTAAAAGGGGACCTTCTTGTGATACTCCAGAATGACTGTGAGATCCTCCAGATCCGTCTCTGTTCGCATATCTCGGCCTTTGCGGTAGTAGGAGCTCCGAGTGACCTCAAGAGTACGACACTGCTGCGCTATGCTCAGCTCGGGATGGTTCGGATCAATCATTCCGGATCTTTCCCGTAATACTCGCGGTGTTTTTTTTTGAGGAATTCGTTCACAACTGTCAGTTCTCCAACAGTTCGCAGCAGTTGGTCGCGCTCCTGCTCAAGCCTGCGCTCCTCTTCTCGCTTCTTATTAGGACGCTCGAAAGTCGCAGGAAGATTGTCCGGCAGCTGCTTTTTCCACTGCGATACCTGGTTCGGATGCACATCGTATTTAAGTGCAATCTGCTGTATGGTCTCCTGCTCCTTGATAGCCTCAAGTGCCACTTTCGATTTGAATGCGGTGTTGTAGCTCTTCCTCATGGTACTACTATACCTCTCTGCTCCCTGGAAGGCGAGAGTTACACCTTAAAGGCACCCCCAGAAGCTGTCTCGTTTCCTGGGCTCATTATAATACCCTTGATGCTTTTATCATAACAACCTACCATTTGATGTCTCTTTTTAGGCAAACGGGTACTTCCAACTAAACTGATGCAGAACCTGTTGCGTGTGTCTGTTGGCATTGACATTATTAAATTGACTGACGATGGGAATATCTCTACACCATCCTCCTCCCCTCACAATGCCCAGGATCCATCTCAATCACGATCTTGAATGCCTCGTCTGCTTCCTTCAAGTTGTTCTTTCCTATGTTGCCGAGACCAATGAGAAAGTAACAGTGAATCCTGTTTCTCTGGGAAAGGTCTTCGGTAAATACCTGGAGATCAGGAAGGGAAACAGCAAAGTAGTCAATACTCACCTCATCATCCATATGCTCTTTTCCGTATTCCAGCAGCTCATCAAAACAGCTTGTTGCCTCCTGCTCCCTGCCAAGCTTTCGTAATGCAAGGCCCTTGTAAAGAATCTGATGTGGACTCTGGTCGTAGTAGTACAGAGCACCACTTGCCGTTAACAAACCACGTGTAGCCAACTCCCAATGGAACTTGGCAAGCTCATGGTTTTTTTCTTGCTCAAACAAGCACCCCAGTAGATAATGCACCTCATTATCCTTATTCCCCTCAAGCTTGCCCTCATGCAAGTTCTCAGGGTAGGTGAGTGCTTGGTTCAGTAATCTCTTTGCAGTTTCAGGATCAGACTGCTGTTTGGCCAACTCCACATGCGTGATGATATACTGCGTGGCAATCTTGCCTTCCCCACCTTCCCAAGGATGGAAACTGTAGGAAAGCTCCAACTCACGTGCTCTTTCATAGTGCTGCGTTAGGTTCAACAACGTAATATACTCAATCATCAAATCATCACGACGGGATACCAAATCCAGATGCTGCTCCAGCAACACCTTTCTCTCCTCCGGCTCTCTCCCACACTTCTTGTACAGTTGGTCGAGTTCATAGAGCAGACGGTCATCCTTAGGATTCAAAGCAAAAGCACGCTCCAGCGCTAGTCTTGCTTTCTCTTGGTCTCCATCTTGATTGAAATACACCAAGGAGAGACAGCGAAGCGTCTTGGCATGCTTGGGGTTGTGCTTATTGGCACACTCCCAAGCTTCCTTGGCCTTCTCGTGCTCCCGTTTATCATACCAGTACGTACCCAGGAGGTAGTGCACCTTCCAAAGATTTTCATTGGTGCTTGCAAGTGATTCAAGAATTTTCAAATCATCAAGGGTATTCGGGAAGTACGTACTATCCTCCAAGGATTCAGCTCGTGCCAACAGGCTTTCTGCTTCCTTGGGTTCCGAGCTATAGTACGCCTTGTAGTAGAACACCATGGGATTAGAAACTCCCTCTTGAGGGAAGAGGTCGAACGCCCTCTTATACATCCCAACCTCTGCATACAAAGCAGCAAGGGTCAGCAGACGATAGCTGCCAAGGGCGCAATCGTCATACACGCTTGCTGCCTTTTCTGTTTCGTTCCTTACTTGTTCACTCTTCTCTTTTCCTGTTAGCAGATCGTGTGCAAACGCATCAAACGGATCAATCTCGAGCGTCTCTCTGAGGAGCTCTTCAGCTCTTTCGCTGTTTCCTTGCTGCAACTCTGCCAGGGCAAGGTAATCACGTACCTTCAGATTATGGCTGTTCCTGACTAACGCCTGTTCCAGGAAGTTTGCTGCCTCTCTGTAGTGCTTCTTCCTCAGTTCCAGGATGCCTAGGTAGAGGAACCCCTGCTCCTGCTGCTTTCCATCCCAGATAGCCTTATAGAACGCGTCATAGGCTTCGCTGTAGCGTTCCTGGTGGAACAAACTGAGGCCGAGAAGGGTGTATGCCTTGCTGTCTATTGGATTGGGATTGTGCTTGGTTGCGCGCTCAATGCCCGCTCGGAAGAGGCTTTCGCTTCTCTTGAACAAACCTCTTTTGAGTAACAATTCGCCATATCCTGTAGTGCAACGGTAGTCCTTCGGATCTCTCTTGAGAGCTTCCTGGTAGTAGGGTTCACTTCTAAAGGTAGCGTGTCGATACTGCTCCAAGTGTACTGCAGCCAAATACAGCTCCTCCACGGTATCGATACATTCAGGTTCAGGGATGGCTTTTGCTGGATCAGGGATGTCAGGAGCTTCTTCGGTGTTCTGTATCTTTGAGGAGAGCAATTCCTCTCCATCGTTGGTTACTAGCGATACGGTGCAAAGTTCTTCTGGTAGTGTTGTTTCAAAGTACTCTGCTACCTTGAGATTGATATGTTCATTAAAAAGTACTTCCTCTGAAGACGACGTTACTACAAGCCGGATAGCAACAGCACTGATAGCGTAAAGAGAGAGCTTTGATTGTTCGTCCAGGGAGAGCACCAAGTCCTTGGTTGCGTTGATCACCTGGGGTGCCTGTTTGTAAGGGAGGAAGTACTGGGTGAAGGTCTTCTCTTCTCCAGGTTCGAGGAAGGTGAAGTCGGGCTGGTTGTCGGTAAAGACCCCGGTCATCAACTCTACATAGGGACCATTTTCATCGGTAAGGTTCCTGTCCCAGGCCTTGCCGAAGTCCCCACACCCCCATGTCCATTGCTTCTTACCAGGGGAGACGTGGTGATCGGCAACGTGGAGAATACCAGTCTGCTTCTGGTGGTCGTAACTTCCTACAAAGTCATAGTCACTATGGTAAGCCATATAGGAGGTAGGGACCGGGATGTTCTTGTAGCGTGAGATATCGACTCCCTCACGATAGTCATGCTTGTAGTAAATGCCTGTGGCTATAGGGAAGGTGGAAACATCCCGTTTGCCATGGTCCATCACAGCATGTACATCAGGAGGAAAGATGGACTGGGTGTGGCCATTCACAGCAATGGCTGGATTCGCCCACCAGAGGAAAGTTTGGGGGAACTGGGTTGGGTTGTACAACTGACCGGTGATCTCCACATACGCCTTGTCATCGTACAGGGTGATGGTGGCGGTGGATTTGGTGCCATGTATCCTGTCGGTGTCATTTAGCTGGATACTGACAGAGTGCTTGGTGATATCTTCCTTGGTATGGTAATCAACCGGCATGAAGGTGGTAGGTCGGTGGTGTTGGGGCCAGTTGAACTCGATGCCACCGCTGATCCAGGGGCCCAAGAGTCCTACCAACGCAGGCTTTATTACCTTATTGTAGTAAACAGCATCCTCTCCGGTGGTTTTGTCCAGGATCCTATGGATCCTCCCTCCGAGCTCGGGTAGCACCATGACTTTCAGATAGTCGTTCTCCAAGAATACGGCAGTATAAGGTTGGTCTGTCTTGGTATCCCCGACCGTCTCTATGATCGGGTAGGGGTAGACTTTCCCACTGCTGCCCTGATAGACCCGGTTCTCAAAGAACATCGGGTTCGCATTGGGCTCTCCTACTGCATAGGTGGGTATCATAACTACTTCTTCCCAGATTCTTGCGTGCATACCAGTATCCTCCTGCCTGTCCATTGTAGCAGGGAAAAATGGGTAGTCATTAAGAAAAGTTGCTCAGTTATTTTGATTTCTTGCTCTTTTTCTTAGAATTGTGTTTATCATAAACATGGACTATTCTTATATATGAAGTATCGATCGAAAAACATTTAGTTAGGTTGTATCAATGAATTATCATAGTCCCGGGGTATTAGAACCTTCAAAAATTTTCCTTTATAGTGCCAGCAGTCGAGCACGTTCCCTTTTCTATTACTTGCTCTGCATCGGTCACTACCATTGCAGCTCTGAATACCTCGTTGCGCGGCAGCGTTACGATAGTTTCCTGCTGATCTATACCCTCTCAGGGGCCGGGTATGTACTGCAATGGGGCGAATACAGGTTGGTAGGGACGGGAAGCATTGCCTTGCTTGACTGTTATCAAGCCCATACCTACAAAGCTTCAAAGAAAGGATGGGAGATTCTCTGGATGCACATTGATGGTCCAATTTTGAGAAGTTGGTTTTCAGCACTCTCCCAGGGAGGGGAGCCTGTGATACAACTGCTTCCCTCAGCGTACGTGATGGAGCGTAACCTCTATCAGATATTCTCCGTCTTTGACAAGCAGGAAGCGGTCAATGAGGCGCGGATTTCCCAGTTGATCACGAACGTAATGACCGAACTCTACCTTGCCCGGTTTGCAGGAGAGAAAACCACAAGTGTGGATGCCATTGAAGAAGTACTTACCTACATCTCCATGCATATCGAACAGCCGCTGAGTGTCGAGGACCTTGCCAGACAGGCAAACCTCAGTCCCTACTATTTCTCCCGGCTCTTCAAGCAGAGTACTGGGTTTCCCCCGCATGAGTACATGCTCAACCATCGGGTGGCAAATGCCAAGTATCTCTTGCGTACCACCGACTTCCCGATCAAGAAGGTTGCTTCCTGCTGTGGTTTTTCAACGGCAAGTTCATTCTGTACGAACTTCAAGAAACGGGTAGGCTCTAGTCCACTGCAGTATCGTGAAAGGGAGAAGCGTTATGGCAAGAATTCGTGAGAAGGGTGATGGTTTTCCCAAGGAGAAACTCTATGTGATTCCCCGTAGCATGCTGGATGCGTTCAACGCCAATCCGGCTCTGCGTGGGTTTGTGATCACGGATGCAGGATATTTCCCCCATGCTCGGTACCACCTGCGTCAGCGTTTGCATGGCTGTGAACAGAACATCTTCATCTACTGTGAAGAGGGAGAGGGGTTTGTCAGCATAGATGGGGTGGTGACCCATCTCTCCAAGGGTCAGGTAATTACCATTCCAGAGAGAACCGCTCACCTCTATGGGGCAAGCAAGGACCACCCTTGGTCGATCTACTGGTTCCACTTTGCAGGGGATTTCTCTCCTATCTATGTCCCCAGAGCGCTTTCAGGGAGAGGCATCCAGATTCCCCATGCGTCCCAATCAGTCATCTTGGGGTTGTTTACACAGGTATTTACCCCACTCTCAAGAGGCTACACCCACCGCTACCTGCTAGCAGCAAGCAGCGCTGCTGCTTTGATTCTTTCCCTCTCCTATGAACAGGAGTACTTCACTACCGACACGCTGAACGTTCCCGGGGTGCGGGTTATCGAGGATCTTATTGCCTATGCTCAGCGTCACCTGACCGAGGAGATAACTCTTGAAACGTTTACCTCCCGTTCCCAGTACAGCCCAAGCAGGATCATCCAGCTATTCAAAGAGGTGACCGGCTACCCTCCGATGGCATTTGTCCAACACCTCAGGATGCAGCGGGCGTGTTACTATCTCGACGCTACTCCAGAGCCCATAAACCGAATTGCAGAGTATGTAGGATTTGATGACCAGTTCTATTTTTCTCGCGTTTTTCGTAAGATAATAGGGGTGTCTCCACGAGAGTATAGGAAGGTAGCACATACATAAACCGATTTAAAAGAACAAATAATATCAGTTATGATTGTCATGATAGATTTGCTCTCGGTGTAGTATGTGATTATCATTTTGTCCATGATTTTATCAAGAGTTCCATAGACAGTTTCCATAACCGCTCCTAGACTGAACTCAAAGGAGTATTAAGACTATGAAGAAATGCTTATCAGTATTGCTTGTATTGGTCGTAGGCGCTTCCCTGTTGATGGCAGGTGGGGCGAAAGAAGAATCCATAACCCCAAAGAAGGGAGAGACAGTAACAATCAAGATGTGGACGCATGACGATCTCTATCGTCAGTTCTTCCAAAAGCGTATCGACATGATGAATGAGAACAATCCTGACTACCAGATTGCACTCGAAGCACAGATCATGCCCAATACAATTACCAGCTTGATCACAGCCTTGGTGGCAGGAGAGGAACTGCCTGATTTGATCGGGGTAGAGCAGGGCTGGTTCCCCACCTTGATGGAGGACAGCAATGTAGAATCTTTCCTGGTTGATCTGACCGACAAGATTGGGGACTGCTATGATGACTATGTCCAGGGCCGTTGGGCACTGTATACCTATGAAGGGAAGATCTACGGGCTTGAAAGTGCACTGACTGCATCAGTGTATTACTATCAGCCGGCTATCTTTGAGAAGTATGGTGTTACCATTCCTACGACCTGGGAAGAGTACATCGAAGCAGGAAAGGAGCTTGCTGGGCACGGGGTAAAGATTGGTGTCATGGATAATGACTCCTCCGGTATCTTCTCCATGATGTTCCTCCAGCGGGGTGGACAGTTCTTCGACCAGGAAGGAAATCTTGTCCTGGGTGAAGGAAAGAATAGGGAAGCAGCAATCAAAGTTTTGGATATGCTTCGTGAAGCACTCGATGCCAATGCATTGCAGGTGGTATTGGGCAATGAGTTCTGGGGTTCCACAATCCCCACTGCTTTCTCAACAGGCAGGGTAGCAGGCATGGTTGCGCCTGACTGGTACAATACCTCGGTATTACAGCCTGGAGTAGAGAGCATGGCAGGAGAATGGCGTGTTGCTCCGATGCCGGTCTGGGAAGACGGCAGTGGTTACCGCACCAGTGTCTGGGGTGGTACCGGCTTCGCCATTACCAAGAGTTCAAAGATCAAGGACATCGTATGGGATGTACTTGATGATGCGTACATGTCCCTCGATGGTCAGTTGGATCGCTATACGACCATTGGCTTCTATCCCACGATGTACGAAGCACTCGATTCCCCAGCGGTAACCGAGGAAGAGCATCCGTTCTTTGGTGGACAGAAGATTGGTGCTGTGTTTGCTGATGTGGCGTTGGAGACTCCTCCGCTCTGGCAGAGCCCAGCCCGTCCATTCCTCTTGCAGGCAATGGTGGACAACCTTCCCTTGTTCATCGCAGGCAAGCTCTCTTCCAGTGAGTTGATTGATACATTGGTTGAAATCACCGAGCGGGATGCGCAACTGTAAGATTTGACTATCTCTGCGGGAGAGAAGATTGCTTCTCCCCCTTGCTCTCAATTTTGATAGGAGGAGGTGATGATGCGCATTACGATGTACAAGAAGACACCCTATTTCTTTATACTTCCCGCCTATGTGGTGTTTCTGGTTTTCATGTTCGGCCCGATGATATTCTCTCTGGTGGTCAGCTTTTTCAACTGGACCGGAATCAAGAGCCCTTCTTTCAACGGGTTGGATAACCTGAAGGGGATTGCTACCGATTCGGTGTTCTGGCTTTCAGTGAGGAACACCCTGCTCTACAGTGCGGTAAGTCTCTTCATCGTAGTGCCACTCTCCCTCCTGTTGGCCCTCGCCCTTGACTCTCCCCACCTTCGTGGGCGTTTGGTGGTCAGGGCAATCTACTTTGCCCCTATCGTAACATCGACGGTGGCAATCTCGCAGACGTTCTTGATGTTGTTCAATACGAATTTTGGCTTGATCAACCGAATACTGGGAGTTTCCATTGATTGGTTGGGCTCGCGTACCCTGGCTCTGGTTCCCGTCATTGTGGTGGTCATCTGGCGCTGGTTGGGATTGACCAGCATCTACTTTTTGGCAGGATTGCAGGGAATTGACCGGGAGCTCTACGACGCGGCGAAGGTCGATGGAGCAACCACGTTGCAACGATTCTTTTCGGTAACACTTCCCCAGCTCCGTCCGATTACATTCTTCGTCTCCATGATTATTCTTATCGGCTCAATGCAGATTTTCGATGAACCACAGATTCTCACAGGAGGTGGGCCCTCCAATGCAACACGGTCGGTGGTGCAGTACCTCTACCTGAGAGGGTTCACGCAGTTCCGCTTTGGCTATGCATCGGCGATCGGATTGGTGTTGTTCATTGCAATTGCCTCCTTCTCTGCGGTGCAGATGAGGCTGAGAAAGGAGAGTGACCTATGAGAACACACAATCGTCTTTCTGCTGGTGCTTGGGTGATGAACGTTGTGGTTTGGGTTGGTGGCGTTTTTATGTTGCTTCCATTCATCTGGATGGTCAGCTCGTCGTTCAAGACAACCGAGGAGATTTTCCAGCCGGCTACGTTCTTGCCAAAAAGCTTGGATAGCGGCAACTATGCAAGACTGTTCTCCAACTGGCCGTTTTCCTGCTGGATTCTCAACAGCTTGATCGTTGCCTTGCTGACAACACTGTTGGCTTTGATTATCACAAGCCTTGCAGGCTACGCGTTTGCAAAGTTTCGGTTCAAGGGGAGAGGGAAGCTGTTTGCGGTACTGCTCTCCTCCACTATGATTCCATTCCCCATTCTTGTGGTTCCCTTGTTTGTGGTTACCAGCAGGTTGGGTATGACCAATTCACTCATTTCCTTGGTGCTTCCTTTCATCGCTCCCCCGATTGGGATTTTTCTGATGAATCAGTATGCATCCTATGTTCCTAATGCCTTGCTGGATTCAGCGAAGATTGACGGAGCAGGAGATTTGAGGATTTTCTTCCAGATAGCCTTGCCGATCATGGTACCTGCGTTGGCGAGTTTGGGGATTATTACCTTCATCAATAGTTGGAACAACTTCCTCTGGCCCTTGATCGCTATTCGCCAGGAGTTGTCCATGACCCTCCCCATTGGTATGGCAAACATGCTTACCGGGGTTTCGGCAGGGTCTGCACCGCCCTATGGACCGGTAATGGCTGCCTCGACGTTGGTTTGCATCCCGACGGTTGCAATCTTCCTCGCAGTGCAGAAGTATTATATAAGAGGCCTGACAGCAGGTGCGGTCAAGCAGTAAGGATGAGGCTGGTGTATGAGTGATAAAAAGAAGATAGATCTACATGGCCAGTGGCAAGTATTCCTCGATGCCGAGGACAGGGGAAATGCTGAGAAGTGGTATGAACCCGCTTCCTTGGCAGGGAAGCATGCACATCCAATTTCTTTTCCTGGTAGTCTTGAGCTTGCAGGTATCGGGAATCCGGTAACCAGCAAGACTGATTGGGTAGGTTCCCGGTTTGGGGATGAGTTCCTGAAAGACCCACTCTATGAGCCGTATCGGGCGGATGATGATTTTCGCTTTCCCTACTGGTTGCAACCCGAGACGCGATTCACAGGCTCTGCGTGGTATGTGAAGCATATTACCATTCCAAAGCATGATACTTCCTCCTGGCAGTTGGTACTCGAGCGTCCGCACTGGGAAACGAGTGTATGGGTCAACGGGGTATTCGTTGGTTCTTGTGACAGTCTGAGTGTTCCCCACCGTTATGACCTGCCTGCATTGGAAGATGGGGAAGTGGTGCTGGTCATTCGGGTGGATAACCGGATGATCTGGGATGTGGGTCCCAATGCACATAGTATTTCAGACCAGACCCAAGGACCTTGGAACGGGATCGTAGGGCAGTTGGCACTGGTTCCTGTATCCACCCTTTCATTGGGTGTGGTCAGTGTATACCCAAATAGTAAACGGAGAGCTGCGCTCTGTACTGCCAGGGTGGATAACCATGAAGAGCAAGAAACTTCCGTTACGTTGCAGATAACGAGAGCAGGAAGAGAACCTTCCACCCTCACAAGGAGTGTGGAACCAGGGACGGCCATCTTTCATATGGAGCTCGATGAGATGCCGCTCTGGGATGAGTACGATCCAAACCTTGAGGATGTTCATGTACTGCTAAAGACAGATGAAGGCGTTGTTGACGAGAAGACCCTGCAGATTGGCCTCAGGAGTGTTGAATCCAAGGGAAAACAGCTCTTTGTCAATGGGAATCAGACGTTCCTGCGAGGGACGGTGGAGTGCTGTGTGTTCCCAAAGACAGGGCATCCTCCGATGGAGGAGGGGTATTGGGAGTACCTCTTTTCCCAGAGCAAGGCCTATGGGTTGAACCATATCCGTTTCCACTCCTGGTGCCCGCCTGAAGCAGCATTCAGGGTGGCAGATCGTATGGGATTCTATTTGCAGGTGGAGTGTCCAATTTGGAAGAACCAGGGTGTGGCTTATGATGAGAACAAGGCCTTTGATGACTGGTTGTTCACTGAGTCCGAAAGGATTGTAGCTGAGTACGGGAACCATCCCTCGTTCCTCTTGTTCGCCAGTGGGAATGAACCTGATGGTCGTGACAAGGAAGTGTTGGGACTCTGGGCTTCCACCTGGAACCAGAGGGATGCAAGAAGACTGCATACCTCTGCTTCCGGATGGCCTGCCTTGGAAGAGAATGCGTATCAGGTAGTGCCTGAACCCCGCGTGCAGGCCTGGGGTGAGGAACTTGCTTCCAGGATCAACGCGAAGGCACCTGAAACCTGCAGTGATTACACGGCCATCTGTGAAAAGTATCCTGGTCCGGTGGTGACCCACGAGATGGGGCAGTGGTGTGTGTTCCCTGACTTTTCTGAGATGAAGGAGTACACAGGGTATTTGAAGCCACGCAACTTCGAGGTCTTTGCCGATATCCTCTCTCGCCGTGGGCTTGCTGGTCAAGCTGGGCAGTTCCTGCAGGCTTCCGGATTCCAGCAAGTACTCTGTTACAAGGAAGAGATTGAGGCGGCACTACGAACAGGAAATCTATCAGGATTCCAGCTGTTGGCACTTACTGACTTCCCTGGCCAGGGCACCGCCCTGGAAGGAGTGTTGAATACCTTCTGGCAGGAGAAAGGCTACTGTAGTGGACCCCAGTTCAGAAGGTTCTGTAGTGACATCGTTTTGCTTGCCCGACTTCCCAGGCGGTACTACACTGCCGGCGAAACACTGGTGGCGGACATAGAGCTGGCAAACTTCGGCAGCAGGGCCATCGAACAACCGAAGGTAACCTGGAGGTTAAGCGACGAAAAAGGAAACCAGGTACAAGGTGGTTCTCTCCCCACTGACCAACCAGCAGGCAGGGGATTACATTCTCTTGCAACCCTTTCATTGTCCATTCCCGAACTCACTGGTGCTCAGAAGTTGACACTTTCTCTTACCTTGGAAGATCCAAGGAGGGAGAATGAGTGGGATATCTGGGTGTTCCCTGAAGAGGTGAAGCTTGATGCGGGAGATGTGGTGGTAGCAGACCGTTGGGATGAGGAGAGCCGTAAGGCGCTTCTTGAGGGAGGCAAGGTTCTGTTGCTTGCTTCTGGAGAATCGGATGTAGCTTTGGGATTCTCCTCTGTGTTCTGGAATACCTCATGGACCGGAGGACAGGCTCCCCATACCCTTGGGATGGTTGTGGATGCTGAGCATCCAGTCTTTTCCAAGTTCCCAACGGAAAACCATAGTGATTGGCAGTGGTGGGAGTTGGTGCATGGCGGTAGTGCCATGGTCCTTGATGATCTTCCCCATGAATTGTCCCCCATGGTACAGCCGATCGACACATGGTTCAGGAGTCACAAGCTGGGATTGTTGTTTGAGTGTATGATTGGTCCAGGTAAGTTGATGGTCTGTAGTATGGATGTAACCTCTGATTTGGAGCATCGGACAGTTGCCCGACAGTTGTACCATGCAATCCTCTCTTATATGCAGAGCAACCAGTTTGCTCCCAAGAGTAGGCTCACGGTTGAAGAAATCGGGTTATTGGTACGGAATGAGGAGGCGTGAGATGATGAAGGCAGCAGTTCTCTATGGGAAAAAAGACTTACGTTTGGAACAGGTTCCTGTTCCAGAACGGAAGGAGCATGAGGTTCTGGTGCAGATTCTTGCCAACGGACTTTGTGGGTCCGACATTCACTTCTTCACGGAAGGAAAGCTTGGTCCCTTTGTAGTTGATGAACCCTATATTCCGGGTCACGAAGCTGTGGGAAGGGTGGTGGAAGGTCCTGGGTTCTCTGAGGGGGAGTTGGTGGTGATCGAACCAGGCATTCCCTGTGGGAAGTGTGAGTTCTGCCGTAGTGGACGGTATAATCTTTGCCCAGATGTGGTGTTTCTCTCTGCTCCACCGGTCAATGGGACATTCGCTGAGTATGTTGCCATTGATAGTTCCATGCTTCACAGACTCCTTGAAGGGGTGTCATTGGAAGAGGGGGCATTGGTTGAGCCCTTGTCGGTTGGCATGCAGGCATGCAACCGTGCAGGGTTGAAACCTGGCTCATCGGTGGCCATTGTGGGTTCCGGCCCGATTGGTTTGATCACGATGCTGGTTGCCCGCGCGTTTGGGGCAAGCAACGTATACATGATTGATATGATTGACTCCCGTCTGGCCAAGGCCAAGGAACTGGGTGCAGATGGTGTGATACATGCGGAGAAGGAGTCTGCAAGTGAACAGATTGCTTTCTTTACCCAAGGAAGAGGTGTTGATGTAGTGTTCGATACTTCTGGTTCCAGCAAGGGATCTGCATCCGCACCGTTCTTGGCAAAGCGGGGTGGGGTGGTTGTCCTTGTTGGATGGCCAGAGGTGTCTTCATTCCCCTTCTCAATGGAGACAGTCATCGAGAAAGAGCTGGATGTCAGAGGAGTGAATCGATACTGTAATACCTTTACCCCATTACTCTCTCTCTTGGCTTCCAAGGCTCTCTCAGTAGAAGGTATCATCTCTCACCGATTCCCATTCGACCAGGTTGTGGAAGCCTTCACCTTTACTGCAGAGCATAGGGGAGAGGTCAGCAAGGTGGTGATTGCGTAGGGATATCAGAGATGATAACTGAGTCAAAAATTAGCCCCTCTTTTTGAAATGTTCGAAAAAAGAGGAGGCTAATCGACCGTGAAGGTCGACTCAATCCTTGAGGTTATATCTTCGTTTCATATCATTTCCCACTATATTTCTTCTGCTATTCAACCATTCCCTTTCTTAGGATGTATCGTTTCATGCTATCTACATTATTGATTCATCAACACCGTTATGAGGATTTTTCAATTACCTTTTTTTTCACTAAAAATGCTATTGGTTAATATAATAAATTCTTTTGCTTCATCGATCGGGGGTATTCCATTTGGCTGCAAACCTAAGCCTGAAGGGTATCTTGTATCAATATATGTTTCATTTATTATCTCGAATATTTCCATATTAAATTCGGGGCAAAGTGTAGTGATTTGACTTCGCTATAATTTGCTGTGAAGGGTCAGCTGCCTCTACTTTTTGCTTGCCCGCCTAGGCTATCCTTAGATAGTTCGATAACTAACAACCGGTACACTTGCCGAACACTGAGTGCCGGCGAATACTCAGGAATCGGCTACGCAGGGGCAGGCTGTCCTTTCTAAAAACCTAAACAACATTCTGAACACTACTTCATCCACAGCCTCCGAAGCCTTTTAATCCGCAGTCTTAATTTTCTTCTTCTGTCCGGTACAGGTTTCTAAACTCGAGCAGGGCTTCGATCGTACTACCGTCCGGGCCGATGGTCGGTCCCATGGCAGGATTGATAGGTTCCTCTATTTCTATCTGCGGCAACAGTTCAGGATCTATGTAATCCTGACCCCAGTCGATACATTGAGGTTCCGGTTTTTCAATCTTCAGGGGAGGCAGTTTTTCCGGCGGGATGTATCCCTGCGGCCAGTCGATACAGCCGGGATCCCTTTCCGGGATATGGTGTCTGCCCAGGGCGCCGTCGAAGGCGGAGATCAGCCAGGGTGGAACTCTCAATCCCAGTTTGATAAATGCCTGTAGAGTTGATCCCAATTCTTGAATAAGCTGTAGTCTTTGGGCTAAGGTCATTTCTTCGTCGTCAGGACCTCTGGGGCAGGTAGTGGTAGGATCGTACTGTTCCAGATCTCTTTTTTTCTGTTCGTTATCGGTTCTTTCTTTTTCTTTCTTTTCTTTTTCCTGCTGTAGTTTTTGCAGTCTTTGTCTCTCCTCTTTGTTCTTTTGTTCCAGTTCTGCTTGTTTATTTTTGTCATCTTGTGTTGCATTCGGATCTTCTTTGATGCCCTGTATTGTATTATTATTTTGGTTGATTCTGCCCTGTGTATCTTTTATGTCTTTATCAATTGTTCTTATTTGACCGTTGAGTTGATCAACTCTTGCTGCATGGTAATTGATTTTGGCCTGTCTTTCTACCTCACTCATTGTCGGATAGTTGCCCTGAGCAAGACCCTGTAGTCCATTGTCGACAGCACCTGCCACACAAGCTGTAGTTAATACAGTGTATACTGCCGGATGAAGTTTGCCTGCAGAAGTTACAGCACCGACAGTCCCTTCAAATGTAGAATCCCCTGTTATTACGGACACTGAAATAGATGTCCAGGGGTCGACAAAACATGATGCTATATCCAGTGTGGTATTAAGGGCCAGACCTGCAGGATCACTGCCTCCCAGACAGTAGCCTTCTTCTCCACGATCCATAATGGTAGCTGACATTTCACGCGCACACTGATCATACATATAGGCGCTTAAGTCAGCATCGGAAGTAAAGGCATTGCTCAGTCCCATGATACCCTGCAGATCATGGGCCATGAATAACTGTTTGGAATAGGATAATCCCGCTCCGGACATCAGCGAAGCTATATCCGTCTGTCCGGACAACAGCCCGGTCAGATTTTGCCCGAAGGCAATGTCACCCATTCCCATAACCTGCGAATACTCGCCCAGATAATCCTGATAAACCATGGCCGCTTCCGGAGAGAGCAGGGCTATGTTTGCCAGTGAAGCATTGATGATCGGAGTGCTGCCGATCGTCCGGGCACTCCTGATTACCTGAGTATTGATGTCCATTATATATTGAGGGCCGATATCGGTGATGCCGTACATCAGATCCCGAAGCAGTCTTTCTCCCGTCAGTTCTTCTCCGTTGATATACTGGTAGAGACCCTGATCCAGATGCCGCAGCAATTCTACCGTATTGATGATTGCCGATTGATAACGTTCTCTGTCTGTTATGTCCCGGCCAGACAGTATTACGGCCATCTCCTGAAAAACCGCTACTTCCCGGTCGGTCAGGTAGACCTGTTGGGAGTCGGAGAGGTTAAGATTTATTAATACTTTCTGCTGGGCTGTCTGCAGGAGTTCGTAGATTTTCATAACGGTCTGACTGTCATAGTTAAAGAGATTGAGCTGCCAGTAAAGAGGCTGAGACAGAAAGATTTTTTTGTGGACAAAAGCGCCCTGACTTTCGTATCCTGCTTTGACCTCAGCGATTAAGGCCGTGAGATCAAGATCGGCAGTATCTTCAAATTCCCCCAGGTAAGCTGCGATCAGAGTAAAGAAGTCGTCAAACATCTCAGCGTTGATATCCGGCTCTCCCTGTTCATACAGGATATTGTATCGGCGGAAAAGGTCCAGTACTCTTTCACTGTAGAGCGTCAGCCGGACCATTTCCCGGTCGAAATTCTCGACATCAAAATCAGCCCTTTCCGCCGTCAATCTGGAGATCATTTCTTCGTTGACTACGGGATTGTTGTCGAGCGAGGCTCCGGTTTCCAGATAAAAATGGTGCCAGGCAATCAGGTAGACCAGTTTGTTTTTCGTGTGCTGCAGTTCGGCTTTTTCCCGGGACGTGAGATCCGCAGGTCGCAGCGGGAAATTATCAAAATCATCCAGTACCCGGGAATAATCCGCTCCCTGATCCAGCAGTAAGGCAAATACTTCGTATTGGCCGTTGACCGCCGCATAGACCAGAGCGCTTTGTCCGAAGATGCGTACGGAATCAATCAGCTCTTGAGTATCGGGGGCGGCGGCGAGAGCTTTTCTCAGCTTGTCCTGGTCGTTTTCCCGAATACCTTCGATAAATAATGCCTCCCGGGCTTCGCGAGAGAAATAGAGCGGGACATCCTGCCAGGGGATTTCTTTGCCTTCCCAGCTGTCCGTCAGCAGATCGCCGAAGTCGACCGGGTGATAGTAGTTTTGCCGATCGAGATGACGGAGATACTCAAATGCACGAATTTCATCCACTTTACGCGAGGATTCATCTGCTATATCTGCACCCGTTATCGTGATGTCATGATCGGGGACAACGTAATTTGGAATTAGGATCCGTATATTCCCATCTTCAAAGAGTCTGTTTTCCTGAGCTGAGATATTTGCTAAAACCGCGAAATACAATATTGAGAACAATAAAAAGAGCTGAATTCTCATTTATTCCTCTTCATAAATTTGTATATTTGATCACCTTATTATAAGGCGTTTTTCTTTTCTAAAATTAAGCTTTTTATATCTTCGTTATCCAATTCTCTATTTCTATTCTTTCAATTCTTTCAAATTCTTTTTCATTGTTTGTTACTAAACACAATCCACGACTTAAAGCTTGAGAACCAATTAGAAGATCCATATTTCCTATTATATTTCCCTTCTTCTCTAAATCAGCTCTGATCTTTGCGTAGGAATAAGCATCATTCTGATTGAAATCCAGTATGCTAAATGGGAGAAGGAATTCCATTAGCGCAATTTTGTTTTTATCCTTTTTTTGACTTTTTTCCACTCCAAGAGCTAATTCAGCAATTGTCATAGTGGATAAGGCAATTTTTTCAATTCCTTCATTCTCGATACGATCCAGAATGCTTCGATATTTGTTATTTAAGATGTATATGCAAATATTGGTATCAAGCAGATACTTCATCTATAACGACTCTCGTTCTTGTGGAACTTCTTGATCTCTCGAGAATACCATATCCTCTGAGAATTTATCTAAAGATTCATGAAAGATCTTCCAGACTTTATCTTTTGGTATAAGCATTACCACGTCGTCAATTTTCTTGATAAATACATCATCACCTGAGAATCTATATTCTTTTGGTAGTCGTATAGCCTGGCTTCGGCCATTTTCAAAGATTTTTGCGGTATCCATATCATACCCTCCTGGATTGTGATATATACTATGATATATATCGCCTTAAACTTTTTTTCAATACATATACCCCACATTCCGCACCGCCTACCGTAAAAAATATATTTTTTCGTATTCTTCATCCAATGATTCAATGACTGTAATATGCCGGTCATCAAGATTAGCTGCCTGAGGAGGACTCTCGCCAAGGTGGATTATCGACAGATCGACAAAAAACTGGAGCACCCAGCGAATTGTCGAGCGATGTGAACACATGAGGGTTGTTACCACCTGATTCAGGTCCGGCGCCCGATCCTTGGACCGCCCCTTTGTTATGGTTACTACCTGTTCATGTTCTGAGCTCTCATCGGAGTATTCTCCATGAAGGCTGAAGGTAGTTGAATCAAGGTGAACAAATCGATACTCAATGCCCTGGGTTTTCAGAGCCTTGGCAGCAATATTGTAAAATAACTCCGTGATGCCCTCATCATACAGCGCATCCAGAGCGGTTCCCAGACTGTCATCGTGCAAATCTTTCGCACGTATTCCGGAACCGACCAGAGTATCGACTGCTTTTCTCCGGAAGAATTCCGGCGTATGATACAGCGCCCGACCGGTAACCCCCAAACCATTAAGAACCATCGCTTTAACCGCGTTGCCGACACTGACTTTTCGCTGTGGTTTTTTGATGTACGAGTTTATGGTATCAACAAGCCCGATTTTTTCGCACATACCGGCTACCAGACCGAGATGATCTATCCGCGAAATGCTGACGTTTGCTCCGGATTTCATCTGCCCCTCCAGAATATCAGTCTTTCACAGATTAAAATGATTAATACTAGAAATCTGTTTAGTTGTTTTCGGCTCCTAAATCGCTGTTTTTATTGGAACAGGTGCGGAAGGTCGGGTATATATGTTCTTTATCAGCATAACACCCAGTTGAGCTGCAAACCGTTAAGCTGGCGTGTGTTCTTGCACTGCAAGAACCGTGACAAAAGACAAATCTGCTCCAACTTTTTGTTCAAGAAAGCCGCTTCGCGGCCGGATGTACCATTAGGAAAATCGTACCCAATTTGTCATAGTTTTTCTACTCATTGTATTGGAGGAACAGTATGACAAAAGAAAACCACGATTGGTACGCAAAAATGGTCCGCAAGCTCCGGATCAACGGCAAGAGCAGCAGAACACAACAGGCCTACACGCGAGCTGTCCGGCAACTGACCGCTCACTGCCGGAAAAACCCTGAAGCGATCAGCGAACAGGAACTGGAAGACTACTTCCTCTTTCGCAGGAATGAGAGTCAGTGGGCCCCCAAGACCCTCAATCTCTCGTATTGCGCTGTCAGGTTCTACTATCTCCACGTGTGTCACCGCGAATGGAAACTCCTTTCCATCCTCAAAGCTCAAAAAGAGGAGCGTCTGCCGCACATCCCGTTCCGAAAGACGATCCATCACATCTTCTCCTGCGTCACCACCTTCCACAACTTTGTTTTCTTCGCCACCGTCTACTCCTGCGGGCTTCGCCTGCAGGAAGCATTACACATCCAACCGGCAGCTCATCTTTCCTGCCCTGGGGAGGGGACATACCGGAGGAGCAACCGCAACAACCCCGATGAATCGGGCCAGCGTGCAAGGGGCGCTCGCCCGCGCAGTGAAGAAAGCCGGAATTGTCAACAACGGTTTAAATCTTCCTGCAATTTAGCACCGGTGACGACAACTGTCAGGGACAGCTGTATCCAAAGAAGCAGAAGAATCCTTCTTTTCCTCCTGGCTGTACACTTCTGATCTGCTGCTATTCATCAGCAGAGGTCCAGACTCACAGGTGGTGGCTACGCTGTTTTTTCCCACGTGCCATTTGTCTTCCACTAGAAACCGGCGAGCATTTCCCATTAATAAGAAGCTATACTGGTGATCAGGGCTTCTTGAACATTGGATTGAATCGACCGTGAAGGTCGACTCAATCCTTGAGGTTATGTGGCGATCTTTGAAGCGCCAGCAAACATCTCTATGTATATAATAATGTGTCAGTTTCTGTTAAGGCAGTTCGTCTTCACTGGTGTCGATTGGAACTCCATTGATTAATGATTTTTTCTCTTTCACCTTTTTTCAAGGGTGAGTTGTACACGGGAAATGGGCGAAATCAAGAAAAAAAGAGTAATTTCCCTATCAAGTGCATATTTTCCAATCTTTGATGCCTGATGAAACTCTTATTCAGAGTAAATATAGAAGCTCACAGTGAATTCTTTCCGAAAACAGCCATTTCCGAAGGAAATCTATTTGACAGAAAATATAACTTTTCCTATCGATTCGGATCTTTCTTCATTTCTGGTTTCCAGAATTTTGTTGGGAACACTACTGATTCCTGTTTCGGGATATCTGACGGCCGGACTTCTTTTTACGGTGAAAGGATTGGTTCAGGCGGGATAAACGGTGGTTTGCTTTTTTTGTTTTTTGTATAATCGGTTGTATGATTTTTTTTCAGCTGAATCGTGAGTCGCCGATTCCTCTGTCCCGTCAGCTTTATGAACAGCTGCAGCTCAGAATCGTCAGTGGTGAACTTCTTCCCGGCTACAGGCTGCCTTCAAGCCGTCGCTTTGCCCGGGATCATGGTATTTCCCGTAATCTGGTTACTGAGGTCTACGAGACTCTGGTTATTGAAGGGTATCTGGAGAGCCGGACGGGAGCCGGAACCTTTGTTTCTTCCGGTGCCGTTCTGAAATCCTTTCGTCCCCGTCTTCACGAATCAGAGCCGGAGGAAGAGAAATCCGTGAAGGTTTCAGGTGTCCGGTTTGAAACCGGCATTCCGGCATCCCTTTTTCCCAGGGGACACTGGGGCCGGTGCCTGAGAGATGCGGTCCTTTACGGCCGGAATGAACTTTTCGGTTACGGATATACCAACGGAATCCCGGAACTTCAAACAAGTCTGAGAACCTGGCTGGGAATAAGCAAAGGGATTGACTGCCGAAAAAATCAGATAATGATATTCCCCGGAACCCATCAGGCGGTGAGGCTTCTTATGGAACTCTTTACAGATGATGACCGCTGGGGCGTTATTGAAGATCCGCTGCTTCCCAGCCTGCGGACACTGGTATTGGACTCGGGGGGGAAAATCCTGCCGGTGCCCCTGGATGAAGAGGGTATGAAGACAGGGGAGATTCCCCGGGACCTTGCTGTGAAATATCTGATGGTGACGCCCTCACATAATTTTCCCCTGTCGGGAATTATGACGATCCAGAGGAGAATCGAACTTATCGATTATGTCCGGCGTACAGGCGCCTGGATTATCGAGAACGACTATGACGGCGAGCTCATCTACAAGGGGCCTGTTCTCAGCTCTCTTTACCTGCTGGCTCCTGACAAAGTTATTCATATCGGGAGCTTCAGCGGGACTATGTACCCTGGATTGAAAATTGCCTACATGATTGTTCCTCAGAAACTTGTTGAATCCGTCGTTCTCCAGAAAGAAAGGCTCAGACTGACCTGTCCGCACCTGGAACAGCTGGCTCTGGCCCGGTTTATGGACAGCGGATACTATGATGCTCATGTGTCCCGGCTAAAAAAACACTACTTTCACCTTTACCGGCATCTCGCAGCCCGCCTTAACGCATGTTTCTCCGGAAGAGTGGAAATTCTGGGCATCGGGGCCGGACAGTATCTGACCGCCCGGTTTCCCGGCACGGTTTTTGACGAAGACCTCAGAAAAAAGCTGGAAAAGGCCGGGTTTTCTGCCTACTTCGGTCATGACACAACCAGCTGCCCCGGAGATTATGCCGATATCCTGGTATTCAGCTTCGGCATGCTGGATAAAGAGGAGATTTCCCGTGGAGTGGATATTCTGGCCGATGTCCTGAATCATTGTTGAAACGGTTATCCGTCTCTGCAATGTGGTGTGCTTTTTCACCGGAGGGAAAAAATTGGCCCCTGTGAAATAGGGAAAAATCGGTCCTTTGTTTATTCCGTAAAGAGGCTATTCTTTTCTTATGAAGCGAATACTAGGAAAATCAGGAATTGAGGTAAGTGCGCTGGGGCTGGGATGCTGGCCAATGGGAGGTTTCTTTTCTTTAGGCGGTGTCCCCGATTGTTACGGAGAGGTTGATGATGAGGAATCGATCAGGGCTGTTCATACCGCCGTGGAAGCAGGGGTAACCTTTTTTGACACGGCGGATGTCTACGGGGCCGGTCATAGTGAGAGAGTGCTGGGCCGGGCTCTGAAGGGACGCCGGGAAGACGTAGTGATCGCTACCAAATTCGGCTTTCCCTTCGATGAGGAATCAAGAAAGGCCGAAGCGGAACCCCGGCTTTCGAACGAGTATATCGAGAAGGCTTTGAAGGATTCACTGGCAAGGCTTGGGACTGATTATATTGATCTCTATTTAATTCATGCCTGGTCCATGGCGTCTGATCAGATTTTCCGGGTACTGGACAAACTGGAAGAATTGTCTGAAACAGGAAGGATCAGAGCCTTCGGGTGGAGTACCGATCTCCCCGAAGCTGTTTCGCTGGTGACCGAAAGACCTCACGGAACCGCTCTGGAATTTGAATCCAATCTCTTTGTTCCCGCCGGAGATCTGCATCAGGCGGTAATTCAGGCCGGCCTGGCCGGTCTGATACGTTCGCCTCTGGGCATGGGGCTTTTGTCGGGAAAGTACGGAAAAAACCCGCCGGTTTTTTCAGACAAGGATGTCCGGGCTCAGAGTTTTGACTGGAACAGGTACTTTTGTCGGGGTGTTCCCAATGGTGAGTTTCTGAAAAAACTGGAAGCTCTGCGGGACATTCTTACCGCAGACGGAAGGACTCTTGTCCAGGGGGCCCTGGCCTGGCTCTGGGCTCAAAGTCCAGCAGCCGTTCCTCTTCCAGGATTCCGCAACAGCCGGCAGGCTTTGGAGAATGCCCGGTCCATGGAGAAGGGGCCTCTGTCTGTCAGTCAGATGGAACAGATTCGACGGATTATTTCCCCGGAAAGTCCATGATCGGTAAAGACTTGAGGTTCCTTTGACCGTCATCAATATTACGATATTCAATTATTAGCGTTATTAATTGTTATGGTAGAGGCGTACGACTGTACGCCTCTGTTTCTTTATCATGATTGATTCTACCGGAATATATCATTCTCGTTATGTAGATGTTATATTTATCCTGGAGATGAAAAAATGCAGACACGCGTTCTTGGAGCATTCGGTATTGAAGCTTCTGTCGTGGCGTTCGGAGCCTGGGCCATCGGAGGATGGATGTAGGGCGGATACGATGATGAGTCGGCTGTCAAAGCGATTCATGCCGCCCTTGACGGAGGCATCAATTTGTCGATACGGCTCCTGTCTATGGATTCGGTCATTCGGAAGAGGTTGTCGGAAAGGCCCTGAAGGGTCGCCGGGACAAGGTAGTTCTTGCCACGAAATGCGGACTCCTCTGGGACCGTAAGATCGGATATTTCGTTTTACAACGGAAAAGGATACTCCCTCGGGAACGAAATCCGTGGATATTTATCTCTATCAGAAGGGAGATTCCATCAGAGGCGAAGTGGAACAGAGCCTCAGGCGCCTGAAAACCGACTATATCGATCTGCTTCAGACCTATTTGACAGAAAATATAACTTTTCATCATTTGACGAGATTCGCCTTTGTAAAATCGACGGTGATTCGGTTTCCACAATACGAGGATATTTTTCCGACGAGAGGGAATCCTTTGCGGCGCGGATTTGGCTCAATAATAGTAAATGAGTATTCTCCGCTGCTGTCGAACGCCGGGGTAATGTTTCCCGGGTTTTCATCGATCGGAAATTTTTCATAAAGGTAAAAAAGTCAAATAATCCCTACACGCACGTAGACATTCGGAGTTTCCCGGAAGAGTATTTCTCCGGCCGGACTGAGTTGTCCGGTGCAGTTTGTAAATAATTCTTTTTAGAATAAATGATTATTGTATAAGTATCTTTATTGATTCCCGGTTTCGAACGGCGTTTCCGCTTGGCACGCTTCATGCAATTACTTCGATAGAATTCTTACAGCTATAGAAGAGGAGTATGCAATGCTGAAAGGGAGATCGAAAAAGATTTGTTCTTTTATAACTTTGTCTCTGCTGATCACATCGATGCTTATTCTCGACGCCTGTTCCGAGAAGGCCCCCGCGACCGCAGACAGTGCGGAACCGGCGGGAGTTCCTGCGGAGGTAAAGGAGCCTATCAAATGGCGCCTGCAATCCTATGCCGGCCCGGCGTTGAATGAGTATGTAGTAAAGAATGCCATCGATGAGTTCAATATAGCCGCCAACGGCGAGATGGTAATCGAGGTATATTCGGCGGATCAACTGGTTCCCCAGGGAGAAATTCTGCGGGCCCTGCAGGAAGGAACCATCGACATGGCGGTAAGCGATGACGATTCCATGGCTGCGCCGGTTGATGTTTCGATCTTCGGCGCCTATTTTCCTCTGGCTGCGCGTTACGGCCTGGATGTGAACGTACTATGGAACTGGTACGGTCTCAACGATATATGGAAAGAGGCGTATGACGAAGTGGAGAATGTTACCTGGTTGAGTCATGGAAGTTGGGACCCGTGCAATTTCGCCACCACCAAACCCATTCGGTCCATCAAGGATTTTCAGGGTCTCCGTATGTATATGTTTCCCACCGGCGGAGAGTTCATGAAACAGTTCGGCGTCGTTCCGGTTACCCTGCCGTATGAAGATGTGGAGATGGCAATCCAGACCGGAATGCTGGACGGCGTCGCATGGTCGGGGATTACCGAGGATTACACAGTCGGATGGGCCGATGTCACGAAGTATTATCTGACCAACCCGATATCCGGCGCCTGGGCCGGAGGCTGGTTCGTCAACACCGAGTCTTGGGAAGCCCTTCCCGAACATCTGCAGCAGTTGGTGAAGTTGGCGATCGACAAATCCCACTATTTCCGCTTGCACTGGTACTGGTACGGCGAGGCGTATTACCGGACCCAGGGGGGAAAGCTTGAGCTGACATCCATCCCCGACGATGAGTGGCAGATTGTGGAAGACGCCGCCTATAAATTCTGGGACGAAGTCGCGCAGGAAAGTCCCCGGAATGCAAAGGTTGTGGAGATATTCAAAGAGTATGTGGATACGATGAAAAAGGCCGGTCCTCCGTACCGGTATGATGAGTAGGTTTTTCGTCGTAAATCGAAGGAAAAGATACCCCCGATGTGGATTTCATGTTGGGGGTACTTCCGTATTTGCATGAAGGATGGGAAGAAATGAATCGAGCCGTGGAAAAATATATTCGAACTGTCGACGGGATCAGTCGTACCGTCGGAAAACTCGCAATGGTAATCGTACTGTTCCTGATCGGAATACTTCTATACGAATCCGTATCCAGAACTTTTTTCAACAAGCCGAACATCTGGTCCATCGAATTGTCGCAATTCGTTATGGCCGCATACTACATGCTCGGCGGTGCTTATACCTTGATCCTCGACGGTCACGTCCGTATGGATCTGCTGTATCATCGATGGAGTCCTAAAAAAAAGGCGATCATGGACATCATCACCTTTGTCGTGGTGCTGGTTTATCTGGGCGTGCTGCTGCACGGTTCTTGCAAGGGCACTCTCTATGCCATCGAATACCATCAGGTTTCCTATTCCGCATGGAAGCCTTCCCTGATTCCTATAAAAGTCATTATGACTTTCGGAATCTCTCTGTTATTCCTGCAGACCACTTCGGAGCTGCTCAAGGATATCGCGCTGGTGCGGGGCAAGGATATCAGTCATTTACGGAGCGAGGGGTAAGGAGTGAGCGGATTCGGTTTGATGGCGATCCTGATGTTCCTCTCGATGGCGGTATTACTGCTCACTGGTCGCCATATTTATGCGGTAATCGGCGGTGTCGCCTCGGTGTTTTCTCTTTTGTTGTGGGGGAAGGGCGGTGTCGGCATGGCCTTCCAGGCCAGTATCAATCTTATGAACTGGTATACCCTGCTGACCCTGCCGATTTTTATTTATATCGGTTACATGTTTGCGAAAACGAATATAGCCGACGATCTTTATGAAATGATCCATGTCTGGATGGGCCCCGTACGGGGCGGGCTTGCGGTCGGAACAATCGTTCTTATGGCGATTATCTCCGCAATAAACGGCCTGAGCGTGGCCGGAATGGCGGTGGGAAGCACTATTGCTCTTCCGGAAATGCTGAAAAGGAACTACGACAAAACAATGCTTACCGGTGTGATTCAGGCCGGAAGTTCCCTAGGAATTCTGATCCCCCCCAGCGTCGTTCTCGTTTTGTACGGCATGATCGCCAGGCAGCCCGTGGGCAGACTGTGGCTTGCGGGAGTCTTTCCCGGATTGCTTCTTGCCGGACTGTTCGTGGTCTATATTCTTCTGCGGTGTTTCTTTCAACCCGACTTGGGACCCATCGTCCCACGGGAGGAAAGAAAGGTAAGCTGGATCAAGAAGATCAAGCTTCTGAAAGCCGCAGTATTCCCTCTGATAATTATTTTCTCGATGTCGGGATTATTCTTTATGGGAGTAACCAGCATCGTAGAGAGTTCCGCCATCGGAGCGGCGGTTACCACCATTGTGGCGCTGATAAAGAGACGTTTAACCTGGAAGATCATGCATGATGTCCTGAGGGAAACCTTGAGCATTAGCTGTATGTTTATGTGGGTGATATTGGCGGCCCTCGCCTTCGGTGCGATTTTCGACGGTCTTGGTGCGGTTCACGCAATAAAAGAAATTTTTCTGAACCACGGATTCGGTCCGTGGGGCGTCATAGTCATGATGCAGCTTTCTTTTATCGTCATGGGAATGTTTCTGGACGACACGGCGATGCTGATTATCGTGGCGCCCCTTTACGTGCCCCTCATTATAAAGCTCGGGTTCAATCCGATCTGGTACGGAGTACTGTATACCATTACCTGCCAGATCGCGTATCTGACGCCGCCTTTCGGATACAATTTATTTTTGATGAAGGCGATGGCCCCCAAGGAGATTACCCTCTCCCACATATACAAATCGGTTTTTCCCTTTGTTATGGTGATGATAGCGTGCCTGGGACTGATTATCGCCTTCCCGGGCATCGCGACATGGCTTCCCGATCTGTATTACGGCAATTAATCATCGTACGAGGATTTCGCGGATGGCCTATTCTTATACCATAGGAGCGCAGACTTATCGATTCGATTCCCTGAAAGAGCTTATGGCTACGGCGAGCCCCGAACGATCCGGAGACCAACTGGCGGGAATTGCGGCATCCTGCGAACAGGAGCGTATCGCCGCCCAGTTGTGCCTTGCGGATCTCCCTCTGCGACGTTTTCTTCAGGAAGAGCTGATCCCCTGCGAGGAAGATGAGGTCAGCAGAATAATCTATGAAACCCGCGACGGCGAAGCCTTGAAGGATTTTGAATCCCTGACCATCGGAGAATTCCGGAATTGGCTTCTTTCGGATGAGGCCGATGCCGAAGCCCTTGCGCGGATTGCCCCGGGGCTTATTCCGGAAATGGTCGCCGCCGTGTCGAAAATCATGCGCAACCAGGATCTGATCCTGGTTGCCTCCAGGATCCGGGTCGTCACCTCGTTCCGGAATACCCTGGGGCTTCCCGGGCGTCTTTCCGTCCGTTTGCAGCCCAATCATCCGCTGGACGACCCTAAGGGCATTGCCGCTTCCATCTTCGACGGCTTGTTCTACGGCAGCGGCGATGCCGTGATAGGTATCAATCCGGCGACCGACAATAGCGAAAATCTGATCCGGCTGCTGCGGCTCCTGGACGATTTCATCGGAAAAAACGAAATCCCTACCCAGGGTTGCGTGCTCACCCACGTGACCAATACCCTGGAGCTGATTGAGAAAGGCGTTCCGGTGGACCTGGTTTTTCAATCAATCGGCGGCACTCAGGGAGTCAATGAGAGTTTCGGCGTCGGATACTCGATTCTCAAGGAAGCTCATGAGGCGGCGCTCTCCCTGAATCGCGGAACCCTGGGTAAGAACGTGATGTATTTCGAAACGGGACAGGGAAGCGCCCTGTCTGCGGATGCCCACTACGGCGTGGATCAGCAGACGCTGGAGGCCCGTACCTACGGACTGGCGAGGATTTTTGAGCCGCTTTTGGTAAACACCGTGGTAGGGTTTATCGGTCCCGAGTATCTCTTCGACGGCAAGCAGATTATCCGTGCAGGGCTGGAAGACCATTTTTGTGGAAAACTGCTCGGTCTGCCGATGGGGATGGATATATGCTATACCAATCATGCCGAGGCAGATCAGAATGATATGGACGTCCTTTTGACGTTGATGGGGACCGCCGGCTGCAATTTTATTATGGGAGTTCCGGGAGCGGACGACATAATGCTGAACTATCAGAGTACCTCTTTTCATGATGCACTCTACGTACGCAGCGTTCTGGGACTTCGTCCCGCACCGGAATTCGAGGAGTGGCTTATCTCCATGAAACTGTTCAACGGCGATATGAAACCTCTGCCGGGTAATTCCGGGCAAAGCCGGTTGTTGATGGAGAGTGAGAATTTATGACACAGCCGGATCGTTCTGTTACGCTTGACTCTTGGGAACGGCTGCGGGGATACACCGCTGCCAGGATCGCCATCGGACACTGCGGGATATCCGTCCCGACCCGGGAGCATCTCTCGTTCCAGCTATGCCATGCCCTGGCCCGGGATGCGGTCCATGCGGCCTTAGGTGTCGAGGCGCTGAAGAGGAACATCGACCGGATCCCAGGTTCCCCCGTATCGAGGAGGACCCTTATTCTGCACAGCGAGGCGAGGGATCGAATCGAGTATCTGCAGCGTCCGGATCTGGGCCGGAAACTCTCCGTCGCCTCGCGGGAAATATTGAAAGCGGAAGAGGCAAAAGGTTCCGGGGCGTACGATATTGCGCTGGTTGCGGGCGACGGCCTTTCGGCTCTGGCGATCGAAACGAATGCCGTTCCTTTTCTTGAAGAATTGTTGCCACTGCTCGAATCCCGGAAATATGCCCTTTCTCCCATCTGTCTGGTGCAGCAGAGCCGTGTAGCCGCAGCCGACGAGATCGCGTTTCTTTTGAACGCCAGGGCGGCGGTGATTCTGATCGGAGAACGTCCCGGATTATCATCGCCGGACAGTATGGGCATCTATATGACCTGGAACCCCGATCCGGGGGTAACCAGGGACGATCAGCGGAATTGTATTTCCAATGTGCGTCCGGAGGGGATGAGTCCCCGGCTTGCCGCAGAGAAGCTTACCTACCTTCTGGATAAGTCATTCCGTCTGCGTCTTTCCGGCGTCGGGCTCAAGGACGATCAGAGCGAATCTCTGCCCCGGGTCGATGGGGAAATGACCGGATAGTCATTCCTCTTCATTATCGATTCCCTTGACAGTTTTCCGGTAATGGAGGTTCAACAAATGAACAATTACTCCGCGAATAACAGGAGGTAGTGTTGATGAGTGTTGCATGGAGCGGAAATTTCCGCGGTTAAGGCGCTCGTTTCATAAAAATCAGTACTCTATAGATTGTAAGTCAGATTAGAAAAGTAGTCGACGAACTCCGTTCGGCTCACCGACGCTAAGAGCCATGAGAGTCTGGCTGAGTACATCTCTCGACATCCGATGTCACTGAAGAAGATCCGCTACGATCCGTTCAAGGGGAAGGTGCTGTTCCATACGAAGTACTCAGACTATTTCAAGGAAAACGTGCATCTGTTTGGCGCCTTGGACTTCTTGGCCGAGTTGACGCAACACATCCCTCCCCGGCGGGTCCAGCTGATCAGACGATACGGGCTCTACTCATCGCGCACGAAAGGACGATGATGGCCGCAGATGCCGAACGTCACTGCTCGTGCACCTGAGGGCTGGCGGGCATCACATCCGCCTGAAGCTTCCGATCTGGACGATCCGGGCTTCGAGCCTCTGGATGAGAGCGAGGAAGTCACCGTCAACGCCCGCAAACGAGCATGGGCGCGGCTGCTCGCGAAGGTGTACGAGATCGATCCGCTGGTATGCCCCAAGTGCGGGTGGGGCATGAAGGTCATCGCGGTCATTGAGGATCCGGCCGAGATACGCGATATCCTCGCTCACCTGGTCAAGACCGGCCGTGCTCCGCCGGGTCTCGAGCCGGCCCTGCTGAACTGACCGACTCTGATACTTCACTTGATGCGCATACTAAGATAGGAGCACCCACATTACGGCACAAAAGTGCGCAAATCAGACGAAACCGTCTTGATTAACGAACCTTGTTCAGTCTCAACGCGTCCAAGACGCCACGCGAACGCGTACTGGGCCGCCGATGACGCCTTGGGAGCGCGTTCGCCGGCGAATCGGCTCAGCTACAGCGATAACTCTTCCTATCGTTCGGTCAGGCCACTGCTCACCGGCATGGTGATCGCGCACAGTCCCGATAATTCGGCCGCGTCGCCTCGGCAATGGTATAATACAGTGAGTTGCCGACAGATAAGTTCAGCTCCGGCGCATCCCCGCGGGGAGTCAACCTTCCTCGTTGCAGTGTCACCTCGGGCCGGTTAAGTGTCTCTTTAGTATGAGGTTTTCGAGCATGAACGATGTGGCGCGGCATGTTACCGCAGCGATCGAGGAGAAGCACCACCTGGAACTGAGACATCCCGCATTTAGTTGGCTTGTTTGCCGATTTCAGGAGCATAGCCTTGGGCATAAACCTTGACGGCGGGCTCGAACCGGAGGAGGTCACGGTGTTGTCGGTCGGCAGCGAGCCGTATCGGGACAGCGGCCTGCTCAATCGACTGGTCGGATCCAAGGATAATGTCGGCCTTACAAAGCTGCATTCGGCGCTCCTCCCGGACCGAACGGCAAATCCGGCTTTGATACCGCTTTTTCGGGACCTTTCCGCCCTGTTGAAGAAATCCGTTAAACCGCTGGCGGACGCTCTTACCGAGTTCGCCTCGCTTAATACCGGTAACTTCGTTGCCTTGGGAGATGAGCTGCTCTTTCTTGCGGGAGGGGTGACGTTGGCTCGAAGATTGAGAGAGGAGAGACTTCCCCTGTGCCGCCCCACGTTGGCCGCCATGGAGGAGCGTCAGTTCGAAGCCGAAGCGCTCTATAATCTCGATCTTCTACTGCGGAAAGCGGCCGGGAACAACTGCACTGAGAAGAGCTCTTCCCCGGTGATCGCCAGCGATGTACCGCCCGACTCCACTAAGCGTATTTTCATCGTTACCGGCCCCAACAACGGCGGCAAGACAACGTTTCTTCAAGCGATAGGGTCGCCCAGCTCTTTGCTCAGCTCGGCCTCTTCGCTCCCGCCGAAAGCATGACGTTCAGCCCGGTAGACACCATATATACCCACTACCCTGCCTTGGAGCGTCGGGAGGACGAATGGGGCCGTTTTGGAGAAGAGGCGGTACGTCTCCGGGATATCCTCGTCAAGCTTTCCGGACACTCTCTTCTGCTTATGAACGAAACCCTTTCCAGTACCGCTATGGGCGAGGCGATATACCTCGCGAAAGATGTGTTGGAGCTGATCAAGGAAATCGGCTGCCGGGCGGTTTACGTGACGCACATGCACGAGCTTGCCCGGATCGAAGCCGAACCAATCCTGAGCTTCGTCGCAACAACCAGGGAGGTCGGCGGAGAGCATGTGCCCACCTTCCGTCTGGTCCCGGGGAAGCCCGAGGGCAAGAGCTACGCAGCCGATATCGCGGCGCGCTACGGACTCGAACTGGGAGCGCTGCGAGCGGCTCGAAACGGCGTAGGCCAAAGGGAGTAGACACGGCCCGCCGGGTCAGGGTAGCGTGGGCGCGGAATACTCCTATCTCACCGACGGGAGGAGAAGCGAAGAGTATGGAAGAGAAAGTATCCGAAACCGCCGTAGCGATAGCATCGCTGCGCGCATTGTCCAACTACGAACTGGAAACAACGGTCCAAAGTCGCGATGAACTGGCTGAACTCTTCCTGCCGGAAGATCGACGCGGTGCGCTCTGTACTCCTGAATCAAGAGCGGTGATCAAGCAGCATATACCGAAAGGGATGTATGAGTACGTCATTGCCAGAACCAGATATTTCGATGATGTCTTCATCCGCGCGATCAACGACGACATTGACCAGATCGTCCTGTTAGGCGCGGGCTACGATAGTCGACCCTATAGATTTGATATGCGAACCGATTCGATAAGTATATTCGAGTTGGACACCAAACCGACACAGGAGCACAAGATCGAGTGTTTACGGAAGCATAATGTCGATATCCGACCGAATATCTCGTTCATTCCGACGAATTTTGAGACAGACGATCCCATAAATCTCCTCGGTCGATACGGTTACGACAAACGGAGACGAACGCTTTTCTTGTGGGAAGGTGTGACGTTCTACCTGTCGCCCGCTACGGTATCACACATGCTGCGCCGATTGAACGAGGATTCCGGTACCGGGAGTCGCGTCGTCTTTGATTTTCAAACAATGAGGAGCCGGAACGACTTAATCGAGACAGGACTGCAGGACGAAACAATCAAGTTCGGAATCGAATCGGGCAAGACAGATCAGTTTGTGGAGAACCACCACTATCGTGTCGTGGAGCTCGTTACGGCGGCCGAGATGGAACAACGTTTTCTGACATTACGGAACGGCGAGCTTTTCGGGAAAATCATGCCGATAATGAACTTTCTCCTCATAGAGCATGAATAGTGGTTCCACAGGTCCGGATACAGTGGCGCGGCGCCGACGGGTACGTCTCTTGCGCTATTATGAAGAGCCGTCTCCCTTTGGTCTCTCTCCGTTTTGAGCTGTCCATGATTCACATCCGGCAGCTCTCGAAGTGCGACTTCCAGGCAGCGATTGCAATCAAGGAAGCGTGCTGGAAATCAGACTACAAGGATATAGTACCCTTGGAAGCTTTTTCCACGTCAAAGGAAATAGGGGTCTTCGCTGACTGGTTTCTAAACCCGGGCAACGACTTCAGATTACTCTTCGGAGCCTTTTTTGAAGAGAGACTTGTCGGTTTCATCGGGGCTGGCACGGCAGAAATCGAGGATTCTACAAACGGCGTCGAGGTAAACAGTCTGTTCGTCGAGTCTGAGTTCAGGAGAAAGGGCATAGGTACCCTGCTCATAAAAACCGCTCTTGAACCGTTCCATGAGTTAGGATACGAGGAGGTCGTTGTCTACAATTGGCATGACGTGCCGTCCAACCGGTTTTACCGGCATATAGGCGGGACTCTTTTTCGAAAGGTTGTCCAGTATCCGGCAGGCAAGGCGTTGCCGGTTGATATTTTTCGATGGGACTTGGCTCGAATGCAAGAGCTCCTTACATCTATATGCAAAAGGCGCCACCTGACGGAATAGCCGAGGTGGAATAGTCGACGCCACCAATTCCTCGATTTCGACGGAAGTCTGCTTTTCCGTGCCAAAAGATTACGCGGATTCAAGAAGTAAGTGCAACGATATTCACAAATAATGAGAGAGTTGAGCTACTGATACAGTTCCTGATCCGCCAAGATAAAGGACTGTACCATGAATAGATATCATCAACTCTCTCAAGAAGAACGATACACCATTACATTCCTTTTGAAAAGAAAGAAAAACCTCTCTGAAATCGCCCGGTATTTGAAACGTTCAAAGAGTACTGTCAGCAGAGAGCTGCAACGAAATAGGTCTCACCGCGATGATGGGTATAGAGCAGAAGTGGCCCATCGATACGCTACTGCCCGCAGAAAACGCGAACGGAGAGGATCCCACTTTTCTGAGGAACAATGGAAAGTGGTTTTTACCCACCTGAAACGTGATTGGAGTCCTGAACAAATTGTTGACCATCTCAAGACCACTCATCCTTTCTCCATGAGCCATGAAACAATTTATCAGTATCTACTCTGGGATAAGAGACATGGAGGTAATCTCTACACGCATCTCCGCATTCTTACTAAACGTGTTCGAAAACGGTATGGTTCGCGTGATTCCAGGGGAATATTGCCGGGTAAACGCCATATTTCAGAGTCGTCCATCATGCATTGAGACTCGAGAAGAACTTGGGCATTAGGAGGGTGATACTGTTGTCGGTACTGATAGATATCATTGCATCCTAACTTTGGTTGAACGAAAATCGGGCTTTGTTATTATAAAAAAGCTTAAATGCCGTACAGTTAAAGAAGTTACGGCTGCTGCTATTCGTGCGATTAGAAAGCATCACAGAAAGTTCAAAACGATAATCTTTGATAATGGAGTGGAATTCCATGGATACAAAAAAATCGAAGAACGCTATCCGATAACATGTTACTTTGCCACACCATATCATTCCTGGGAACGAGGTTGAAACGATTGTTCTACAAGGCCACAAGTTCTAAAAATGAGCTTGGACCATGGATGGCGAATATTATTTTTATGTCACATCTATTTCTAAATATTTCCGTATCACTTTTCATACTTAAAAGTACTATAATTCCAATCTTATAAATATACTCCTGTTTTACACTTAGTCATTTATATCCAATCCATTTCCATTTAAAGTACATGATATCGCCAAGAAAAAACAGAAACATAACTATTCTTTGTACGCTTTCCTTTTTCATCATTTCTGGTATATAGATTAACTCAAATCCTTTCTCTGACAGTATCTCCGGAAGGGTTTTAGGGCAATTAATCCAATCACCAACTGCAATCATATAGGATTTATTCCCTATCGTTTCAGAGTAACTTAAAAGCCCATCTACGAGTATATTACTTTGGCCAGAGAGAGGTGCTACATTCTCTATATCCCACAAAACCGCTACGTTTTTATCCATAATTTCCTCTTGTACATATCACCTGGTTTATAGGTTTCTATCCAATACATTTTCCAGCATTTCTTTCTCTATTGTCCGATAGATATAATAATCATTGTCAATGGTGAGGATTTCTTTTATTTCATATTTTTCTGCGATAACAACCAGTGTCGCATCGGCAAGGTCCATTGGAACATCGGAATACTTTTCTGATAGTTCAATTATTCGATCAATATCAACATAGTCCAAGTTAATTACTTCAATAGCACCGGTTCGAATCCATTTTAAAAAGTCAAGTTGCGCTGATATACTGAATCCAAGCATATGGGAAACTTCTGTTAATACTGCCCACGAAGAATACAGTTTCCCATTATAATTCTTAATATAATTCAATATCTTTTCGTGATAACGATCATTCTTATTAAATAGTGCAATAATTGGTCCTGCATCAATGAGAATGCTTTTCATTTAATTTATCCATTAATTTCTTTTTATATGTACTCGATAAATCTTCAGCATCACCATATTTTCCAAATAGATCTTTCCCTAATTCAAATGCTGTTCTTGATCCGATATGGTGATCATAATATTCCAGTATTGCTTTCTTTATTATTTCCGACTTAGAGGTCTTCTCCAAATCTACAAGAACCGTGATCTTACTATCTATTTCTTCATTCAGGCGTACTGTAGTCATCTTCCCACCTTGTATTACTAAATGTAATACACAAAGGGGTCGTTGTCAAGCAATATAACACCCAGTTGAGCTGTGTGGCGTTAAGCTGGCGCGTATTCTTGCAAGCAAGCAAGAATCGTGACAGTAGCCGCGACGGCTCCAACTTTTTGTTCAAGAAAGCCGCTTCGCGGCCGGATGTACCATTAGGAAAATCGTACCCAATGTATAGAAGAGATCCATGGAGCCGAAGAGGTACTTGTCGAGCTCGAGATAGAGGGTCAGATCGGCACCGCTGCGGTTGTCGATAGGAAAGGTAAGCCAGCAGGAGTGGGGCGTGAAGTCGCAGGCAGGAATTTCTGTTTCGAAGGGTAGGAATCTCTTCCTGCCCTCCAGCTCCAGCAGGTCGGCAACGCCCCATTCGAACGCGGCGCTCTCGCCGTTCTCCCGAAGGGTCGCCCGATACCGGTAGCCTCCGGGTATGGACTCTTCAGACATGAGGAACCGGCTGTCGCTGCTCAAGTGTCCGGAAGCGATCTCCTCTATGAACTCTTTCTCCGTCGACCAGCCCGATCTGATTAGGGGAAAGAGCTCCTCCTCGCTGAGATACTCGAGGTACTCCCCGATGAAAAGCCCGTCGATCTCACCGCCGTCCAGTATCAGGGAGGCGGCAACCAGGATCTGGTGCGATATTAGGAGAAGGATGAATGCTAAAAGGCCTTTCCAGGACATCGCGCAGCTTCCGGATTCGGACGGTCGAACATGGTCTCACGCTTCCATTCAGTATGACAGCCCGGTCAGCCTTGTCAAGAAAAGGGTATAGCTGAACTTACTCTACCTAAAGCGATCCTGATTTCTATCGGGCAATCTCTTTGCTCTTTTCTGAGTTAGACGATCGTCACGGATCCGGCATCCGCACAGCTCATCCAATTAACCTTCGACCCCCAGTCGGTCCAGAGCGTCCACCACCGGTGAGGTTGTGCTCTGACCTCCCCCAGCGATGAACCGCTCCCGGGCAAGGATCGACCGGTGCAGTTCATAGCAGGCCTCATCGTAGCCGATTCCGCTCAGGTGGCTGATGATACGGCTTCCCCGGTCGATCAGTTTTTTGTTCGTCGGGTCGAGCTGAACCATCCAGTTGCCCCGGATCCGGCCCATGATTCCCATTGAGGCGGTACTGACGGTATTCATTACCAGCTTAACGGCCAGATGCTGCCAGAGGAGGATCTGGCTCTCGGGGAATTCAAGGGAGATATGGTATACCTCATTCCCCGCCGGGCGTTGCGGGCCGATCTGGAGTACGGCCGAGTCGGAAGCCGCGGTCTCCGCTTCTCCTACCGTAATAGAGAGGAACAGGTAAGGATCGACGGCGCTCCTGCTCGCATCCGGTTCATTGCCGATTACGTAACGGGCTATCTCCTCCTCACCAAGGGAGGGGGGCGCGAGTTCAAGATTCCCGGAGGTACCCATGTTCCGGTAATCCTCTCCGGTCCAATCGATGCCGCGGGGTTTGCGGCGCAGCATATCGAACCACGCCTGCGAGCTGGGCCTGTCGGGGTCTTTGGCGAAGGCCCAGGAGTCCGGGGCCGCGGTATCGTCGGACGGTCGAAAAGGGGGCAACATAAAGGTCGGGGAGCGTTCAGTGGTGTCGCTGAATACATCCAAGAGGAAGCGGGAAGCCAGGTAAGTAATTCTGCCCCCCCGGCTGTAGATATCCGCTTCTCTCTGTGCAAGGCGGCCCATTGCGGCGAGGTTGGTATCCGTCTTTAAGTCGTGGAGGAGGACGGCGAAGCAGTTTGCCTGGGCGAGACGATAGGCTGTATCGACATCCTTGCCTTCGTTTCTGACGAAGGCTTCCTCGAGGGCCGCTCCGACGACGAGCATCTCCATCGTAGTGGCCTGCATTCGGGTTGAACCGGTCAGGGACATTGAGCCGGTAAACAGGTCCAGGACGGTTACCCGTGGGTCGGCGATGATACGCCGGGAGCGCTCAACGCTCTCGGTAAGGATACCGGCGGGATTATTGAAGACAAAGAAAACCTCACAGCCTCGGCGCAGGCCCTCTTCGGCGGTTCCGATAACCGAAGATGTCTCGCCGCCTTCGGTTATGGCGATCAGAATATCACCGCTTTCCAGTCCGAGGTCGGCGACCTGGCGTTCCCCGCAGCCGGCAAAGTCTTCGAAGTTTTCCACCGCACGGATCAAGGCTCTGTCGCCGCCGGTCATGATGCTAACGGCCTGATTGGCTTTTCGCAGAACGGAATCCGCGGCCGCTCCCCGCCGGGCCGCCTCGCCGGGAGCCGCACCGGCGCGGTCCTCCCAGTATTGGCGCCACATCTCCTCCAGCATCATCGCCAGGCGTCCGGTACTGCCGCAACCGGAGAAGCAGATCTTTCGGTCCCCATCTACCGCGGTGCCGATAGTCTCCACCAGATGGGCGTAGGCGGGGCTTAACAGGGTCCGCCGGGCCACCGCCGGGATGTCCGCATCAACCTGAAGGAGCAGCTCTACTCCTTCCGCCGCATCCTGAGAGACGACCGTACTGAAGTGCTCGGTATAGGGGTGGGGCTGTTCCGTGGGGAGATGTCCCAGCTGAAACTGAGTCTCCTCTTTTAAAAAACGGGTAGCCTCATCGGCTGCAAGTCGCCGTACTTCCGTATCGTTAGTGAAAGCGATGTATTCTGATTTTCTGTCCACAACTACCTCTATCTTATATCAGTCTTTAATATCGGGCCTCTGCCTGCTCCGCTTTGGTCATGGAGAACTGTATTTTTCGAGTGCTGATCGAAAAAGCTTTGCTCTGTAGGCGTGCAGGCCTGCGCTGCTTTGCTCCCTGCCGTAATAGAGCCGGCTGGTTAACGACGTTATCAGGAGACCGCTTGCGGGGTCCGCCCAGAAGCTCGTCCCGGTGAACCCGGTATGACCGAAAGCGGCGGAACTGAGGCCGGTTGTCCGCCGCCACTGTTTCGGTGCCAGCTGAAACCCCAGGCCCCGGCGTTCCGGGCTGCCTACGGGACGGTCCTGCAGCGATGCTCCCAGGCTCAAGGTCTTCCTGGGGGCGGTTGCCGTTCGTACTGTTGCGGGCTTCAGCCGGGCTCTTCTGTCGGAGATGCCGAGGGTGCCGCCCCAGACAGACAGGATATGGGCATGCACCGCCGGGAGGGTCCCGAAGAGTCCGGCGTTACCCGCCGCGCCTCCCAGGGCGTATGCATTCTCATCATGTACCTCACCCGCTATGCGTCGTCGCCGCCAGGGGCACCACTCCGTCGGAGCACAGAGGTTCCGCTTTTCCGGCGGCGGACGATATCCCAGGGCGAAGGATGCAGTTTGTTCCCGGCCGCTAAACTCGTCGAAAATCGCGGGCAGATCCATTTTTCGCAGCTTCCGAACCAGTTCTCCAAGAAATATGAATCCGGTGCAACTGTAGATGATCTGTGTTCCGGGCTCCGCTACCGGTTCGATTCCGTAGAGTTTACGGTGCAGCTTATCGGGGTCGGGGAGATCGGGATCGGTTCCCTGCCAGAGATCGGGAAGGGCCGGCAGTCCGCTGGAGTGCGTCAAGAGCTCATCGATAGTGAGACGTGCGGTTCTGCTCGCCAGGCCCTCCAGTACCTCTCCCAGCTCTGAATCGAGGGCGATCCTTCCCTCATCTACCAGCTGCAGTACCAGGGGGGTCGTCGCCAGGACCTTGGTGAGAGAGGCCAGATCGAAAAGCGTTTGCGGCGTCGCCGGCGCAATTTCCGGATCGATGGTGTAGGAGTCGTGTGCAAGGGGATCGCCTCCCAGGTAGCGCCCGAAGTAGCCTTCGAAGAGGGACACTTCCCCCCGGCTGACCATTACCGCGGCGACTGGCACGGCGGGTGTCTTGTTCCGTGAAGCAGGGAATAAAGGAGAACTCAGATTGCTGCTCCCGGATAGTGGAGGGACTCTTCCCGGGCCCGGGCGTACTCTTCAGTGTTGCGACAGAGCAGTCGATACGCATCCTCGGAAGAGCAGCCCCGATCGATGGCATCTCTGAAGGCGGACCCCCCCGCGAGGTGGTCGATAAACGACCGCGTCGGGTCCTCCCATAGGGGGCGCCAGGAGAACGTGTTCGGATTTTGAGCGCGAATTGTGTGGAGCATCTCAACCCCGGTGCGCAGGGCGTTATAACTCGCCGGATCCGTTACGTGGAGCTGAACGCCCCGACATGCCTCGCCGGCGAAGGCCGAGAAGGTGGGAACGAAGGCCGCCGTCGAGAAGATGACGCCAGGTAGTTCCATGGAGCTTAAGGTGTCCCGAAGCTTTTCGGCCTCGAGCCAGGGGGCTCCGACGATCTCGAAGGGTCTGGTGGTTCCTCGCCCTTCGGAGATATTGGTCCCCTCAAAGAGGCAGGTCCCCGGGTACACCAGTGCCGTGTCCGGTCCGGGTAGATTCGGCGAAGGCGGTTTCCAGGGGAGAGCCGTCCCCGAAAAGAGCATCTCCCGACGATAGTGTTCCATCCAGAAGATAGTTGTTTTCGGCGACGGCGTAGGTCGGCGGCGTGCAGTGCTTCGATAGGGTGTATAGGAGCGGGCGAAATCGGTTCTAAGGTACTGGGCGTACTCTCCAAGAGTCAGACCGTGCCGGGGAGCCAGACCGTAGCCGCCGACTTCGCTCTCCGTACCGTGGGGCAGGGCGCCTCCCTCGACGATGTCGGCTCCGATCGGGTTGGGCCGGTCGCAGATGAGAGCGGGGATTCCGAGGATCTCGCACTCTTCGATGAGCGCCGCGGCGGTGTAGAGATAGGTGTAGTAACGGCAGCCTATTTCCTGGATGTCGATTATCACTGCATCCAGGTCCTGAAGATGTTCGGGATCCGGTCGTCTGCGTTCCCCGTAGAGAGAGACGACATTCAGACCCTGCAGGATCGAGTCGTCGATCTCCACCGTGTCCTGGGCTTGGGCGGCGAAGCCGTGCTCCGGACCGAAGAGTCGCGCAAGCGGGAATTCCGCCTCCAGCAGGGCTCGCCACACCGACCGTCCATCCGGCATTATTGTCGACTGGTTGGTCAGAAGCCCCAGCCGCTGTGACCGAGGGGGCGGTCCCGCTTGGATTAGTACTTCGATTCCCGGCCGCGTTCTCTCCAGATTCGTCACCGGAAGGTACCCGCCAGCATACCGGCGATAAAGTAGCGGGATAGTACCAGGTAGAGTAGAACGATGGGCAGGATCGACAGGCCCAGGAAGGCGAAGAGTTGCCCCCACTGAACCGAGTGCTCGCCGAAGAAGGTCGCGACCGCCAGGGGCAGGGGGTGGAGCTTCTCGGATCGCAGAAAGATCAAGGGAAAGAAGAAATCGTTCCAGATCGGTACCGCGTTGTAGATGATAGCTATAACAAGTCCCGGCTTCGCCAGGGGGAGCATCACGCGCCCGAAAAGCTGGTACTCATTGGCGCCGTCGATTCTGCCAGCGTTCTCGATGTTATCCGGGAGAGCGAAAAAGAAGCCGAAGAAGATCAATATCGAGAAACCGAAACGCCACGCCGCGTACACCAGGATGAGGGAGAAACGGGTATCGAGGATACCGATGTCCCTCATCAAGAGGAAGAGCGGCAGTGAGGCCAGTCGCAGGGGGACCATCAGGCCCAGCAGAAAGAACGCGTAGAGGGGGCCGGAGATCTTGAATTTGTAGCGGGCCAGGGCGTAGGCGGCGCTGGTACTCAACAGCAGGTTGAGAATCATTGCGCCCGTGGTTATCACGATGCTGTTACCGAGGAAGAGCAGGAAGTTTTGTCCGATCAGAATGTCGGTGTAGTTGCTGAACTGCGGATCCGTCGCCAGCGCCAGGGGAGCGGTGAAGAGATCCCGGGTTGTACGCAGGGAGGAGTTGTACATGAACAGGAGCGGCACAATAATGACCACAGCCGATAGTACAAGGAAGAGGTACACCAGGGTCGCACGGGCGAGGCCGAGTTCTTTAATACGTAGAAATCCCTTTCGATTCATGATTATCCTTCCAGCTGGATGCGTTTTTTATTCAGCAACTTGTTTACCATCAGGGATATAACCGCCGTTACGATTACGATGATTATACCTATCGTGGCTCCTAACCCTTTATTCGCCAGGCCGGTGATGCCGCCGAAGGCGGTTCGATAGAAGAGGGTTCCAAGCACGTCGGTCGTATAGTTGGGACCTCCGGTAGGTCCGGTAAGGGAGTAGACGATGTCGAACATCCGGAGATTTCCGGTAATGGTCAGGATAAGGACGGTAAGGATCTGCGGTACGATCAAGGGAAGATAGATATCCTTAATTCGACGAAAGCTCGATACCCCGTCGAGCTTGGTCGCCTCGATAATCGGCTGCGGGATATTATTCAGTCCGGAGAGAAAGATCAGCGTCGGGAATCCCGCCCACTGCCAGATGTTTATCAGCAGGATCGTGGTCAAGGCGGTTCGCGGATCTCCGAGCCATGGGAAGGCGAATTCCGGATCCCCTGCCAGTCGTACAACTGCATTGACCATCCCCCAGGTTGGATGGAGCATCAAATTAAAGAGGAAGCCCACCACAACGATGGAGAGGGTGACCGGAAGGAACACGAGGGCGCGGAAGAACTTGGTCCCCGGAAGATCCTGGAAGAGCATAAGAGCGAAGGCAAAGCCCACCGTCGACTGAAATACCACGACGAAGATCAGCGAGTAGCCGTTATGCCCCGCTGCGTTCCAAAATCTGGCACAAATCGGATTATCCGAAGCGAACACGGTTTTAAAGTTCTGAAAACCGATAAAGGCTTCCCGCTCCAGGCCGTTCCATGAGTAGAGGCTGTACGTGAACGAGCTGAGTACCGGGTAGATAACCAGCAGGAGGAAGAAGATGGTGCCGGGCACCAGGAAGACGGCGAATGCCAGTCTCCTCGAAGTAGTTAATTTTTCCCAACCTTTCGATAGGTCCAAAAGAGTCCTCCAGTCTATCAGCAAGCCCTTCGTCGGAGGGGGGCTTCTGTGGTGGTGTCGTTTAATTCTGGAACGGTTCGTACCAGGAGGCGATCTGGCTTTGTACCTCTTCAGCAACTTCCCGGGGAGTCATGTCACCCTGCATCATACCCTGTAGTGCATTCTGCAGAGCAACGGATCCGGTGGGCTGATCCCAGCGGAAACCGACCAGCATGATGTAGGGGGTTGTTTCATGATCCTCCATCATTTCGGTGAACTGGCTCAGGACCGGCGCCTTTGCGGAATCGATAGATACTCCGGGAATGGGGGAAATCTGACCGAGCATGTTGGCGAACATGGTACCGAACTCCTGGCCGGCCATGAAGCGGGCGAGTTCAACCGCAGCTTCGGGATGCTCAGTGGTCTCGTTTACCCCGTAGGAGCCATCCGCCCAGGTACCGATATATGCAGGTTGACCGGCGGGAGCGGGAGCGGCGAATACGCCGATCTCGAGGTCGGGGTTCTGTGCCTGGAAGTTGGATGATTCAAATGAACCGCCGATGTACATAGCCGCCTGCTCGGTGAAGAAATTCGCCTGCATACTGGCAAAGTCGAGTCCCATAAACCCGCGGGGCATGTAGGGAACCAGGGTTTTCATGTATTCCAGGGCCCTGATGAAACGGGGATCAGTGAAGGTTGTGTCGCCCGCGACAACCTCTTCGTAGAAATCGTTGCCGCCGTAGAAGTTCGGTCCGATGGTGCCGAACATGATTTCCAGCATCCAGGCCGCCTGGCCGCCGTTGGCCAGGGGGGTTACACCGTTGGCTTTCAGGGTATCCATGAGGCTGATGAACTCATCCCATGTGGTCGGTACGGAAACCCCGTTCTCCCGGAAAATGCGCTTGTTGTAGAAGATGCCGAGGGCCTGGTTGGCGAACGGGACGCCGTAAATTACCCCGTCCTCGTAGCCGGATGCGCTGGCGATGGAGGAGTCGGAGAAATCCTTCAGGGAATCAATCTTATCTCCCAGGGGCATCAGGAAGGCGGTATAGCGCTGAAGCCCGCCGTAGGCGCGCAGCTGCATAAGGTCCGGTCCCTGTCCGCCTTCAAGGGCTGTGGCCAGTACGGTGTTGTACTCGGTGTTCTTTACCGTACGAAACTCAACGCTTATATTCGGATGCGACCCTTCGAAGATGTCGAAGATTTGGTTGTAACCCTCTTCGTCCTCTCCGCGCCAGCTCCAAACCTCGATTGTAGTTTTCTCGGCGCTCACGCCGGCGGATTCCTGTTCGCCTCCGGCCGTCAGAAAGGCCGGAAACAACAGACCGAAAAGCAGAGAGAGAATAATCAGTTTTTTCATATGTCCTCCTAAAATAAGTAGGAAAAATAGTTTGTTGTAATTCCCACTAACTATGATATGTCGATACCATAAAACTGTCAAGAAATTAAGGGAGTGAATCCTATAGTGAGGCGAAGAAATTGGCTACCGAGGAGTCGTGGCTTGCCAGCAGGAGTTTCATCGCGGAATAGGCCGCCCCCAGGGCAACCGCTTCGCTTCCGCCGTTGATATGCGAGACCCGTATTATCGTCTCCTCCCTGTTGCGGCCGACCTTTGAATAGCGGTCGACGATTTCTCCCAGGGGGATCAGGATATCTTCCACTTCTCCTCCCAGGACTATCTCATCGATTCCGGTAATATTCGCGACCAGAGCCAGGGATTTTCCCAGACCTTCGACACCCAGAGCCGGGTCGGAGGGGAGAGCATTGAGGTTGGATCGTAAAAGATGGGTGATTGCTCGCCCGTGGCAGAGCTTGTTGCCCATTACCAGGCCGGCGCCGATACCTATATCTTCCTCGGCGTTACCGGGACGGAATTCGATTATGATCAGGAGCAGGTCCTCTTTATCCCGGAGTCCGGCCTCCCGCATTACCCCGGCCTGGGCATCATTGAGGAGAGTTACCGGCACCTGCAGGGCCCGCTCCAGAGGATCCGCCACGTTGAGGGGCTCACTGATATGGAGGGCGTGAGAAATCAGGATCGATCTTCCGTCATCGGCGATCTGCCCGCTGACGCCGACTCCGAGGGTGACTAAGCCGAGGCCACCCTCCTTGAATGAGGCGTCGAGGGTCGCCCGATAACGGGCGGTTTCTGCTGCCAGGTTTTCAATAGCCTGCGGTCCGTAGTCCTGGATCGGGATCTCTCTGCTGCCGATAAGGCTGCCGCACAGATCAACCGCCGCCAGGCGTATGTTAGGGTAGGTAAGCTCGACGCCGAGACTGTAGGCGACCCCGGGGGAAATGGTGAGCAATATCGGCGGACGCCCTCCCCTGGGGCCGGAGCTCTCCTCGGCATGCTGCCTCAGGATTCCTCTGTCGATCATCTGATCAACCAGGAGGCCGATGGTGGAACGATCGAGATGTAATTCCCGGGCGAGGTCGGCTCGGCTGGGATTCGGGATGTGCCAGAGCGATTCAAGTATACGAAGCAAGTTGGTTCGGCGTAGTCGGTTGTTTGTCGGCATAGTATGTTGTTGTTTCAACAATATCTTATCATATGCTGCCGGGGCGGTCAAACCTCGGCAGACTGAGCCGTTTCAGACGCCCCCACCACACTGTACAGATACCCGACGACCAGCGCCCCAAAGAACGAAACATAACAGGCGAAGACCCTTTTGTTCGTGATGCCCCAGACCGCGGCCATCGCGGGCAGGGTCGTGGTCGGGCCGGCGATCAGGAATGCCAGCGCCGCCGACGGGTTCATACCCTGCGACAGCAGGCCGCCTACCATCGACAGGGCCGTCAGGTTGCTTGTATAGATCGGTACGCCGATCAGTGCCGCCAGAAAGACGGCGATAAACCGGTCTGGCCCGCAGCGCCTGATTGATATAACGGGCCGCCCCCGACATAGTCACCCTAAATTCCGCACGATTTTATAACTATGTTGGAAACATTACTTCTAACTCATTTCTTTGTATATGCCGGGATTTCACCATCAGGGTTTACGTAACAAGTCATCCATAATCCATTCACTCTAAAGAAAACCTGAAGGCCTGTTCTCATTTCCTTGCATGGCAGGGAGAGCTGTATCCAAAGAAGTAGAAAATCTTTTTTTTCTCTTGGCTGAACTCGTTTGATCTGCTACTCTTTTTAAGAATCGTTCCATACTAACAGGTGGCGACGCTTCCTTTTTCCCATATTTCGTTTTTCTTCCAACAGAAACCAGCGAGCATTTCCTATTAATAAGAAACGCTACTGTCGATCAGGGCTTCTTGAACATTGGATTGAATCGACCGTGAAGGTCGACTCAATCCTTGAGGTTATATAGCCCGCAATAACATTAATCATCATCTTCAATCATTACTGATAAAACAAAATAAAAATCCAATTCAGATCTTATTTCATGATTTTTAAGATAATAATTATTTATCTCACTATAATCAGATCTTCTTATCAATAATATTTCCTTCTTTCCAGATTCAAATAACATGGGATCTTTTTGCAGTTCATACGTCAAATCAGTTTTATAAAGAAATTTTATAAGATCATCTTCTCCTTCGATATCCCTAGTTCCATAAGACCTAAAACCGATACCATTTTCATCAAACAACTGATTTGTTTCGTCTAATACCCACTTTCCCCTTTCTAATCTGCTTATGCTATGTTTTATAAAATAGGATTTCTTTGTTCCTTTTAGAATACTGTACGAACCTGAACCTTTTATATACTCTTCACCACTTTTATAGAATTTATAATCATAATAGAACATCTTTCTACTGCTTGTTTCATATTCAAACTCTAATAAAAATAATAGATTTTCAACAACTGCTTTCAATATCATTTCTGACTCATCGCTAAGTTCTTTTAAATTAGCAGTTGCATAGGCCTGTGCAGATAGAGCATTTGTGAGGATCAATGCCAATGTATAAAAGTAAGTATTCTAATTTTCATTCTATTAATATGCACTTTTATCCCCCAATAAAGACAGCTATAAATTTTGTCTACATAACATCCAATTGAGTTGCGTGGCGTGAAGCTAACGCGTATTCTTGCGCAAGCAAGAATCGTGACAGTAGCCATGACTGCTCCAATTGCTTGATATCGCAATTCTTTTTATTTTTGTAATAGAAATATCTCCTATTTTTCTTTTTCTGGTAACTTCAAAGTTTTCTGTATTAATATTTTCTTCTAACGCTAAGACACTTGGCGCATATATTAGCTCACCAAAAAGTTTTAATGATTCTAAAATTTCCAAATATTTTTCAATATACTGATTTAATTTAGCACAGTCACCATTATGCATATGGTAGTGCAGATGATTAGTAAAAGCCATATTCGAATAAACCATACCCCATTTCTGTGATTTGAAATCATATGTTAGCCAATCTGCCTGTATTATTCTTTCATTTTCGTTTCCGATTATTCTATCAATTCCTACTATATCAATATTTTCTTTTAATAAATGATTAACGAATGCTGCAGACATGCCACAACCAACATCTATAACAGGTTCTTGTATTTCTTCTATTTCAATTTCGTATAACGACTGTTGTATTCTGAATGTATATTCTTCATTTTTAACCGAACCTATTTCTTTCTTATTTCTTAATACTTTTACAATTTCTTCTGGATAATAGCAGGATATTATATCAGATAATCGCTCATAATGTATTTTCATTACTAAGTCAAAATTATTACTCGTTAAAGAATTATATGTTTTTCTATATAAATTCTGTAATTGCATAGCACCATCATTATCAATATTGATATATTGGTTAATTTTGTAAATCTTCTTAAGAAGACTATTTACTGTATCATGAATTACGTTCTCAGACACATTTTCCTTTCTTTCAATCCTTGTAAGCAATTCTTTTTTGAATGAATGATCTATTCTGAATAATTCTGGAGCAAGACGGTATAACAAATTATTTGATTTATTGATCTCCATCTGCTTTTCTATTGCTTGTTTCACCAATGTACCTTATGTAGAACATCCAATTGAGCTGCGTGGCGTTAAATTAGCGTGCGTTTGTGCTGCCACCCAACCAACATTATACATCGATACACGCTCGCATCAATCTATTTTGAACCACTCTCCTCCTGGAACCAGTAGCACAAACCATGACAGTAGCCACATCTGCTCCAATTGCTGGTTCAAGAAAGCCGCTTCGCGGCCGGATGTACCATTAGGAAAATCGTACCCAATTTGTCATAGTTTTTCTACTCATTGTATTGGAGGAACAGTATGACAAATGAAAACCACGATTGGTACGCAAAAATGGTCCGCAAGCTCCGGATCAACGGCAAGAGCAGCAGAACACAACAGGCCTACACGCGAGCTGTCCGGCAGCTCATCTTTCCCGCCCTGGGGAGGGGACATACCGGAGAAGCAACCGCAACAACCCCGATGAATCGGGCCAGTGTGCAAGGGGCGCTCGCCCGCGCAGTGAAGAAAGCCGGAATCTCACACCATATCTCCATCCATACCCTCAGACACAGCTATGCCACTCATCTCCTTGAACAGGGGGTGAACATCAGGACAATCCAGCGCTACATGGGGCACTCCAGCCTGGAGACCACCATGCTGGGGCCGGCAACTCCAGTACCACCCTCACATCCACTATGTCGTTCCCGGTGGTGCTTTCTCTTCAGACGATCATAGCCGGCACCCCTGCCGGAAGGCATTCTATCTTCCCGTCCGCGTAGCAGCTAAACTGGTGAAACACCGGATGTACACGGCCCTGAAGCGAAACGGGCTGCTGTCATCTGTCGATGCCGCAGCCTGGAGCCAGGATTGGAACGTCAACTCCCAACCAGCCGGAAGCGGGGAACGAAGTATTCGCTACCTCGCTTCCTACGTTTTTCGTACCGCTATTTCCGACAGCCGGATTGTCGCCATCGAGGACAACCACATCCTCTTCCGCTACACTGATTCAGCCACTGGGGCTGAGAAGCTGCTGCGTCTTCAGGCATGTGAGTTTATCAGGCGATTCCTCCAGCATGTGCTCCCTTCAGGATTCATGAAGATCCGCTGCTATGGATTCCTGCATCCGGTCAGAACCGCCGCTGTAGTATATGCAACGGAGCCATCTCCTATCTTTTTATCAGTCCTCCGGGACATACCGGGATTCCACCATCGGGGAGAGCTGTATCCAAAGAAGTAGAAAATCTTTTTTTTCTCTTGGCTGCACTCGTTTGATCTGCTACTCTTTTTAAGAATCCTTCCATACTCACAGGTGGCGACGCTTCCTTTTTCCCATATTTCGTTTTTCTTCCAACAGAAACCAGCGAGCATTTCCCATTAATAAGAAACTATACTGTCGATCAGGGCTTCTTGAACATTGGATTGAATCGACCGTGAAGGTCGACTCAATCCTTGAGGTTATGTGGTTATTTTTGTGGTTTTTTCAAATCCACAGTTGTAATAAATGTACTTATTTCCGGTCTTTCCAAAACATGAGTCGCGCCAAGCAAAAATGTTCCGATCTGTTTCAATTCAATCTGTAGTTGTCCATCTTGAGTAGTCTTATACAAACATATAGACTTCTCACTTTCTTCAACCTTTGTATCGGATTTCTGTTCATCCATATAATTAATTATCTGGTAGTATGTTTTTCCCGAAAGTAACTCAGTTTCTAATCCGATTGAATAGCCGCTATGTTCCGAATAAAGAAACGGGAAATACAATGAATTATCTTCTATATTGTAGTTGTTTTCTGAAATTTCATAATTATCATATAGTTCTATATAGGTTGTATTCGACTAACCTATTACTTAATCCAATTTGATAATCAATTACTAATTTCGATTCATAGTGATTATTTCCATTTAAGTACAGAATATAGTCTATCCAAACACCATTTTCTCCATCGGTTAGGACTCCAACTTTTTCAGCATCCAAAAAAGGGTAATTCCTTAATCTTAGATTACCATCAAATACTTTACCATGTATAAACTCGATTTCTTCAATATCAATCTTTGTATCCTGGCTGTTTGAAATATCTGCATCTGATTTTGCACTACCCATCACATTCTCGTTTTTGCATGAGGAAAATACGAGCAATAAAACTAATAGCAATAATGAAATCTTCTTTTTCATACTATCCCTTTGAATTGTATCCGATCCTAATACTCAAAATGTCTACATAACATCCAATTGCTTGATACTTATTAACGCCTCCCCCTCGTGGAGGTACAGTGAGATAATTCACTGTCGCTCATAAACAATCTGTTTCGAGGAGTATAATCGGGCGTGGCAAAGCGAATCGTAATCTTGGGGTGCCTATTACTGGTCGAGTACATGACGCAAAACCTAAATGGTCAACCGAGTTGGTTCAACCTCTCGATCGCTGTGACTGCAGCTTCCCGCCCGATCATCGCCCTTTTCCTCGCCGATCCCCAACGATACTGATTGATCTTTCCTGTTGATGCGATGACGCGGTGGCAGGGTATAAGGTAGCCGATGGGGTTCATTGCGACCGCATTGCCTACCGCCCGCACCGCCTTAGGATGACCGATCTGAGCGCCAATATCCTGATAGCTGACAACGCAGCCTTCCGGGATAGTCAGTAGTGCCTTCCACACATTGATCTGAAAGTTGGTCCCTTTGACCTGCAAGTTAATGGGCTCGGGGATCTTCGCGTTATCAGATCTAAAAATCTGTTCCACAATCAGGCGGACTGACGCAAGGTGCTCCACGCGTTCTGAGCCAGGCCACGTGTCGGCGAGTTCCCGAAGCGCCGTCGATCGTCCCTCGGCTCCAACGAACCCGAGATAACAGATTCCTCGCTCGGTGGTTGCAAGGAGACACTCTCCGAAGGGAGTGTCGCAGAATCCATAGGTGATTCTCAATCCGTCTCCCTGCCTCTTGAACTCCCCCGGAGTCACCCCTTCGAACGTTACGAACAGATCATGCAGTCTGCCCGTTCCGGACAGTCCGGCGTTCATCGCGGACTCCATGAGCGATCTCGAGGTGGACAATCGCTCCTTGGTGTATTGCAGCGTCATGAAGCGCATGAACTGGATCGGACTAATGCCGGCCCATCGTTTGAAGAGGCGGTCGAAATGATACTTGCTCAAATGGACGGTCCGGGCCATCTGTTCGAGGCTCGGCTGAAGCTTGAAATTCTCTTCGATGAATCGAATCGCCTCTTCGACGCGCTTGAAGTCTGCAGACGCCTGAGAGTAGAGCGAACCGCTCATGTTGACTCCTCGCGTTCGCGATTAGTCTGAGTGGTTAGCGCGTGCTCGAGTTCCTCCATCAACCGATCAATGTCGGATTCGGCCGACCGGTAGCTCGTAATGCAAGCCCTCAAGACACGTTCCGTGCCTCCCAGCACCACATCGGAGATCCATATCTTCCCTCGGCCATAGATTGTAGTGAGTAGCTGCTCTGTAGTGATAGTGCCGCGCTCGATGAATGGATGGGTGAAGCAGACGACGGGCAATGGTGTTCTGTTCTTGATGATCCATCCTCTCTGTTCGAGACGTTGCCTGAGTTGGTTACCGAGATCCGTCTGCCCTTCGATCATCTTCGCGTACCCTTCCATTCCGAGCTCCGCCAGCGCCATGAAAACTTTCAACCCGATCATGCGGCGCGACCACTGCGCCGTAACCTTATATGGGTCTACCGTCTCATCTCCTGACTCCCCGGGCATGTAGGAGGTAGAAATGGTAAAGGCGCGTTTTACTGCCTCCGGATGTCGGCAGAAGAACATGCCTGCGCCCATCGGCACCGACAGCCACTTGTGAGCATCCCAGGTTACTGAATCAGCCTCCTCGATGCCCCGTAAGGTGCTGCGTAAAACAGGGGAAAGCAGTGCGCCCCCTCCCCACGCCGCATCGACGTGGAACCACAAACTCCGTCTTCTCGCTACTTCTGCGATCTTAGGCAGCGGGTCCACTACGCCCGCCCCCGTTGTACCAGCAGTTCCGATGACCATAAACGGCAGCAGTCCATTTTGCCGATCACGCTCTATCTGTCGCTCCAGCACGTCAACCCGAAGCGCGTAGTCTGTGTTCGTATGGATCTCGCGCAGAGAGCGGGTACCCAAGCCGGTCATTCGGGCGATCTTTACAAAGGAGTGATGGCTCTCCCCGGTGAGGTAGATCACCGGCTGAGAGCTGAGGCCTCGTACGCCGGATTCTCCGTAGTCCGGAAACGTGTGAAGGAGCGCCGCAAGAACGGCCGAGAGATTCGCCTCGGCGCCGCCACTGGTGAAGTTTGCCAAGGACAGAGTCGGATCGTATCCGATTAGCTCGGCAAAGCGTCGTAACGTCAGTTGTTCGATCTCATTGGCAATTGGTGCGTGGGACCAGACGGCGAGCTGCGGGTTGAAGAGTGCCACGATCGCATCGGCGACAATGCCCGCCGGACGCACGCTCGGATTAAAGAGCCCGAAATACCTTGGATGCGTCACATGCAAGATCCCGTCACGGAGTAGCCTGCAAACCTCGGTCGTGAGTGAGTCGAGGGGAGTCGGTTTTTCGAAGGTAAAGGTATGACTTAGCTCGGCTCGAAGCTCCTCTTCAGTCACATTTCGAGAAACCGGTAGGTCGCGTATCTCACTTAGAAAGCGAGCTATTTCGCTGAAAAGGGTTCTCCAGAGTTCCGGCGGCGTCTGCTTTTCCCTATCGGCTGTATCAGTCATAGTATCCTCCCAGGCGCAAACATAGTACGAAGAACCAATCGGAGCAACCCGAATCTTGCTCTGTTGTGAATCGCTAATAAGACACCATACGTTTCTATAGAGTTCCCGGATATGCCGCCTCACTGGAGGGTCGCCTATTTGCTACGTTCTCTCACCTTCGCCTTTGGCCCCGAATGATCTACCGAAGTCGGACCCTTATTGGCTATGGAGAACCACTCGGTGGTGGGAGGCAGCGTGTGGAAAACCAAGATTATAACTGAAACACTTTGGTTCGAGACTCGCTTCCGATGGGAACTTTTCCGCAGTGACAGTGTGCAACTGCCATTCGTCCCTGTCGATAGTACAAATGAACCGACTTTCGTTTGCTTGATTGGTCCCACGCTGCGCTCCTTTTTGACATAGATGACTCACAGGTGTACGTGGTTTTTTCAGTCCGCCCCAAGTTGATCCGCCAGTGTAACTGATCCATCAACAGGATGAGATCCTTTTTTGAGTCGGACGACATTTTGGGCTGCATAACGTTCTATAGCGCTTACAGGCGACTCTCTATATGTGTTTGAGAGCGGACCTTCTTCCGCTCTTCCTTCGGAGAACAAAAGTCGGACTATACCTTGTACTTCCGGTGAGTTCATGCTCCATAGTATCCGTTGCGTTGCTGCTATACTTCAGAAATCCTTACTATGCAATGGCGGGATTCTTATTCCCTCTTGATACCGGGAGGCGTTATATGGGTTATATTGCCCTCTCTTCCTTCAGTAGCCTGAACGACTTGATGATCTCTTCCTTCTCAAAAAGCTGATTTGTAATGTATTTATGAAGTACCGTCGTAATAAGCGTTTGGTACGGTAAACCTTCCTGTTCCGCCTTCTCTTTTAGTTTTTCTAAATCATAATTTGAAATTCTTAGGCTTATAGCCTTATTCTTCTTGGCTCCATCTATTATGGATTCGACCTTCTTCCTTTTTTCACCTGTGACGGAGCGATATGTTTCAATTTCATTTTCTATTTTCTTCTCTTCGGCAGTCAGGTTATATCGTCGTTTCATCTCATTTCCCTCTATATTTCTTATGGTATTTACGACTTTGATAGGCAGTCTTCAATACGATATTATCATTCTCATCGATTATAAATGGGACAATCCACGTATAGGCTCGTATTTCCATTACAAAATACATCTGCCCTTCGTGTACTGGATTCTCAATAATGTCAACGTACATTCCATCCATAATCATCTGGCTTATTTCATCAAAAGAAACATTTCTCTCCAAAATGAGTTTTTCATTCTTCTCTTTGTCTCAGATAATGGAATTCATATCTAATAATACTCTATTGTATATACATTGTCAATTTTCTTCTGCTTAACATGCAACGTCTTTATGCATCAAAAACAGCGTTGAGCTGTGTGGCGTTAAGCTGGCACGTGTTCTTGCGTAAGCAAGAATCGTGACAGTAGCCATGTCTGCTCCAATTGCTGGTTCAAGAAAGCCGCTTCGCGGCCGGATGTACCATGAGGAAAATCGTACCCAATTTGTCATAGTTTTTCTACTCATTGTATTGGAGGAACAGTATGACAAAAGAAAACCACGATTGGTACGCAAAAATGGTCCGCACGCTCCAGATCAACGGCAAGAGCAGCAGAACACAACAGGCCTACACGCGAGCTGTCCGGCAACTGACCGCTCACTGCCGGAAAAACCCTGAAGCGATCAGCGAACAGGAACTGGAAGACTACTTCCTCTTTCGCAGGAATGAGAGTCAGTGGGCCCCCAAGACTCTCAATCTCTCGTATTGCGCTGTCAGGTTCTGCTATCTCCACGTGTGTCACCGCGAATGGAAACTCCTTTCCATCCTCAAAGCTCAAAAAGAGGAGCGTCTGCCGCACATCCCGTCCCGAAAGACGATCCATCACATCTTCTCCTGCGTCACCACCTTCCACAACTTTGTTTTCTTCGCCACCGTCTACTCCTGCGGGCTTCGCCTGCAGGAAGCATTACACATCCAACCGGCAGCTCATCTTTCCCGCCCTGGGGAGGGGACATACCGGAGGAGCAACCGCAACAACCCCGATGAATCGGGCCAGTGTGCAAGGGGCGCTCGCCCGCGCAGTGAAAAAAGCCGGAATCACACACCGCATCTCCGTTCATACCCTCCGGTACAGCTATGCCACTCATCTCCTTGAACAGGGGGTGAACATCAGGACAATCCAGCGCTACATGGGGCACTCCAGCCTGGAGACCACCATGCTGGGGCCGGCAACTCCAGTACCACCCACACATCCGCTATATCGTTCCCGGTGGTGCTTTCTCTTCAGACGATCATAGCCGGCACCCCTGCCGGAAGGCATTCTATCTTCCCGTCCGCGTAGCAGCTAAACTGGTGAAACACCGGATGTACACGGCCCTGAAGCGAAACGGGCTGCTGTCATCTGTCGATGCCGCAGCCTGGAGCCAGGATTGGAACGTCAACTCCCAAGCAGCCGGAAGCGGGGAACGAAGTATTCGCTACCTCGCTTCCTACGTTTTTCGTACCGCTATTTCCGACAGCCGGATTGTCGCCATCGAGGACAACCACATCCTCTTTCGCTACACTGATTCAGCCACTGGGGCTGAGAAGCTGCTGCGCCTTCAGGCATGTGAGTTTATCAGGCGATTCCTCCAGCATGTGCTCCCTTCAGGATTCATGAAGATCCGCTACTATGGATTCCTGCATCCATCGTCTTCTATTCCCGTAGCCCTGGCTATTCTCCTCCTCGAGGCACGGGCAGGCATCCCATCCCGGAGGAGAACGAAACGTCTGCCTCCTGTATCCAGTCAGAACCGCCGCTGTTGTATATGCGACGGAGCCATCTCTTATCTTTTTATCAGTCCTGTGAAACATGGAGGGATTTCACCATCAGGGTTTACGTAACAATTCATCCATGATTCATTCTCCCTGAAGTAAACCTGAAGGCTTGTTCTCATTTCCTTGCATGGCAGGGAGAGCTGTATCCAAAGGAGTAGAAAATCTATATTTTTCTCCTGGCTGCACTCGTTTGATCTGCTACTCTTTTTAAGAATCCTTTCAGACTCACAGGTGGCGACGCTTCCTTTTTCCCATATTTCGTTTTTCTTCCAACAGAAACCAGCGAGCATTTCCCATTAATAAGAAGCTATACTGGCGATCAGGGCTTCTTGAACATTGGATTGAATCGACCGTGAAGGTCGACTCAATCCTTGAGGTTAGATGCCATAACTCAAATAAACAATCTTTCTTATTCATTTTTATTATTATTTTTACTTTTAATATTAATAAAAAAAACAATTTCATAAATTATTAACAACAGAGTAATAATACTAAATATGATAAAAAAAGGAAATTGAGGAAGTGAATAAAAAATAGATGTCGGACCATCAGATCCACCAATTATCCCAATCGAAGCAGCAGAATTTACAGTAATAATACTACGAATTATGAAAATAGAAATAATTATAAGTATGAAAGAATTTATTATTAAAGCAATTACGTTAAATATTTTTCTCATTAGTTGTTCAATCCATTTTGTTTTATTCTTATAGTAATGTTGATTTCAAAGACGTCAGGTATTTTTTTTATTAAACATACTAAAAATCGCTTATCTATTTTTTAATAACATAAAATCCTTCATTATTTTTTTCTACAGATACTTTAGTTTCACCTAATATATTTTCCGTTTCTAAATCAATTACTTTTAACCATATTCTAAAAGGTGTTTCTTCTTCTTTTTGTTCAAAGTCAATTGACCAGAAAATCTTTTCACCATTATTTTTTACTATATTTTCTAATTGTATTATCTTATAATTATCATCCCATTTAATAAAATGCCCTTGTTCGGTTATCCATTGAAACATATATGTTTTACTATTTTCATTACTATAATATTCAGGTATTAATGGTATACCAGGAACAGATGACATTATTGGACTATATTTATCAATTCCAACAATTATTTTTACTTTGTTTTCCTTTTTTATAGTAGTACAACTTACTACTAAAATACTACAGAATACAAAAATTATTAATTTCTTCATTTTTCCACAAAAATCCATTACAAATCTAGATTTCAATAAAATAATAATTTATCTATATCAGGTTGTCAATTTGAAAGAATTTACAAAAAATAAAAATAAATTATTATATAATAAATTAGTACATCCATATAACATCCAATTGAGCTGTGTGGCGTTAAGCCGGCACGTGTTCTTGCACAAGCAAGAACCGTGACAGTAGCCACATCTGCTCCAATTGCTGGTTCAAGACAGCCGCTTCGCGGCCGGATGTACCATTAGGAAAATCGTACCCGATTTGTCATAGTTTTTCTACTCATTGTATTGGAGGAACATGAACGCAGTTCAAACAGATGTGAACGTTATGCAGCGTATAAGGTATCCCTGGCTTAGGATTGATCAACCGGTGATACATCATTTTGTAATCTTTCCTTTACTTCTCTCTATTTTGTCGTGAAAAATTGGAAAGAACAATCGCTATAAACCACATTTTGACGCTAGTATATCATAGAAAACTGGAGGATATGAGTATATTCTGTTGATTCAAGGAGTGGTGTAGAGATATTGGATAAATCCCGTAGAAGGGCAGGGGAAGTTACTCTGTAGACGACTGGAACCTTTTCCCTGAAGTTACCCAGGTGCTCGGTCAGCTCACTTCCCAGGGCAGCCTCAACTAAACCCTTCTGCAGTTGCTTTAACAAACCGTTCTCTCCGAGAAGATCCTCAGGGCTCTTGTAGTCCTTCAACAACTCCTGTAACATTTCCTTAGAAATAGCCATTCATGCTCCTCCTTATAGAGCTCGGCTATTTACACAAAATATCTTACACCCCTTACAGACTCGTTATGTGATGTATCTTTTGTGTCTAACAATTACTCACCATTTATCACAATTGAATCACATTTAGCACCAGATAGCCGATACTCCAATATTTCTTGATAACTATCTGAATTATACCATTTATCGAATTCTAATTTATTAGGGAATTCAATTAATACTGATCTTGAATAATCCCATTCCCCTTCCTTTATTTCGGGTTTAGAATCTACAGATAAATATTTCCCTTTATACTTTGAAAAAATTTCATCACACTTATTTAAATATTTCTCATATTGTGATTCATCAAGGATTTTAATTTGTGCTAAAAAATATACACTCATGTTCCCTTCTGTTTAAAATTTAAAAAATATATCGGGGCGGCGTATATGACGTTTGCCCAAAGGGCAAATGTGCCGAAGGCCAAGGGCGCTATCCCGTCGCATATACACCCTGTCAGGCGCAGTATCAATTGGTGATTGGGTGTAGATTAAATGAAAATCCCACCCCGGAATATTCTTTTTCACCAATCTTCAATATCTTCTCATCCGCGATTACTCCGCCATTGTTCCTATAGAATGAATTATTTTTTGCTCCTTTCAATGTCCACAGTATCATTTTTCGGCAATTTCGTTCAAAAAACATTTTTTTCATTTGTTTAAATAGTATTCTACCAATTCCCTTTTGTTGGTATTTGGGTAAAACATAGAATCCTACAGTTTCACACTGATGTTTATCATCATCCATAAATTTCCCAGAGATAAAGCCTTTTATTATTTCATTTTCCTCATAAACAAATATTATTTCTTTCTTCAGCTTTATATTATTAGTTATTATCTGAAGAAATCTTTGCACATCCAGATTATCAACGTAATATTGATCAATTATACCATCATATGCATTTTGCCAAGTTTCAACGATAATTTTTGCTATTACAACTGCATCATCTAATTTAGCTTCTCTAATCATTTTTTCTCCAATTGATATTGCGCCTAACGATGCTATGAAAAAAGCCAATACGATTTGATGGTATAATCAGATCGTTCTGGAAAAGAACGACTGATGGCTGCCGCGAAACTGGGACCTTAGGAACCCGTACTAACGATTAGCAGCCATCAATCGTATTGACATGTTAGGGAAGCTCGACACTTACCCCGTATAGACGTATGAAAATTATATCATTCTTTTTCCGGAAGCAAAATCGATTAAGGGGGATTAACATGAAATATGTAGGCATTGATCTACACACCAACTGTTTCACCTGCTGTTTCCTGGATACAGCAGGTAAGAAAGAGATCAAAACTTTCGGTTTGAATGAAAAGGATCTATCTTTCTTCTTTGAAGAAGTGGATAGCAGTTCTACGTATGTACTCATTGAAGCAACCATCAATTCATTTGCTTTCGAAAAAGTGATTCGTGAGCATGTTAAAGAGGTGCCGGTTGCTAATACCTTTGAGCTGAAACAGATTTCATTCACCAATAAGAAGACAGACAAGGTGGATGCTTACAAGCTGGCCAGGATTCTCAAAGCTCAATTGATGAGTGGGGAAGAGCAGATTCACCCTGTTGTTGTTCCCCCGCAGCATATCCAGGAATTGCGCGCCTTGTTTACGACATACAGACTACTGAGAAAGCAGGTAGGTGCCATAAAGAACAGAATCCACTCATTATTGAAGCAGAATCTCAAACCGTTCACAAAAGAATACATATTCGGTAGAAAATCCAGGAAAGAAATCAGAAGTGTATGCAAGGATAGTCCCGCTGTAGATTTTCAACTTAATTTCCTGTTTGATCATTTGGAGGATTTGGAGGATCGTGTTACTGCCATCAAAAACAAGATCAAAGAGGAAGGCCGTTTTTATCTAAAGGGAATCGATATTCTTACCAGCATGAAGGGCATCAGTGTGTTTACAGCCATTGCAATAATTGCAGACATCATTTCAGTTAAAAGGTTTCCAAACAGCAAAAGATTTGCCAGCTATCTGCGTAGTACGCCAAAAGTTGAAAGTTCTAATGAGAAGACGATTATCAAAAGCACAAACAAAGCAGGCAGGAAAGTTGCAATTACATTGTTGTCTCAGGCATTGAATCACTATCGTGATGCAAGTCCAACGGTAAAAAGATGGCATGATCGCCTGAGGCGGTATAAAAAACCTGGAATAGTGAGAATGGGGGTATGCAGGAGAATGATAACCGAGGTCTATCAGATGCTGAAAAAGGAGGAATACCATTACTTCAGAGACAAGGAAAACCATAGAAAGAAAATGGATGAATACCTCAGTTTCCTCATTAATTTGGGAATGTATTGCGATGATACTGCCAGGTCGGCTTGACTTTTTTCATAGACGTTCCGCGCGTATCCGAAGTTGGCAACCAACGGGAGCCAATTTGGGCGGAGCGAAGCGTAGCCGGGTACTCGCTGTTAGCTGATTTTTTCGGCTTTCTTTTGGTTTCATGCTAAAGACATGGATGTCTTTAGCATGTTGGTTTAATGATCTTTTATCCATGTTAATATTTCTTTATCTGACAATGGTTTACTATATAGGTACCCTTGTCCCATGTCGCAACCAAATTTGATTAATTCTGCTTCTGTTTCTTCATCCTCAATACTTTCAGCTATTACTTGCATACCAAGATCATGAGCAAGTGTTATTGTAGACCTAACAATCATTCTTATTTTATTTGATTGAAATAATTGTTTTATGAAGTATTGATCCATCTTCAAAATATCAATTGGAAAACGGCTTAGGTATGCAAGTGATGAATAGCCTGTCCCAAAGTCGTCAATGGATATTTTTATATTAAAAATCTTTAAGTTATTGAGAATAATGTTGGCCTTTTCCGGGTCACACATTAATGCTGACTCGGTTATTTCAAATTCAATCAGATGAGTTGGTGTCTTATGTTTATCAAATATTGCTACAACATTTTCATAAAACTGAGGATTTAATAAGTTTTTAGGCGATATATTTATCGATATCGGTTGATATACCTCTGACAAACTAAATTCTTTGATTTGCATTAAACTCTGGTTTAATACAAATTCCGTTAAAGGATTTATCAAAATTGTTTCTTCAACTAAAGGAATAAATCGCATCGGAGCGATCATACCCTTTTGAGGATGTAACCATCTTATAAGCGCTTCCATGCCTATTGGTTTTCTTGTATTTAAATCTATTTTGGGTTGATAGTGCAAAGTAGTCTGCCCCTCTACTAAAGCTTTTCTAAATTCTCCTAAAAGTAATAAATTATTTCTATCTACAGATATATTTTTATCATCAAATATCGTTGATGAAATACCGCTTTTTTTTGAATACAAAGAAGCGATATTTGCTTTTTGAAATGAATTTATATTTTTCTCTATTATCTGAGAATAAACCGCTAATCCGATTGAAAAGTCCAAATGAAATGGAATATTATTAATTTTTACTGGTGTATTGATAACATCATTAATTTGTTCCTGTATAAATTCATAATTGTCATTTCCAATAAGCAAGAAAAAGGATGATGATCCAGACTGTAAAAGTTTATAATCAATTTGTAAAACCTTTAAAAAGCGTTTATCAAGTTTAATAACTATATCCGTACATAAACGAAATCCAAATGTATTAATAAGATCATCATAATTGTTCCATAAAATTGAGACAATTGTAATCTTTTTATAGGGATTTTTAAGCATCTTAATTATTTCATTATTAGTGTTGAGGCTTTTCATATTTAATAGACCTGTTGTGTCATTATGTTCTGAAGCATATTTTAAATGTATAATAGACTGCTTTAATTTATCCCCAATCAAACCTACCGTAAGTGAGATTAAAACAAAAAACATCAACCTAAATAGCCAATTTATTAATACTTGATTTTCTCCGCTTAAAACATCGAGCGGCATTAATGGCCCCAATAACAGGCCACCAGTAATCGCTATAAAAAGCCCACTCTTGACACCCCATAAAACACTACTAATAATAATGGGTAAATACATTGTATGTGAAAAAACAAATTTAATTCCACCTGTTTTGTAAACGAATAACCAAATTAATGGTAAGGATAATAGTATTGCCACAGCAAAAACAATGTTAGTAGAAGTCTTGGGAAATAGGATTCGGTTTAAGAAAACGATTTCTTCATTTTTTTTCATGAAATACTCCTTTTGTCGAGCCATGGATGGCTCGGCTTTAAAAAATATATTAAAGCCGAACATTTCACCTAACGATGCTATGAAAAAAGCCAATACGATTTGATGGTATAATCAGATCGTTCTGGAAAAGAACGACTGATGGCTGCCGCGAAACTGGGACCTTAGGAACCCGTACTAACGATTAGCAGCCATCAATCGTATTGACATGTTAGGGAAGCTCGACACTTACCCCGTATAGACGTATGAAAATTATATCATTCTTTTTCCGGAAGCAAAATCGATTAAGGGGGATTAACATGAAATATGTAGGCATTGATCTACACACCAACTGTTTCACCTGCTGTTTCCTGGATACAGCAGGTAAGAAAGAGATCAAAACTTTCGGTTTGAATGAAAAGGATCTATCTTTCTTCTTTGAAGAAGTGGATAGCAGTTCTACGTATGTACTCATTGAAGCAACCATCAATTCATTTGCTTTCGAAAAAGTGATTCGTGAGCATGTTAAAGAGGTGCCGGTTGCTAATACCTTTGAGCTGAAACAGATTTCATTCACCAATAAGAAGACAGACAAGGTGGATGCTTACAAGCTGGCCAGGATTCTCAAAGCTCAATTGATGAGTGGGGAAGAGCAGATTCACCCTGTTGTTGTTCCCCCGCAGCATATCCAGGAATTGCGCGCCTTGTTTACGACATACAGACTACTGAGAAAGCAGGTAGGTGCCATAAAGAACAGAATCCACTCATTATTGAAGCAGAATCTCAAACCGTTCACAAAAGAATACATATTCGGTAGAAAATCCAGGAAAGAAATCAGAAGTGTATGCAAGGATAGTCCCGCTGTAGATTTTCAACTTAATTTCCTGTTTGATCATTTGGAGGATTTGGAGGATCGTGTTACTGCCATCAAAAACAAGATCAAAGAGGAAGGCCGTTTTTATCTAAAGGGAATCGATATTCTTACCAGCATGAAGGGCATCAGTGTGTTTACAGCCATTGCAATAATTGCAGACATCATTTCAGTTAAAAGGTTTCCAAACAGCAAAAGATTTGCCAGCTATCTGCGTAGTACGCCAAAAGTTGAAAGTTCTAATGAGAAGACGATTATCAAAAGCACAAACAAAGCAGGCAGGAAAGTTGCAATTACATTGTTGTCTCAGGCATTGAATCACTATCGTGATGCAAGTCCAACGGTAAAAAGATGGCATGATCGCCTGAGGCGGTATAAAAAACCTGGAATAGTGAGAATGGGGGTATGCAGGAGAATGATAACCGAGGTCTATCAGATGCTGAAAAAGGAGGAATACCATTACTTCAGAGACAAGGAAAACCATAGAAAGAAAATGGATGAATACCTCAGTTTCCTCATTAATTTGGGAATGTATTGCGATGATACTGCCAGGTCGGCTTGACTTTTTTCATAGACGTTCCGCGAATATGAGAAGTTGGCCGAAGGCCAATTTGGGTGGAGCCGAAGGCGGAACCGCATATTTGCTGTTGAGCCTGTAGGAAAAGCCCGAATAACACTATACACCGGAATTCATCCAGTGTAAAATTCTCTATGGCCAGATATAAAAACTATGATCCAAGTCAGGGACAATTTCTCATAATAAATTTCGCCGATCAGCTAATTCCGGGAACATTCGAGCATACGATCAATTATCTTATCGAAAATAAACTCGATCTCTCAATCCTGGATTATCACTATAAGAATGACGCAACGGGAGCTCCGGCGTATAACCCCGGAATCCTACTGAAGATAATACTCTATTCGTATTCATTGGGAATAAACTCCTCCGGAAAAATGGAACAATTATGCCGAACGAATATCATCATGAAATCATTAACAGTCGATAGCCATCCGCATTTTACGGTACTATCGGATTACATAGTATTGATGAAAGATGAGATCCAGAGGCTTTTTGTTCAGCTCCTTCTTGTATGTGAAGAGTTGGACCTGATGGGGAAGACAGTATTTGCAATAGACGGGTGTAAGCTGCCGTCCAATGCTGCGAAAGAATGGAGCGGGACATTTGCCGATCTTGAGAAGAAGAAGGCAAAGTTTGAACAACTTTCAAACCAATTGCTGGAACGACATTCGAAGCAGGATTCTGTAGAAACGAATGGTAATGATATATCGGAAGAGAAGAAGAAAAGGATTGAGAACATAAACCGGAAAGTAAAGCGGATTGATGCGTTTCTTAAAAACAATACAAAGAAAATGGGTCCCAGGAAGAAGGAAGTGCAGTCAAACATCACCGACAACGAAAGCGCGAAAATAAAATCATCGAAAGGTATAATTCAGGGGTATAACGGAATAGCGGTGGCCGATGAGAAGAATCAGATAATTGTTGCTGCGGAGGCGTTTGGCAGAGGTCAAGAGCAGCGTTTTTTTGGACCGCTTGTTGAACAGACGGAAAAGAACCTGAAAACCGTCACGGGAGAAAACGATTCTGGCGGATACCGGGTTTTTTTTGTGAGGATAATCTGAAATATGCGGTAAAGAAAGAAATAGAGGCGATTATCCCTGACAATCATTTTCGCCAGCGTGATTCGCGGTTTGATGAGCGCAGCCGGAAAAGCGGGATAGAGTATAAATTCACCCAGGCTGATTTTACGTATAATGAGGGCGATAACACCTATACCTGTCCAAACGGAAAGATGCTCAGATTCATAGGGCATCAGAAATTATACGGGAATGAGGGCAATAAATATCAATCACAGACAAGCGACTGCACGGATTGTTCTTATCGGGAAAAGTGTTTTCGCAAGAATACAAAAACAGCAAAACGGCGCACACTCTATATTGTCGATACCGGTGATGGACCGAATTATAGTGAAGAAATGCGGAAGAAAATTGACCAGCCAGAAATCCGTGATTTGTATTCAAGAAGAATGGGTATTATAGAACCGGTTTTTGGTAATATCACTTCCTGCAAACGGCTTGATCGTTTCACGCTTCGGACAAAAGCGAAGGTAAATATACAGTGGGTATTGTATTGCATGATTCACAATATCGGAAAGATCCGGAATGCGATGGTTCCGGATCCAGGATAAAAGAAACGGCATTTGAAATGGTCGCAAGAAGGCACCATCTTTGTCGGATTATAGAAATGGGGCTAATCTTTTTAAGACTTTTCCTACAGGCTCGTTATCGGAAGTGTTGCACATCTTATAGCTCCATTTTCATTGGTATGAATAATATTCCATTCATTTCTGTTTTTTTACCGATACTTTTAAATCCTAGTTTTGAGTATATTTTTTCAGAAAATGGTGATGCATTAACCTCCAAATATTCTGTCTTTCCCTTTATATTTAATAGCATTTCATTAAATAATTCTCTACCTATTCCTTTATTGTGATAATTTTTATCTATAAAAAACAGACAAATGTGATTATTATCGCGAACTTCAATCATTCCAATTATTCTGCCATTTTCTTCATAAGTTAAAATAATATTACCGTTTTTATGTCTATCTAAAATCTTTTCCGGCTTTATGAAATCATTAAAGACTTTGTTGCCTTCTTCTGTATATTCAAATCCAACAAATTCGTTGAAAACAGATGTTATTAAATTATGCAATTCATTTTCCTGGCCCAATGAAAATGATATAATGAGCCCAGGAAACGAGACAGCTTCTGGGGGTGCCTTTAAGGTGTAACTCTCGCCTTCCAGGGAGCAGAGAGGTATAGTAGTACCATGAGGAAGAGCTACAACACCGCATTCAAATCGAAAGTGGCACTTGAGGCTATCAAGGAGCAGGAGACCATACAGCAGATTGCACTTAAATACGATGTGCATCCGAACCAGGTATCGCAGTGGAAAAAGCAGCTGCCGGACAATCTTCCTGCGACTTTCGAGCGTCCTAATAAGAAGCGAGAAGAGGAGCGCAGGCTTGAGCAGGAGCGCGACCAACTGCTGCGAACTGTTGGAGAACTGACAGTTGTGAACGAATTCCTCAAAAAAAAACACCGCGAGTATTACGGGAAAGATCCGGAATGATTGATCCGAACCATCCCGAGCTGAGCATAGCGCAGCAGTGTCGTACTCTTGAGGTCACTCGGAGCTCCTACTACCGCAAAGGCCGAGATATGCGAACAGAGACGGATCTGGAGGATCTCACAGTCATTCTGGAGTATCACAAGAAGGTCCCCTTTTACGGCTATCGCAAAGTATCACGAGTGCTGTTACCCGAGCATCCTCACCTGACCAGAAAACGAGTCAGGCGGCTGATGAAGCGTTTTGGACTGCGGGCATTATATCCTGGGCCAAATCTGAGCAAGGCACGCAACGATCACAAGAAATATCCGTATTTGTTGCGCGGTAAGCAAATACGGCATCCCAATCAGGTTTGGGCCAGTGATATCACCTATATTGGTCTTCCGCAGGGGCACGTCTATCTGGTGGCTATAGTGGATCTGTACTCTCGTAAGGTCTTGAGCTGGCGGCTTTCGAATAGCATGGATCCGTCATTCTGTGTTGCCGCGCTGCAGGAGGCGATCGAGACCTATGGGGTCCCGGCGATCTTTAACACGGATCAGGGTAGCCAGTTCACAAGCAGGGCCTACCTGTCGGTGTTGGAAGAACACCAGGTGGAGATCAGCATGGACGGGGTTGGCCGCGCACTGGACAATGTGTATGTCGAACGACTGTGGCGCTCATTGAAATATGAGGATATCTACCTGCGGTCATATGAGAGCATGGTGGAATTACATCATGGGATTGAACACTACTTCACGTTCTACAACACCGAACGGCTACACCAGTCGCTGGAGTACAGGACACCGGAAGAGATGCATCAATCATTCGCTACGGAGAACCCGCTGCCGTTGGCAGCGTAGAATAAAACAGGAGGGAGGAGTACACCTTAAACTTCCTATAAAACTGTCTTGACAATTGGGCGCAGTTCATGATTTCATCATTTTATCTCCTTCTTGTGTAGCATTTCCGATAACGTTCCGCAAATATATGACGTTTTTGCGTAGCAAAAATGTGGCGCAGCCCAAGCCGAAGGCGCCGCATATATTTGCTGTTAGGCGAAGTATGGAATTATGTTACGATCCAAATTTCTGGTTAAAATAAATATTCCAACTACCGTTTGCATGGTTTTTAGCCCATCTTTCTACACCATTTTTTTTAATCATACATAAATTATAAACTTTAAGATTTTGTGGGGCAACATTTGCCTTATCTGCTATAGGATGTAAATTCTCGCAGGGAAATTTTGAGCACTCACTACAATTATGTATACCTTTCTTCTGTGTACAATTATATATTTTGCAATGACCTTCATCATCTGCAAACAACATACAATCACCTTGAGGTAATATATTATTTTTCTTGAATAGAAAACATTTCCCATGATTTTCCCTACATCCATTACATTTGGCATCTTCTAAAGAGATACCAGTTCTTTTTGACAATTCTGCTTGAATGTTAGGATTTGATGTTGCTTTAAATGATACACATTCAAAACAAGGTATCCCACATGGTGCTGTTAAGTCATTGTAATTCATTATTCGTCTCCAATAAATTTTAATTTCATATTTTGTCTATCGTTCCAGGAATATGAGAAGTTGCCGTCGGGTGCTTGCGACCAAAGGCAATTTGGATGGAGCCAAAGGCGGAATCTCATATTCCTTGTTAGGCGTATTACAATAGATCTCATTTTTGTATCCCGCATATGTATCTTAAAGGAGGAATCCGTTTTAGTAATGTTTCGTATAGGATAAAGAACAGCGAATAAACGAGAAAGATTGATAGAATAAATATAATAAAATGATTCCAGGAAAGTATAATCATGAAATACATAGTCATATTAATTATCAGAAAATGAAATATATATAATGTAAACGATGTTTTCGATAAGTATCTATATATTTTATTATCTCTATTGAGATATAATTTTGCTACACCAAAAATAAATAACACCAAAGAGTATTCTGCAATACCTTGAATGAATGCTAAACATAATTTGTAGGTATAGGTCATATCATTGTAATAGCTGCTAAATAGGGAGATATTATCCTGTGCGTATTTTAGAAAAATAAACGATATAGTTGATATGCTTGCAATAATTGCAAATAAACGTATTTTTGAAACAATAACATCAATCAAATCTTGTTTGCTTCCAATTATATATCCAAAAAAGAAAAATGAAAGATACACGGCAAAATTTGCCCAATCATTAACAAGGGTTTGAAACCCAGGATAAAAGGGACGGAACAAGGTCTCAAAAAAGATAAAGAGCAATATTGGAATTATGATTCTGTTGTTTTGGGATAAATAAACACCAATTTTCTCGGCTGTAGTATCAATACTCTTTACAATCCTTCGTATAAATAGAAAGATTATAGAAAAGACAAATAAATATACTAGAAACCAGAAATGAGCCCATCCCAGATAAAGAACTATATTCTTAAAAAAGACTGGATAAAATGTTAATAAAGAACCATGGAAATTATTCAATGTTATGGCTTTGAAATATCCCATAGCTGGACAAACAAATATCAAGGCAAACACAGTTGGTAAAAGCAATTTTTTACATCGTTCAATAAAATACTCTTTGTTCGTTCTTTTTCGTAATGCATAAAAAGTTGATATCCCAGAAATGAAAAACAACATTCGCATAAACCATAGATTTAAAAACGTTGATTGGATAAAGAAATAGAGTGCATTATCTTTTATAGGCAGATAAACATACGCATCACCGAGATGTGAGAATGTTATTGCAGTATGATGGGGAATTAATAATGCAACAATAATAATTCGTAACCAGTCAATATAATAAGCTCTTGTTGTTTTCAAAATGTGTCTCCTTGTATAAAATATTGTAGTCGGGTAAGAAGAAGCCCTCACGAGCTCCCTCTCCCCTAAGAACCGTACGTGATAGTTTCCCATCATACGGCTCAAGCGATCTTAACCCTTTTGTCAGGGCAGCTGCAGAGCACCCCTTCCCTGATTGATAAAGTATTTCATGTCTTCGGGGAGAAAGCAATTCTTATTTACCTTAATGAGTTTGTGTGATTTATATTTAATACTGCTGATGCTTGTCAGATTGTATTTCCCTGTACTAAATATCCAGTCTCTGTTTCTTATTCGAACCCAGTATCGAGCCTTAACCCACTTTGCTGATTTCATTGGATGCCTTCTTTTTGCCCATTGCCACAATGCATAAAATATATACCTGTCGACCTTTCTAAAACTGCGCCACGATGAGACAGCATCATGATAGTTTCCCCATCCCCTAATAATAGGGTTAAGGGTTCCTATTACTGCTTCCTGTGGACATGCTGACATCATTCTTATCGTTATTCCAATTTTTGTCTTAATGGCTTTAATTGATTCGGCAGAAGGTTGTACTTTAAGACTGTTGTTGTATTTTCTGAAATTCCACCCCAAAAAATCAAATCCCGCTGTTACTTCTGTGATTTTGGTCTTTTTTTCTGACAATTCAAGTCCTCTGATTCTCAGGAAATCAGACAGCATTCGTTTCAAGTCTTTAGCAGTTTCCTGCGTGTCTGCTGTAATAATCAGGTCATCTGCATACCTTATCAGGTTTACTTTGTGGTTGTTGTGTTGTCGGTTTATACATCCGGTCTTACTTTTCCAGTACTTATTTTGAATGTAATCTTCTAGACCATCGAGTGTCATGTTTGCCAAAATCGGACTGATAATTCCACCTTGCGGAACTCCAGCTGTTGTAGGGAATAATTCTTTCTTTTCCTTGTATTCTGCTTTCAGAAATTCGTTAAGTATTCTTTTATCTAGTGGTATGTGTTCCATCAACCAATTGTGATCAATGTTATCAAAGCATCCTTTTATGTCTGATTCGAGAATCCATCTTGCTGAGGTTTTTTGTTGCAAACATAGTTTTATGTACGAACAGGCATCTTTTGTAGATCTGAATTTCCGAAATCCGTATGAATGTAAATCTCCTGTTGTTTCAGAGACCGGTTCCAGAATTAGTGCATACAATGCCTGAACCGCTCGGTCGCTCATGCAGGGAATGCTTAAGGGGCGTTTCTTTTTACTGCTTTTCTTCTCGATGTAGATTCTTCCCACTTTCCGCAGTACCTAAAGGAAAAATCGTATTTAATTAAGCCGTAATACTTTACGAACGTCTAGTATTAATACCTTCTCTCTTAGGTTACCATAATGATCGGAGGGGTATTATGTCTAAAATGGAAGGGAAAATACTACAACAATTAGGTGTAGTTGCCGGTATCTGTGAAGAATCAGGAATACCTGAAACGATAGATAAACTCATCGGAAAAGAAGGCAGGAAGATCAGTGTTGGAAAGGCTGTAAAAGCACTGATTCTTAACGCGACTGGCTTTTCGAAAAAAGCGCTCTACCTTACTCCCCGTTTCTATGATTCAAAGCCGGTCGATTTGTTGTTGGGGGAAGGCATAACCGCTACCGATCTTCATGATGATTGCCTTGGTACAGCACTTGATGCATTGTATGAATACGGGGTCACCGAATTATTTTACAAGGTTAGTTCAGAAGCACTTCGGCGTGCTGGCATAAACCATAAGTTTGTTCACCTCGATACGACTACGTTCTCATTTGAGGGAGAGTTTAAACACGCTCCTGGTGATATTGACCAGCAGCCAGTTCATATAACCAAAGGGTATTCGAAAGACAGTAATCCCGATCTGAATCAAGTAGTTGTTTCGATGATGTGCGGATTCAGGAGTACCCTGCCTGTTTTTCTTGAAGTTCTCAGCGGGAACTCAAGCGACAAAAAAAGCTTCAGCGAATCCATAAAGGCATTTCGAAAACAGCTCAACAAAAAAGAGCTTCCCTATTTTGTTGCAGATAGTGCACTCTATTCAAGGAACAATTTAGCCGAGCGTTCACAGACAAAGTGGGTTACCAGAGTACCGGAATCTTTAAAGCTATCAAAAGAAACGATCAAGGAAACAGATTTCAGTGAACTAACTGCCTCAAAAGAATCACCGGGATATTCATATAAAGAAATCCTTACAGAGTATGGAAATATTGCCCAGCGTTGGCTTATTGTATTTTCAGAGAAAGCATATGAAAAACAGTACGAAACGCTGGCGCGCAATGTCAACAAAGAACTTAAAAAGCAAGAGAAAGAATTCTGGCATATATCGAATAATGCATTCAAATGTGAGGCCGATGCTCGTGATGCGGCTAAGAAGTTTGAAAAGCAGCTAAGATATCACAAGCTGGAATACACTGTGAAAGAAAAAAAGAAATACGGTAAACGCGGTCGTCCGGCCAGCACAACCGAAGAAACCGGCTGTGAATACTATTTGCAGGGCAGCATTGTGATAAATCCTGATGCTGTCGGTAGGCAGCAGAGTCGAAAAGGTTATTTCATTATCGCAACCAATGAACTCGATTCAAAAGTACTTGATACAGACTCCTTACTGTCTGTCTACAAAGCACAGGGAATAAGCGTTGAACGTGGATTCCGGTTTCTGAAAGATCCATTATTCTTTGCAGAAAGATCCATTATTCTTTGCAGAGAGTCTGTACCTGAAATCTGAAAGACGGATTATGGCACTTATTATGGTCATGGGCTTATCCCTTTTAGACAATATGAAGTGACCCCCAGTTTGCAAATCGTGGATTCACCGGGCATACTGGGAATAACAAAATCAACGTATGCGGCTACCGCATGCAAATGGAGGTCACTAGATGAATACTGTAACGCACATTGGAATCGATGTCCACAAAGATACTTACTCGCTGTGTTCATTCAACTTTTCAGCCCAGAAGAGTTTCGGGCAAACCAGAATCGCCAGCAAGAGCTCTCTGGTGATCAAATATGTACGAAAACTACAAAAGGAACATCCTGAGTGTACAGTACTCTGCGGTTATGAAGCAGGTCCAACCGGATACGGACTCTACCGGGATTTGGCGAAAGCAGATATCCCCTGTGTGATTATGGCCCCGACTACGTTGCCGAAAGCACCAGGCAATCACATAAAAACAGACAGGATAGATGCTGAAGAACTGGCCAGACACTTGGCGTGGGGGACCTACAGTGCCGTGCATATACCGACGCCACAAGATGAAGCGGTAAAAAATTATACACGGCTGAGAAATACCCGGAAAAAGGCTCTAGGACGAGCAAAACAGAACCTGTTGTCCTTTCTACTGCGTCATGGACGATGTTTCACCGAGGGAAAAAATTCTTGGACAATTGCCCACTATACATGGCTGAAGGGGCAACTGTTTCATGATGAGGTCGACCAGGAAACGTTTACTGAATATCTGCAGGAAGTACACGACCAACAGGAAAAGGTAGACCGCTATAATCAGCGGATCGAAGAGTTGGCCGCCTTGGATGCCTACCGAGACCGGGTATCGAGACTTCGCTGTTTCAGGGGAATAGAGACGCATACGGCATTATCGTTTATTTCAGAGATTGGGGACTTCTCCCGGTTTGCAAACTCACAGCAGTTCTCCTCGTTTCTGGGCCTGGTTCCCAAGGAGAACTCCAGTGGTCAGAGAGAACGGCGAGGGAGTATCACAAAGGCCGGGAATGAACGTTTACGGCTCCTGCTTATCGAAGGAGCCAAATCAACCCTGCGAAGCAATATCTATGGAAAGAAATCAAAGCGTCTCCTGGCGAGACAGAAAGGAAATGATCCGGATGTCATTGCGTATGCTGACAGGGCTAACAGGAGATTGCACAGAGTGTACAATAATCTTGTTGCTCGCGGTGTGCATCACAACAAGGCGACCGTCGCTGTTGCCAGAGAGTTATCCTGCTTCATCTGGGGGATGATGAACAATAGAATCAACTAACCAATACTGTTTCGATAAGAGGGGTTTTAGATGAGAGGGATTGATAGACAGGATAATCGGGCAACGATCCAGCTATCTTCGAGGACACTATGTTGACACCCAAGAGGTGATTCACGTTTTTAGACAGAAAGGGCTTTAGGCGGACCATTGGCCTGCATTAACCAATATGCGTATATCAGAATGGTCAAATGCCGAAAACTGATTTCCTGTCTATCAATCCTTTTCTTCGTTCAATATTTTGGGAGTTTTATCGTGTAGAGAAAGAAAAAACCTTGACAAAGGTCACATCATATCAGTGTACTCTTTGGCAGAAAAGAAAATCCGGGAGATGCTTAAGAAAAGTGAAAAAACTATAAGTGATCAGGTTGGGAACCCAACTGGAACACCAACTCTTAGATGGATATTTCAACTCTTCGAAGGCGTCTTGATGTTTATGAACCGGGATGGCACAGAAGTTACCTACCAGGCAATGAACATGGATGATGACCTGAAATTGATTGTAGATCTATTGGGTCCGGCTGTGAAAAAAATGTATTTTCCTGTATCTTAAGGTGCGGAATGCGGGGTAAATGATTCTTTTTTTTCAAATTGATCTAATAAGAAATCATATATCTTTTGATAACTTTCTTGACCTCTCATCGCGTTTCCTCAATACTGAACTGCGCCCAATTGTCAAGACAGTTTTATAGGAAGTTTAAGGTGTACTCCTCCCTCCTGTTTTATTCTACGCTGCCAACGGCAGCGGGTTCTCCGTAGCGAATGATTGATGCATCTCTTCCGGTGTCCTGTACTCCAGCGACTGGTGTAGCCGTTCGGTGTTGTAGAACGTGAAGTAGTGTTCAATCCCATGATGTAATTCCACCATGCTCTCATATGACCGCAGGTAGATATCCTCATATTTCAATGAGCGCCACAGTCGTTCGACATACACATTGTCCAGTGCGCGGCCAACCCCGTCCATGCTGATCTCCACCTGGTGTTCTTCCAACACCGACAGGTAGGCCCTGCTTGTGAACTGGCTACCCTGATCCGTGTTAAAGATCGCCGGGACCCCATAGGTCTCGATCGCCTCCTGCAGCGCGGCAACACAGAATGACGGATCCATGCTATTCGAAAGCCGCCAGCTCAAGACCTTACGAGAGTACAGATCCACTATAGCCACCAGATAGACGTGCCCCTGCGGAAGACCAATATAGGTGATATCACTGGCCCAAACCTGATTGGGATGCCGTATTTGCTTACCGCGCAACAAATACGGATATTTCTTGTGATCGTTGCGTGCCTTGCTCAGATTTGGCCCAGGATATAATGCCCGCAGTCCAAAACGCTTCATCAGCCGCCTGACTCGTTTTCTGGTCAGGTGAGGATGCTCGGGTAACAGCACTCGTGATACTTTGCGATAGCCGTAAAAGGGGACCTTCTTGTGATACTCCAGAATGACTGTGAGATCCTCCAGATCCGTCTCTGTTCGCATATCTCGGCCTTTGCGGTAGTAGGAGCTCCGAGTGACCTCAAGAGTACGACACTGCTGCGCTATGCTCAGCTCGGGATGGTTCGGATCAATCATTCCGGATCTTTCCCGTAATACTCGCGGTGTTTTTTTTTGAGGAATTCGTTCACAACTGTCAGTTCTCCAACAGTTCGCAGCAGTTGGTCGCGCTCCTGCTCAAGCCTGCGCTCCTCTTCTCGCTTCTTATTAGGACGCTCGAAAGTCGCAGGAAGATTGTCCGGCAGCTGCTTTTTCCACTGCGATACCTGGTTCGGATGCACATCGTATTTAAGTGCAATCTGCTGTATGGTCTCCTGCTCCTTGATAGCCTCAAGTGCCACTTTCGATTTGAATGCGGTGTTGTAGCTCTTCCTCATGGTACTACTATACCTCTCTGCTCCCTGGAAGGCGAGAGTTACACCTTAAAGGCACCCCCAGAAGCTGTCTCGTTTCCTGGGCTCATTATAATACGCCTGAAATTTGTCTATATAACGTTCACTTGAGTTGCCTGGCGCTGTCATGCAATAGCTCACTCTCTTTAACCATTCTAACTCCACTTTTCCAATTCAACAATCTATTTGCCAGTTTCTCCGCCAGGACAACTCCAAGTAGTTGTTAAAAACCTTTTTATTAATAGAGAAATCCAAATAAATACAATGGAATCTCTTTTTTACTGCCATAGAGAATGTCATCTTTAACTAAAAAAGCATTATCAAGTTTCCCTTTTATTTGCTTTTTATCTTTATTCTTTCCACCAATCTCAAATATTTTATTATTAACTGAAAAATCTCCGACCTCATTATAATATATCTTGTTGTTAGAGTTTTTTACCATTTTTATAAAAAATATCTCTCTTATTGTCCCTATTTGTGCCGCATATCCTATTTCCTCAATTATAGCGGTATATAAGTCCTGATTATCCAGATACATTTTCTCAGTATTTTTTAATAAACTACTGCCGGATTTATTCTTATTTAGTAATTCTATCATTCCAGTTTCATATAATATCATTAAGTAATTTTGTATTGTTTTGTTATCTAATCCAATATTTTTTGAAATACTATTTATGTTTAACTCACCTGGTGAAATAGTTGCGAGATATGAAATAATTCTCTTAAAATATGATAAATTTTCTGTCTTCAATTTATAGAAATTTGAAATGTCCTCAAATATTACTTTTTCAATTACTCTTAGTATCTTTTGATGATAAGTTGCTTTATCTTCAAGGTAAAATGGATAATATCCCCCCTTTAGATATTCTTTAAAATATCCTTTTATTTTTTTTATTGACGATAGTTTTATTTCAAGCTCACCTCGCTTGTTCATAATATCTTCTAAGGTAAATGCTTCTGTTTCATAAATATTATTAAACAGAAGATACTCGCGAAAAGACATTCCATCTATTCGAAACAGTACGCCTCGCCTTGAAAGATCATAAGAACCCTTTATCAGATCAATACTCGAACTACCAGAAAATACTATTTTTATATCTGGGTAGGAATCATAAGCATTTTTTAACTCCTGATTCCATTGAGAGTATTTATGTATTTCATCAAAGAAGAAATATCTTACTCCGTAATCCTCATACAACTCATTTATAAAATCAATAATTGTATTTTTCGAGAAGTAGATATGATCAACTGATACGTAGATACACTCATCTTTATCCTTAATCTGCTCTTTTATATATTGTAATAACAGAGTGGTTTTTCCTGTCCCGCGTGGACCAATCAAGCCTGTAAGACGATTATTAATATTGAAATCTTTGTAAATATACCTATGATGTCTATAGTTTGTATTTTGCAGAAGCCTATGATAGGTAGCTATAAAATTTGATAACATTAGAGTATACTCCTAAATTGTACTCTCATATTTAGAGTATACTCCATTTTCTTGCAATTGAAAAGTGTTTTTAACATCCAATTGAGCTGTGTGGCGTAAAGCTGGCATGTGTTTGTGCCGCAACTATCTTGCAGTATAACTCCTCTTAATCACTGGAAAAACTCAAAACTATTGTTTCCCGTTCTCGCCTGGTGCACAAACCATGACAGTAGCCACATCTGCTCCAATTGCAGGTTCAAGAAAGCCGCTTCGCGGCCGGATGTACCATGAGGAAAATCGTACCCAATTTGTCATAGTTTTTCTACTCATTGTATTGGAGGAACAGTATGACAAAAGAAAACCACGATTGGTACGCAAAAATGGTCCGCAAGCTCCGGATCAACGGCAAGAGCAGCAGAACACAACAGGCCTACACGCGAGCTGTCCGGCAACTGACCGCTCACTGCCGGAAAAACCCTGAAGCGATCAGCGAACAGGAACTGGAAGACTACTTCCTCTTTCGCAGGAATGAGAGTCAGTGGGCCCCCAAGACTCTCAATCTCTCGTATTGCGCTGTCAGGTTCTACTATCTCCACGTGTGTCACCGCGAATGGAAACTCCTTTCCATCCTCAAAGCTCAAAAAGAGGAGCGTCTGCCGCACATCCCGTTCCGAAAGACGATCCATCACATCTTCTCCTGCGTCACCACCTTCCACAACTTTGTTTTCTTCGCCACCGTCTACTCCTGCGGGCTTCGCCTGCAGGAAGCATTACACATCCAACCGGCAGCTCATCTTTCCCGCCCTGGGGAGGGGACATACCGGAGGAACAACCGCAACAACCCCGATGAATCGGGCCAGTGTGCAAGGGGCGCTCGCCCGCGCAGTGAAGAAAGCCGGAATCTCACACCATATCTCCATCCATACCCTCCGGCACAGCTATGCCACTCATCTCCTTGAACAGGGGGTGAACATCAGGACAATCCAGCGCTACATGGGGCACTCCAGCCTGGAGACCACCATGCTGGGGCCGGCAACTCCAGTACCACCCTCACATCCGCTATATCGTTCCCGGTGGTGCTTTCTCTTCAGACGATCATAGCCGGCACCCCTGCCGGAAGGCATTCTATCTTCCCGTCCGCGTAGCAGCTAAACTGGTGAAACACCGGATGTACACGGCCCTGAAGCGAAACGGGCTGCTGTCATCTGTCGATGCCGCAGCCTGGAGCCAGGATTGGAACGTCAACGCCCAACCAGCCGGAAGCGGGGAACGAAGTATTCGCTACCTCGCTTCCTACGTTTTTCGTACCGCTATTTCCGACAGCCGGATTGTCGCCATCGAGGACAACCACATCCTCTTTTGCTACACTGATTCAGCCACTGGGGCTGAGAAGCTGCTGCGCCTTCAGGCTTTTGAGTTTATCAGGCGATTCCTCCAGCATGTGCTCCCTTCAGGATTCATGAAGATCCGCTACTATGGATTCCTGCATCCATCGTCTTCCATTCCCGTAGCCCTGGCCATTCTCCTCCTCGAGGCACGAGCAGGCATCCCATCCCGGAGGAGAACGAAACGTCTGTCTCCTGTATCCAATCAGAACCGCCGCTGTTGTATATGCGACGGAGCCATCTCTTATCTTTTTATCAGTCCTCCGGGACATGCCGGGATTCCACCATCAGGGTTTACGTAACAAGTCATCCATGATTTATTCACTCTAAAGAAAACCTGAAGGCCTGTTCTCATTTCCTTGCATGGCAGGGACAGCTGTATCCGAAGGAGTAGAAAATCTATATTTTTCTCTTGGCTGCACTCGTTTGATCTGCTACTCTTTTTAAGAATCGTTTCATACTCACAGGTGGCGACGCTTCCTTTTTCCCATATTTCGTTTTTCTTCCAACAGAAACCGGCGAGCATTTCCCATTAATAAGAAGCTATACTGGCGATCAGGGCTTCTTGAACATTGGATTGAATCGACCGTGAAGGTCGACTCAATCCTTGAGGTTATCTACTAATCAGTGCCAACTAATTTTAGTTGATCAAATATTTTGTTAACATTCTCTTTTGCGCTACTTTTTTTCTTCGGAAACAACATCTTGTACAAAGTTTCTAAATCTTTATGTAATTTCATTTCCAGTTTTTTGTTCCCATTACATTTAAAAGCAACATACATTAATACTTTTGTAAAAATTGAATACAACAAGCTTTTGCTCTTCACAGAATTTACGATGTCTTCTATAAGATCATGATACTTTAATGGATCAAATTCTATTATCATGAAGTAGTAAATAAACAACAAGAATTGATTATTTTCAATATCATTTCTAAGTTCATCGATTTTTATCCTAATTAGTTTCTCAAGTGTTGGATGAGCCAACTCATCAAAAAGAAAAGTATGAACAAAGATAGGAGAAAATGATTTAAAGAAATCAATTATATTCTCGATTGTATCTGCACTTCCTAAATCTTTCTTTACTTTAACTATCAACTCATCTAAGACATAGACAATTGAATAACATGTCTGCGTTACAATAAAATCTAAGATTTCGTTTATTGTTTTAGAATCATTTATTTTATCTAAATTCCTGAAAACTCTACTCAATATGGACAGATGACGCAAGTATAGCTCGGCATCTATTTCATCGATTACATAAGTCAACTTTGGCTTTATTTGTGAATTAATTTCTGAGCCTCCTCCTATTACTTCATCTAAACTGTCCTGCTCTTCATAAGATAAAGGCTTAATCTCGTCTTTAATTTCCTCAATTACTTCCTGTAATTCAGTTATCAATTTAACACCTTCATCTGGGACATCTAACTGAATCTCGGAAAATTTTCGAGACTTTTCTATTAACAATTTTTGTGCATTTACACAATTAAAATATAACTGAATTAATAAATTCTCATCGGATCGGTTAAAACCAGAATATATTTCCAGTTCATTCTTAAAGGACAGAAAAGTACTACTATTACTTACTATTTCGGATTTAAATGCTTCTGATTTGAGCATATACCTTGCTAAGAAATATTCGAAAACACCATTCAGTCGGAAAGTATATTGATCCACATCTTTTTTTACAATTATTCCTTTTTCTAAAATGTAATCGATTATTTCTTTTGCATCAGCCACTATTCTAATGTTGTCATTAGTGAATACATCAAATACTTTAAGTAACTCTGTCAAAGAGCATACATATCCTTCTTTTATTTTGTTCTTATATAAAAAATAAGCTATCTCCGACAGATACTCTCTATAGTTTTCATATGAAAATGTTTGACTCTTCAATGACAATACTAAGTTTGATTTTTCAAGTAGATTTTCAATATATAGATCTATCAGCTCAACATTGTTATGCAAATTAACAGAACCAGTTTTTTCAAAAATCCAAAGAAATAGCGAAACAGTCCAGAAATTAAAATGAATGTTTAATTGCTTAAAGATAATGGTTACTTTCTCTACAATTTCGTTTTTCTTATAGTTTTTAATAGTAGGCCATTTTTCTGTTATCTCTCTAATTTTTTTCTTGTTTATATCATGTATATAATATACCTCGTCTACGGCAATATTAGTATTATACGCATTTTCTAAATTTTGTGCTTGAACCGTAAGCACAAAGCGGACGTTTTCGCTCGCTACTATTGAATCGAAGATTACTCCATTGACAATATCAAGATTTTCATCGTAATTATCCATTAACAGTAGAATCTTATAGTTCTCTAATAGAAAATTAACCTCTGTATTTGATAGATTGTAATAACTTCGTATTATGGATCTCAAGTTATTATATATTGTAGAGCCTCGATAATATTCTTGCAGGTCTAAATAAACAGGAACAGTCCCATATAATTGGAATCTATAGATATAATCAATACACATCTTGTAAAGTAAGGCAGTTTTCCCAGATTTGTTCTTTCCTGAAATCAATAAGCTTTTGTCATTAAATAAATCCTTGTATTCAATACTATCGTATGTTTTTATTTTATCTTCTTCTAATTCTATGTCCTGACTAGTTTTTTCCTTTTTTATCGTTGGTGAAGTAAAAATATCTAAGAAATTAATATTATCTTTGAAAGAAGGTATAAATTTTCGATTTGACTCTTCTATCAATAGTTCACATTTAGAAATCAAGTTATTATTTATACTAATCCTCTGTTTTTTTTCTTTGTCAATGGGAATATCAATTACATCCTCGACTATACATTTCATTTTTTCTATTGTTTTTATGTATTCATAACTCTTATATTTTGCTTTATAATTGTCGAGATTTATATTAATGAAAGTAAATCCAACCGGATAGGATACAGAATGTACATTCGATATATTATTTGCATTACAACTTAGTATACCGCCAGAGGAGCTAATTATTGTATTCATATCTTCTTGATGTGTATGTCCAGTAAAGATACAATCAAAATTTGAAAATACCTTCCTTGTTAATTGTTTATAGTTATTTGGATGGACAAATCGTAGTGGTTGATGTGTTATAAGAATCTTAAAATCTGAGGATTTCACACTTTCAATCACTTTATCGAGAATTTTTTCAGGAAACCACAGAGCCCCATAATTGTTCTCGTTATATGCTAACCAGGATAGATTATACGACACAATACTTATTGATAAATCTTCGTTATTTTCTAACTTATAGATATCGACTAAGCGATGCATTGAGTCATGTTCTGGTGTATTGTTTTGAACAAAATTGCGATAATCTTCGATATGTTTCGTATTACTCGTAAAATCATCATTGTCATTGTTGACAATGAATTCTCCTACTAATTCATCAGAATCTAAGTCAGAAATATAACTTTTAAATATACTAGAGACTTGCTTCCTATCAATATCATGATTCCCACACGCGAAAACTGTATAAACATCATCTATGTTGTCAATTAGCTCTTTTTTGAGATAATCATAAGCTACCTGTAACTCACAGCATTTTTTATCAACAAGATCACCTGTGAATACCAAAAGATCAATTTTTTCTTGTTTTAATTCGGCTACAATGGAATTGAAGTACTTTCGATAAATTGAACTGTTACTATCTTGGTAATGAAAATCAGACAAATGCAAAATATTCATTTCTTATCCTTTTTTCGAATACATCTATTATGTAGATAACGCTTGAGTTGAGCCGCCGTCCAAAAGCCGCCACGCGGCTTTTGGACGGTCGGCTCCAACTCATTGGTGCGCCCAGCATGAGCGTACGCTCGGGGGTGAAAGTCCCCTGAAGGTATCCACCCGTAAGCAAATAGCTTACGGCAACTTCAAGTCGGAGGCAAGGGCTTGACCGCGAGGTCTGGTCTGGAGGAAGCCCGAGGCGAAACCGGTGAGTCGATGAACAAGAAGACGATACAAGGCCTAGTTCCCGAGGCGAGGCAGCCAATGATGCCGATGCCCTGTGGATGCGGAATAGGGTAAATCGTTCGGCTTCCGGGGAAGGTGTGCGTTCTTACCTGGGGAGATCTGTCTGAATGGCAGTGAGACCTGCGATGTTCCGAGATGCCGGAAAAGGGAAACCGGTGTACCAAAGCCCCGGCGTGCCAGGCGGTGACGGCCTGAATACGAACCTGAAATGGGACACAAACGGAAAGTCACAGGAAACACGGCAGGACTCATCGCGTCGGTCGGAGCAATCCGGCAGATAATCAGGCAGAAGTCAGCAGAGGACATAGTAGCCAACGCCGGGGTAATGCCTGGTTCACGGTGAAGGTCCAAACATTCCACAAGGAGGAGCCTCATGGTTCTCTCGAATGACAAAACGGGGCGGACCACGGAGAAACCAGCCTTGGAAACTTCTCTTCTGGATACGGTTCTTTCATCGGCCAACATGGCTAAGGCTTGGAAACAGGTCAAACGGAATGAGGGAGGTCCTGGGATTGACGGTATTACTATCGCTCGGTTTCCGGCCTACCTCAAACCCCGGTGGGAACGTATCAAGCAGGCTGTGCTACGGGGATACTATATTCCCAAACCGGTGAAACGGGTAGAGATACCTAAACCATCCGGCGGCACACGCAAGTTGGGGATTCCGGTTATTTTGGATCGGATGATCCAGCAGGCCATAACACAGGTCCTCATGCCGATCTTTGACCCGGCGTTTTCCGACGCCAGTCATGGATTTCGGCCGGGACGCTCGGCTCACGGAGCAATTCAGCAGGTACAGAAGTATGTACAGGATGGATACCGCTATGCGGTAGACGTGGACATCGAGAAATTCTTCGATAATGTCAACCATGATATCCTCATGCATAAGGTCGCCAGGAAGGTGAAGGACAAGAGTGTTCTGCGCCTGATCGGGCGGTATCTGCGAGCCGGGGTGCATGAACAGGACGGAACGGTGCAGTCAACGGACATCGGTACACCCCAGGGCGGCCCATTGTCGCCGTTACTTTCCAACATCCTTCTGGATGTACTGGACAAGGAACTGGAACAACGGGGCTGGAGATTCGCTCGCTATGCGGATGATCGTGCGCCAAGAAGACAGCAATTCGCCGAAAGGAGGAACTGTCATGTTTAACTGAAGATGAGGGAGGGCCCCTCGGAGCCGGCATGCAGGTGTAGGCTCCAAACCACCATAAGCTGCTGTGGCCAAAAGCCATGGTAGTGAGCGTTATGGAAAAGGCAGAGCAAGACTCTGTCAGGTATGTACCAATGGAGACGAACACCCGTGAACCATTGATAAAGTGTCGAAAGCGTAGGGATGTCATCAAAACCGGGAAGTAGTCGTTAGCCCGGGATAAGTCTGGAAGGAACCTGCTTACTGATCAGACGGTGGCCGGCATGGAGATGGCGTGAACGTGGTACAGGCTTCAGTTGAGAACTTGGGAACCTACGACTCCGATGAGAAGGGAGAAAATCAAGTGGAAGCCCCACAAGATTGAGAGTACCAATACGGAGTATAGGGGCGGAACAGCTTGTAGTAGTGTTGAAGCTTCTGTAATGGGAGTGGAGCGAAGAAGCTGTATTATCCAGCTTTGGAAGCTGGTCAACCGAAAGGGAGGAGCCAATGGACAAAGCAAAGTCGTACGAGATATCCAGGCACACGGTGCTGGAGGCATTTCAACGAGTAAAAGCGAATAAGGGGAAGGCTGGTATAGACAATGAGAGCCTTGATGCATTTGAAACCGATCTGAAGAATAACCTATACAAGATTTGGAATCGGATGTCATCGGGAAGCTATTTTCCCCCGGCCGTGAAAGCAGTGGAGATACCCAAGAAGCAGGGCGGAAATCGAGTGTTGGGAATACCGACAGTGTCGGATCGAGTGGCGCAGATGGTCGCAAAGATCTACTTTGAACCGGAAGTTGAACCGCATTTCCATAAAGATTCTTATGGATACAGGCCAGGAAAATCGGCAATTAACGCGGTGGCAGTTACGAGAGAACGATGCTGGAGGTATAACTGGGTGCTGGAGTATGATATCAAGGGCTTGTTTGACAACATTGACCATGACCTGCTGATGAAAGCAGTAAGGAAGCATACGGACATCCCCTGGGTGATACTCTATATTGAGAGGTGGCTTAAAGCACCATTCCAGAAGGCTGATGGAACAGTAGTAAAGCGGACAAAAGGCACTCCCCAAGGGGGTGTTATCAGTCCTGTTCTGGCAAACCTGTTTCTCCATTATGCTTTTGACATGTGGATGGATAGAACCCACCCGGACAAGCCGTTTGCCCGCTACGCTGATGATGGCGTTGTGCACTGCAGAAACCTGCAAGCTGCGGAAGAACTGTACAAAAGCTTGAGAGAACGGTTTGAGGAATGCAAACTGGAGATACACCCGGAGAAAAGCAAGATCGTCTATTGTAAAGATGATGATCGAAAAGAAAGGTATGAGCATACATCGTTTGATTTTCTGGGGTATACATTCCGTCCAAGAAGATCCAAAAATCGGTATGGAAAGCACTTTATCAACTTTACACCCGCAGTGAGTAACAAGGCAAAGAAAGCAATGAGACAGACCGTCAGGGGTTGGAGAATGCACTTAAAGAATGAAAAATCCCTGGAAGATTTGTCGAGGATGTTCAATCCTGTAATACGGGGATGGATGCAGTATTACGGACGCTTTTACAAATCGGAGATGTACTCGGTATTAAGACATGTTGACCGGGCATTAGTAAAATGGGTCAGACGGAAGTTCAAGAAACTAAGACATCAAAGACGAGCAACCCATTGGCTTGGAAGCATCGCCAAAAGAGATGCAAAATTATTTCACCATTGGCATGTGTGGAAGATTCGACCAGCGGCTGGATAATGGGAGCCGGATGAGCCGAGAGGTTCAAGTCCGGTTCTGCGAGAGCCTCGGGGTGCGATTCCCCGGGGCCACTCACCTCGTAGTTCTCGCCCAAACTGAGGCTGAAGGCCGACAGATGCTCGCCGAACTGACGCTGTTTTTGAAAACGACCCTGCAGCTGACGGTTCACCCCGCCAAAAGTAAGGTTGTCCCAACCAACGAGTGCGAATTCCTCGGCTTTACGCTGAAAGGAACAAAGATCCGCTGGACGGACAAGGTCTATCAGGAATTCAAGCGACGAATCCGCGAGCTGACCGGAAGATCGTGGGGAGTCTCCATGAAATATCGGTTACAGAAGCTTGCCCAGTATGTCCGGGGGTGGATGAACTATTTCGGGATATCCCAGTTCTACTCCCCCATACAAGACATCGATAACTGGATTCGTCGCCGGATCAGGATGTGCTACTGGAAACAGTGGCGACGCATCAAAACAAAGATACGCAAACTCAAAGAGTTGGGGCTTCCCGAGCATTTTGCGGTAATAAACGCCGTCAGCAGCAAATCATATTGGCACCTGGCAAAGACCCCAGGAACCAATGCTGCGATGTCGAACAGATGGCTTGAAGAGCAAGGTCTGGTCAATGTGAAAGCTCTCTGGTGTAAAATCCAAGGCTACAGTTGACGGCAGGGGAGCAGGATCTGCTCCAGGGAATGAACCGCCCCGTGCGGACCCGCATGCGGGGTGGTGTGGGGGCTGGGGGAGAAAATCCCCCGGCTACCCGATTTCTACAGCCTATGTACAGTATTTATTTAGAACTTCATTTAAAATTTCACTTTCACTTATTTCTAAAAGGGCTTCTACTAAAGCAGTAAAATATTCGTCAGTAGTATTCTTTTTGAGAGATTTGATAATCTCATTTGCTAGATTAAACTCAAAATATAGCCACTTTTTATTATATATGATTTCTGTCCGTGCTGAATTCAAATCAAGATCATTTGAGCCTGTTATATCTAAAACTAGATTCATTGGTAATGGCCATCGAAGCTTTGCTTTTTTCTTTCTATCATAAATTTCAGGAAATATTCCTGCTGGATAATCTATTCCATGTATAGAAAATCTTGATTTTGATCTTTTTATAGTATTTGTATTATCACTTGTGCTAATACCTGAATCTACATCAACCTCTATAACTGTACCTATTTTTTCAATTTCATTATTTTTTAAAACAATTTTACTTTCAAGATCATACTCTTCATCATCTATTTTAACAGTTCGTGAAAGATCCTCTATTTTAGTTACAGGAATTTCGTCTTCTTCAAGGATTGAAATTAAAACATTGCCATTTAATCCTAACTTTGCATTAGAAAGGTCAAACTCAATTTCTTTTATATAATCTTCATCATCCCAAAATGAATTTTCCAATGATTTTGCTTTAATTTCTGAAAATGTATTGGCATTGATTTCAGAATATACCTCGTCATTATTATCAGTTTCAATTTTTATTGTTACAGGAGGGTTTGGAATTGCTTCTTTAACATATGATATAAATTTATTACTTCGGATTTTCTCCCACGGATTTTGTTTTTTCCGTAAAGTTAGAGTTGTTTTGGTTCCATGTTTTATAAAAGAACCTGACTTTATCATAAAAATACTATCATAACCTTCGATAGATAAATTCAAGGGATCATCTTTATCTCCAGAATCAAGTAATTTTCTTGTCTCTACTTCAATAGTATCTGAAACCATAAAACAAGACAAAATACCAATTCCAAATCTAGAAATGGGTTCAAATTTCATTTGTGTCTTTGATTTTAAATCATAAAAATCTTTTGATTTATAATATGATGAACCTACATTCGAATAGTAATTTTGAATTATTTCTTGGTTCATTCCGATGCCATTATCTTCAACTTCTAAATAATCACATTCATTCTCTGAATAATATCTTACTATGATTTCTGGATCATACTTAATATCTAGAGCATTACATAAAGCTTCAGCAACCAAGCAGGCATCTATAGAGTTCTGAATAAGTTCTCTTAATGCTGATTTCGTGTCATCATATAGTTTTGTTCCCATCAATAGATCGATTATTTGATTCTTGCTTAATTCAAAAGAAGTATCTTTATAAGGGCACCTCCTATGTTTTACGTCAAGACCCCAATCCAATAATTTGTAATTTATGATATTTCAGCTTCGCAAGCCTCTCTTTAAGCTGGCTATACCGATAATATGTCTTCTTTGTCACCAAGGTGTACAGAAGCTTTACTAATCTCCGAGCAATGGCAATAATCGCTACTGCTTTAGGTTTTCGAGTGATTAAAGTTTTGTAAGCCTCTTTCAAGTGCCCCCCACTTTTCGAACGCACCAGTGACCATGCTGCCTGTACGATCACTCTGCGCAAATATGCACATCCTTGCTTTGATATTGGCCCCATTCGATGAGTTTCCCCAGAGCTATCGACCCGAGGTGTGAGGCCTGCGTAGTTTGCCACCTGATCTGCATTCGCAAATCGACTTCCATCCCCTACGTAGGCAATAAAAGCCAACGCGGTAGCAGGACCGACTCCTGGGACAGACATGAGAATCCCAGTGTTCTTCTCGGATTCCAGGAACTGCTTTGTTTCCTGTTCTAAATCTTCAATAATCGCTTCACAGTAGGCAACCATTTCTATCAGTCGCCTCGCTTCTCGAACATGCCGTCCGGTAAGAAGGGTCAATACGTTCTTCTCTCTGTTCGATGCCGTTTTTAGATCCGCTTTCGTTATCGTTGTAATACCCGAATCGAGAAACACACTATGGAGCCGGTTTATGTACCTTGTTCGGTCTGCTTTGTAAGTTGCCAGTTCGGCTACAACTGACCTCTCCTCTTCCTCTTTCTTCGTTGGCAACGGTACGGTTGGCAATTCTTCTACCGGGTTCCGCTGTAACAGGCGGGCAATTTGTACTGCATCTTCCCTATCCGTTTTTTTCAGCGATTGGTAAATCATTGCAAGCTTCCCAGGGTTCAGAACAACAACATGGCACCCAACCCGGTCAGTCAGATATCGAGCAATATTGAACGCATTGTTCCCCGCTTCCAGTCCTACCAAATCATCATTACCCAATCTCTTGGCAAGTCGCTCTAAGCCAATCCCATCGGCTTTTCCATTGAACTGTTGATTCTTGGCTTTCTCATCGAGAATCGCACACTGGTAAGTCCGTTTACCAAGGTCGATGCCTACATACCGAATCTTCTCTTCCATTTTTCCCTCCTTTCGGTTATAAGAAGGACTGGGAGTCTTTGGTCAGACGCGAGTTACACCGTACTCCTATTCGCGGTTGCGCCGGTCACTCGGCGCACCGCTCTATGGTGTTCGGTGGCAGGTTTCAGTTAATCTCTAAAGCGAGGTCTTATGCCTCCCGGTGCCCTCAACCTACCGCCGGCTCCCCAATCCCGTCAGATAGAGGATAACTCTCTGCGCCCAACCACGTAAATCATACAATCTCTAAAAACTAGAGGAATTTCCCAAAAAAAATAATTGTGATATTCTCCCATAAGGAGGATGAGAGGTGGCACAACAAAAAGGCTTTTTTGATGAAGATTTCCGTCTGGAGAAAATCAGCAAACAGGGAGATCCGCTTCGAAAGCTGGATGAATACATCAATTGGGAAATGTTTCGTCCGATCCTTAAGAAAGCCTTTCGTAAAGAAGCAAAAGGACCTGGAGGAAGACCTCCATTTGATTATGTGATGATGTTCAAAATCCTGGTGCTTCAAAGATTGTACAATCTCTCCGACGCTCAGATGCAGTTTCACATTTTAGACAGGCTTTCTTTTATGAGATTTCTGGGCTTGCAGATAAATGACACCGTACCGGATGAGAAGACCATCTGGCATTTTCGCGAGACCCTTACAAAGAAAGGGAAAATTGAAATTCTATTCGAAAAGTTTCGATCGTTTCTTATGGTGAAAGGGGTCATTGCTCAAAGTGGAAATATCGTCGATGCCAGCTTTGTTGAGGCGCCAAAGCAACGGAACAGTAGAGAAGAAAACAAAGAGATCAAAAACAGAAAAACTCCTGAGAGTTGGAATGAATCGAAGAAAAGACAGAAGGACACCGACGCCAAATGGACCAGCAAGGGCGGAAAACGGCATTTCGGGTACAAGAACCATGTGAAAGCATGTAAGAAATCCAAGCTCATAAAAACCTATGGAGTAAGCGATGCCTCTGTGCATGATTCCCAAATCTTAGAAGATCTTTTAGAAAAAGATGATTCCCACCATGAAGTGTATGGGGACTCTGCTTATGCCGGTGGCCCAATAAAAGAGATCTTAGATACCAGGAACATACGAAACAGAATACACGAAAAGGGATATAGAAATAATCCACTTACGGAAAAACAAAAAGAGAAAAATCGGAAGAAGTCCAAAGTGAGAGCTCGAGTAGAACATATATTTGGCTTTATACATAACAGCATGAATGGTTCAACGTTACGGTCCATAGGTAAGCAAAGAGCTGAGGCGATAATCGGACTCATGAATCTGACCTACAATATGAACCGGTACATACAGCTGCAAAGGATATAAAAAATGAAGATAAGCGGAAAAAACCTGCCTCAAAAATGTGAAAGGCAAAAAGTAAATAGTATTTTAGTTGGCAATCAGCCATGTAGTGCTGATAGAAATTCAAAATAGGCACCCCAAAACCTTATTTTTGAGTAGTATTTAGAGGTGCCCATAAATATATATAGGTTTATCAGTTAAAATATCAATCTCTGGAAGAATTTTAGATCTATCGACTTTTGGAGGTAAAGGAATTCGATAAAAACCCATTTCATCCCGAAAATCATCATTGATTCGACTTAAAACATTATTACAATTAATTAATTCTTTATCGATCTGATCACAGAAATCATAAATGCTTTTCTCAATTGCAGGATGACTGCATTTAGCATGAAAAGCAATTTTATCAGGTTTAATAATCCAAGATTGAACAGCTCTATGTTTTTGCCATTCTTTAAGTGATACTGGATTTTTTACCGCTAAATGAGAAAAAAGAACTGAAGGAGTCCTTTTAGCATCAAAATCTAATATATCTGCTAATCTTAAAATGACTCCAATAAAAGGTAAACAAATAAAATTGCTTTCATCACATAACACGTTCGTTTCTAATTCTAGCAATGAGAGTGCATTAGCTCCATGACTAAAACACAATTTTGAAACTTCATAAGATAGATTCTTATCTTTATACAATAATTTGTCAGCCCAGTTTAGAGCTATATACTCTCTGGCTCTTTCTTCATGTGTGCTTCTTATATACTCAGATATAATATAATCTTCGATTAAAGTGGCTTGAGAGAAATGATCATTATTCCGTAATTTCTCTATTTCTAAGATCTTGTTAGGAAATGTATCTCTAAACCTATTAAATTTTGAGAATTCATTTAGTTCCTCTTCAGTTGGTTCACTCTCATTCCAAATACGTTTCCACGCTTTTACTTTATCTTCAGGTGGAGCCATTCCAATATCATGTAGAAATGCAGTAATAATCAGTAACATTAATTCAGGGATCGACAATAATAATAAAGTAGATTCAGGGATTAACCTTTCCATTATCATTAATACACGAAATAAATGAGTTTCATCATGTAATGTGTATTCTGGCATATGCTTAATAATAGTTTTTGAAAGACTACAGGATTCATCTACAACATCATTTATCAAAGTAATTATATGAGCACTTTCTTGGTTTAATTCATAATTACATTTACTGACTAATTGAGTATAAATCTTATTTTTCTCAAGTTTTTCCATTTTTATACTCTCCTCATCTTTTGTCTATTGAATACAGAATAGAACAGACTGACCATATAATAATTACTCTGTTATCATGGATCTTATTTTTTCAAACCATCCACGAACTTCTTCAAAATTCCCATTTTCAATCAAATGTTCGATTTTTAATGATTCAATATGTGTCATATTCAATTGATTTTTTACTTTCCTCATTCTCTCTTTTTTATCTTCTTTTTCTAATTCATCCCAGTCCTTCTCTGGTTGAGCTACCTTATAATTATTTTTAGCAATTAGTTCTGGTATACTAATTTCATCATAATCCTCAAAGTCAATTTTTGGAATATTATACAGTTCATGAAGAAGAGAAATTGGAAATAGATTTTCCATCTCTCTGAAACTTGTTTCTAATGCCTGATTTGCATTCTCTTGACTATTGATTATCTCAATATACTTATTGTACTTATGAGGTTGATCTGAACCGATATCGCTATCATATAAGTGAAACTGTTTTAGATTTAGTTTTGATAAGTAATCGTTATTGACCCAATACTGTAAGGTACTACCACCCATAGGAAGTATTATAATTCGGTCATCATTCAGATCAATAATATTTTGGAATTCTTCAAGTTGATTTATTTTCTTTAAAAATGATATATCGTTTTTTCCTTCAACACAAATAGCTAATTGAACATTTGTAATATCTGATAATTCAATAGAAGGCATTACACCAAGTTCTTCAGAAATCTTTCTAAATATTTCATCATTTTTTGATTTTGCAACGATTTCATCACTTTCGTTTGTATCCAGTAATATTAAACTATCTGGATTTACTAATTTTGAGATCCCCGGACTATGCGTAGTTAATATAACTTGATTATTTTTATATTCTGATATTGTTTTAAAGGCATCTATCAACATCATTTGATGTTTTGGATGTTGAGATGTTTCTGGTTCCTCAAGTGCATAAATAATATGGGGAACATTTTTTTCATGGCGTGTCTTTTCTGCTTGAGCTCTAAAGAAATTTAGTAAGATTAACCTTCGAACCCCACTTCCTCTCTTATCTAACGAAATACCTTCATCATTAAATAGATTAAATTTAAATACACTTTCCCATTTTGGTTCAGAAAATATTGGAGTTAATGAGTCAGCAATTTCTGGATTCATTTCTTTCAATTTTTCAATGGTACTAGCTGCTACCTGCTTTGCGGCTGTTTCTACTGTACTTTTTACAGAATCTAAAGTTGTTTGAAGAGTTGGATCTTTTAGAATTTTTTGGATTACTGAATTCATAGGGCTTTGAACTTCAGAATCTTTTTCTTCATTTTTTCTATCTGATTGAAACAATGAATATACCGGAAAGTATGATTCAATTTGAGACAATATCTCTTTGCCTGGATTTTGTGTTTTATCACTTGTCTTCAGAATAGTAGTCTTCTGTAAACGAAGATCTAATTGACTTTCACAGTGTTGGTATATAGCTTTTCTAATGGATGAACTCTGAGAACCATTATAGTTTTCTATCGGAACTTCTAGTTCATCAGCTATTGCCCTTAGCTCATCTATCTTTTTGGTAATCAATTCTCTAAGTTCTCTTTTTGTTGGAGAAATAGAGCAATATTCAATTTTTTTGACACCTGAGGCACCATATACTTTATTTATTTGGAGTTTAGAATTTTCATTTAGCATATACTCATCATCAAAAGTTGTATGAATACTGGTATCTACAATTATGGTATCAGGCAAATCACTGAAAACAATCCCAATCAAAGCTTCACTAGATCCTGAGACGGATAAATCCGCTTTTGAATAAGGACTATTCGCTTTTTTATCATTAAAGAATATATCTAATGCTTCGAGAACTGTTGATTTGCCAATATCATTTCTTCCAATAAGTACTGAAAAATCGTTAAAATCAATAATTGTTTCTGATTTATACCCTCTGAAATTTTTTAAAATTAACTTATTAATTCTCATTTAATATCCTATGTCTGTAGAACATCCAATTGAGCTGCGTGGCGTGAAGTTGGCATGCGTTTGTGCTGCTACCAATCAACAGAATATCACCTATTCAGCTCACACCACCCTGTTCTAAAAACTCATATCCTGGAACCAGTAGCACAAACCATGACAATAGCCATGACTGCTCCAATTGCTGGTTATGTGCGCATCAATTCATCTACCTTCTACTATTAAAGTATTTTCAATCTATTCATTTTAATTGCATATTGCTTTTTTCCATAATTATAATTGCAATATCCGGCCTGTATTTCTTTATCGTATTATCAAATATTTCTTGGATAAAAGGAAAAACCCAATATTCAGATCCCACTTCTGGTTCTTCTCCCATCTCTAATGATTCAACATAATCGCTTGACATAAAATAATGATCGTTAATATAAAAAATATACGCAAAGTGTTTTATAAATATGTTTCTTATGTCATCACAAAATGTATCGATATAATTTTTTTTACTTGCAATTTGTATTTTATTAAGATTAAGTATAAAATAGTTATAATGTGTTTGATTATTACATCTATCACGTATTTTTTTGTATCGGTTGTCTTTCGTAAGAATGAACTGCGCCCAATTGTCAAGACAGTTTTATAGGAAGTTTAAGGTGTACTCCTCCCTCCTGTTTTATTCTACGCTGCCAACGGCAGCGGGTTCTCCGTAGCGAATGATTGATGCATCTCTTCCGGTGTCCTGTACTCCAGCGACTGGTGTAGCCGTTCGGTGTTGTAGAACGTGAAGTAGTGTTCAATCCCATGATGTAATTCCACCATGCTCTCATATGACCGCAGGTAGATATCCTCATATTTCAATGAGCGCCACAGTCGTTCGACATACACATTGTCCAGTGCGCGGCCAACGCCGTCCATGCTGATCTCCACCTGGTGTTCTTCCAACACCGACAGGTAGGCCCTGCTTGTGAACTGGCTACCCTGATCCGTGTTAAAGATCGCCGGGACCCCATAGGTCTCGATCGCCTCCTGCAGCGCGGCAACACAGAATGACGGATCCATGCTATTCGAAAGCCGCCAGCTCAAGACCTTACGAGAGTACAGATCCACTATAGCCACCAGATAGACGTGCCCCTGCGGAAGACCAATATAGGTGATATCACTGGCCCAAACCTGATTGGGATGCCGTATTTGCTTACCGCGCAACAAATACGGATATTTCTTGTGATCGTTGCGTGCCTTGCTCAGATTTGGCCCAGGATATAATGCCCGCAGTCCAAAACGCTTCATCAGCCGCCTGACTCGTTTTCTGGTCAGGTGAGGATGCTCGGGTAACAGCACTCGTGATACTTTGCGATAGCCGTAAAAGGGGACCTTCTTGTGATACTCCAGAATGACTGTGAGATCCTCCAGATCCGTCTCTGTTCGCATATCTCGGCCTTTGCGGTAGTAGGAGCTCCGAGTGACCTCAAGAGTACGACACTGCTGCGCTATGCTCAGCTCGGGATGGTTCGGATCAATCATTCCGGATCTTTCCCGTAATACTCGCGGTGTTTTTTTTTGAGGAATTCGTTCACAACTGTCAGTTCTCCAACAGTTCGCAGCAGTTGGTCGCGCTCCTGCTCAAGCCTGCGCTCCTCTTCTCGCTTCTTATTAGGACGCTCGAAAGTCGCAGGAAGATTGTCCGGCAGCTGCTTTTTCCACTGCGATACCTGGTTCGGATGCACATCGTATTTAAGTGCAATCTGCTGTATGGTCTCCTGCTCCTTGATAGCCTCAAGTGCCACTTTCGATTTGAATGCGGTGTTGTAGCTCTTCCTCATGGTACTACTATACCTCTCTGCTCCCTGGAAGGCGAGAGTTACACCTTAAAGGCACCCCCAGAAGCTGTCTCGTTTCCTGGGCTCATTATAGAATTCTATTAATTTCCGAAATATTTTTTGAGTTATTAATATATTGAGAAATTATTCTATATTCTGGTAATTTTTCTATTCCTCTTCTCCAGTTCTCAATTTTTGCTACAATTTCGTTTTCTATTGAGAAATTCTCTAGAAGATAGAGATTAGTATATATATTTATCATTGTTGAATCATAATACTTTCTCAATAATGTATACGCATCATTTATTCTCCCAATATGAAGGAGATACTTTATTGATTTAATTGTTTCGCTAATCGATGAGTAAACCTGAGTATCCAAATTCACAATTGTATTAATTCCCTGGGCTAACCAAGGTGCAGTTGAAAATGAAAGCATATTATAAAAATTGATGTATTTATCAATCTCATTAATATCTATTTCTTTTTCATCCATTCTTCATGACTTCCAACATCATATATTAGCGAAAAAACAGAAGGATATCTGTATCTGAACCTATGTCCACATAACACCCAGTTGAGCTGCAAACCGTTAAGCTGGCGCAGTTTGTGCATCTTTCAGAAACAGTATAACTCCACTGATTCGATAGAACAATGCAAAACTGTTGTTCACTTTTCTTTACTTCCGCACAAACTGTGACAGTAGGTTTGTCTGCTCCAACTGCAGGTTATGTATATATCAGAAAGGTAAATCATTTTCATCAAATTCATCTTCTTCGAATTCATCATCATTCAGATGCGATAGTTTATATTTTGAGTAAAGTTCCTTTACTGGAATCCCAAAGTCTACGTAAATATTTTCTGTTTCGTCATCTATACCGTCCCAATGATTTTTCCATGCTTTTTTAAAGTATCTTTTATAGTCATTTATAATCATCAAGTCACGTAATATCCCAATGAATGTTTGTTCATGATTCGAGTAAATTATTTTATTAAAATAATCAACTTTCTCGAGCTGGGTTAATTCATTTATGGTGTGCACACCATAATCTATAAGTTCATTAATCATTTCTTCGTTGTTTTCCTGAAAAAGTTTAACCCAGTTGGAGTTTTTAAAATATTTCTGATAATTTTGTTTTATATACTCAAACAAAGTAGTTGAATTTATTTCGGCATCATATTTCTTATTTCTGATATCTGATTCTATCGAATTATAATATACATCAAATTCCTGGGCAATTGCATTAAACTCATTATCCGCAACTTCAAGAACAGCTGATACAAGATTCAATCTTCTTTGTATTGACAAAGGTAATACCCCAGAAAATTTATATTTTCTATCATGCTCTATTTCTGCCCAAGCATGTTGTAGTAAAGTACGTACTTGTATTTCAAAACAGTATTCTTTCATATCTTTATATTCTACTAACTCTGTTCTATCTTCTTTTAACTTTGCGATATAATGGATTGACCGGTATCCTATTTTATCTGCACCCAAGTCATTATTCTTATTTATGCAGTTCTTTTCATCAATACTAAATTCTTTTTCTATGATATTGCATACTTTATCTGCATCAGATTGTACATAGGTTATAATGCGTAGACCAATATAATCAGTTATATTATCTTCAAGTCTATCATAACGCTCTACTTTTTTTGCATAGCTATCAATACTTTTTGTTCGCCCCAGGATAGCATGTGTCTGAATTGATTCACTAGATATAATTGTAGTTGTTAATTCAGTTAGCTTTCTTGTAGCAATTTCAATTGCTTTGTATTTCCTTTTGTAGCCTTGTACAATTTGTTTTTTTGTCACAAACTCAACCCAAACCTATTATCTCCATATTATACATAACACCCAGTTGAGCTGCAAACCGTTAAGCTGGCGCAGTTTGTGCCTCAGTCGTA